>NZ_JBEOSF010000045.1:0-72146 GCF_040302725.1 Kitasatospora sp. NPDC097605 | reverse complement strand
GTCCCCCCCCCCCGCCCACGGGCCGGCGGTGCCTCGGGCCCCCGCGGCGGGCGGCCGGGCGGGGGCGCCCCCCGCCGCGCCGCGCGTCGCGGCGGGGGCCCACCCCGTTCCGTCCGCTCAGGCCCGGTCGCAGGCCTGCGCCCGCAGTGCCCGGGCCAGGTCGTCCCGGCGCTCCAGCACCAGGCGGCGCAGCGCGGGCGCCGCGTCCGGGTGCCCGGTCAGCCAGGCGTCCGCCTCGGCCAGCGTGGCCTCGTCCACCTGCGCCTGCGGGAAGAAGCCGCCGACGATGCGCATCGCGATCTCGATGGTCCGCTCGGCCCAGACCCGCTCCAGCAGCTTGAAGTAGGGCGCGGCGTAGAGCGCGGTCAGGTCGCGGTGGGCGGGTACCGCGAAGCCGGCGATGTTGGCCTCGACCAGCGCGTTGGGCAGCTCGTCGGAGTCGATCACGGCGGACCAGCCGGCGGCCTTGGCCTCCGGGGTGGGCCGGGCGGCCAGGCACTGGGTGTGCTGGCGGCGCCCGCTCGCGGTGTTGTCGGCGGCCAGTTCCCCGGCCAGCTCCTCCTCGGTGGCCTGGCCGGTGGCGGCCAGGGCCAGCCACAGCGCCCAGCGCAGCTCCTGGTCGACCTCCAGGCCGTCGATCCGGGCGGTGCCGGCCAGCAGTCCGCGGACCAGGCCGAGGTGCTCGGAGCCGTTGGCGGTCTGCGCCAGGAAGCGGGCCCAGGCCAGCTGGTGGTCGCTGCCGGGGGCGGCGGCGCGCAGCTCGCGCAGCGCGCCGTCGGCGAGCAGCCGGCCGCCCTCGCCGCGCCAGGCGGGGTCGGCGTAGAGGTCGACGGCGCCCTTGGCCTGGGTGTGCAGCGACTGCAGGACGCCGATGTTGCCCTCCTGGCCGGCGAACCGCAGCACCAGCGCCACGTAGTCGCGGGCCGGCATCAGGGCGTCCCGGGTGAGGTTCCAGACGGCGGACCAGGCGAGCGCGCGGGCCAGGTCGTCCTTGATGTCGCCGAGGCCGGAGCGCAGGGTCTCCAGCGATTCCTCGTCGAAGCGGATCTTGCAGTAGGTCAGGTCGTCGTCGTTGAGCAGGACGAGCGCGGGGCGGGTGCGGCCGACGGCCTCCGCGACGACGGTGCGGGCGCCGGTGACGTCCAGTTCGAAGCGGGCGGTGCGCACCAGCGCGCCGTCGGCGTCCCGGTCGTAGAGGCCGACCGCGACCCGGTGCGGGCGCAGCACGTCGCCGTCCTGGAGGACGGCGAGTTCGGTGATCCGGCCCTCGGCGTCGGCGGTGAGCTGCGGGGTGAGGGTGTTGACGCCGGCGGTCTGCAGCCAGGCGGCGGCCCAGGACTTGAGGTCGCGTCCGCTGGTCTCCTCCAGGATGTCCAGCAGGTCGGCGAGTTCGGTGTTGCCGAAGGCGTGCCGCTGGAAGTAGCGGCGGGCGCCCTCGAAGAAGGCCTCCGCCCCGGCGTACGCCACCAGTTGCTTGAGCACCGAGGCGCCCTTGGCGTAGGTGATGCCGTCGAAGTTGAGCTTGGCGTCCTCGAGGTCGCGGATGTCCGCGGTGATCGGGTGGGTGGTGGGGAACTGGTCCTGCCGGTAGGCCCAGGCCTTGCGCTGGTTGGCGAAGGTGACCCAGGCGCTCTGGTAGCGGGTGCCGGCGCCGACCAGGCCGTAGGAGCCCATGAAGTCGGCGAAGGACTCCTTCAGCCACAGGTCGTCCCACCAGCGCATGGTGACCAGGTCGCCGAACCACATGTGCGCCATCTCGTGCAGGACGACGTTGGCGCGGCCCTCGTAGGCGGCGTCGGTGACCTTCGAGCGGAAGACGAATTCCTCGCGGAAGGTGACGCAGCCGGGGTTCTCCATGGCGCCGATGTTGTACTCGGGGACGAACGCCTGGTCGTACTTGCCGAAGGGGTACGGGTAGGCGAACCGCTCGTGGAAGAAGTCGAGTCCGAGCTTGGTGACGCCGAGGATCTCGTCGGCGTCGAAGTACGGGGCGAGCGACTTGCGGCACAGCGCGGAGAGCGGGATGTCCAGCACCGTGCCGTCGTCGAGGGTGCGGCTGTAGTGGTCGCGGGCGACGTGGTACGGGCCGGCGACGACGGCGGTGAGGTAGGTGGAGATCGGCTTGGTCGGCGCGAACTCCCAGGTTCGGGCGGCGCCTTCGGCGGTGACGGCCTCGTGCGCGGCGTTGGAGCGGACGTCCCAGGCGGCCGGCGCGGTGACGGTGAAGGTGAACGGGGCCTTCAGGTCGGGCTGTTCGAAGGTGGCGAAGACCCGGCGGGCGTCGGCCGGCTCGTAGTGGGTGTAGAGGTAGGTCTCGCCGTCGGCGGGGTCGGTGAAGCGGTGCAGGCCCTCGCCGGTGCGGCTGTAGGCGCAGTCGGCCTCGACGGTGAGCACGTTGTCGGCGGCCAGGCCGTCGACGTGCACCCGGGCGCCGTCGTAGGCGGTGGCCGGGTCGAGGGCGCGGCCGTTGAGGGTGACGGCGCGCACCGCCGGGGCGAGCAGGTCGACGAAGGTCGACGCGCCCGGTTCGGCGCAGCGGAAGGCGATGGTGGTGGTGGAGCGGAAGGTGGCGGCGGCGGGGTCGGGGGCCGAGGTCACGTCCAGCCGGACGCGGTAGCCGTCCACGGTGAGGATGCTGGCCCGCTGCTGGGCTTCGTCGCGGCTCAGGTTCTTGCCCGGCACGGCGGTACTCCTTTGTCCGGCTCGCACGGTGGTGGTGCGGTCTTCGCTGGTGCGGTGGTGCGGCGCGCTGTGGTGCTGCCAGGGCATCCTTTCACGCCCCCCGCGCCGGTACCATTGCACAACTCGGGCGGGCGGGGCGGAATCAGCGGCGCGGGCCGGGTGTTGCTGCTCCGGGGGCGCGGTTCCGCGTGGCCGCACGGCCCCGACGCACACTTCTTCCGGACGACTCTCGAAGGACGACAGCCGTGACGACTTCCGCTGGTGCCGCCGGCGCCGCCGAGCGCAAGACCGCCGACTTCTGGTTCGACCCGGCCTGTCCGTGGGCCTGGATGACGTCCCGCTGGCTGATCGAGGTCCAGCAGCTGCGCCCGGTGGACGTGAACTGGCACGTGATGAGCCTGTCGGTGCTGAACGAGGACCGGGACCTGCCGGAGCAGTACCGGGAGCTGCTGGACAACGCCTGGGGCGCGGTGCGGGTGTGCGTCGCGGCGGCGCGGCAGCACGGCGATCAGGTGCTGGGCCGGCTCTACACCGAGCTGGGCACCCGCTTCCACAACGAGGGCCTGCCGCAGAACCGGGAGACCGTCGAGGCGGCGCTGGCCGCGGCCGGGCTGCCGGTGGAGCTGGCGGACGCGGCCGGCACCGACGCGTACGACGAGGCGCTGCGCCTGTCGCACAAGGAGGGCATCACCCTGGTCGGCGAGGACGTCGGCACCCCGGTGATCGCGGTCGAGGGCGCGGACGGCGAGCGGGTGGCGTTCTTCGGCCCGGTGGTGACGCCGATCCCGCGCGGGGAGGCCGCCGCCCGGTTGTGGGACGGCACCCTGCTGGTCGCCTCGACGCCGGGCTTCTACGAGATCAAGCGGACCCGTACCGCGAGCCCGTCCTTCGAGTAGGCCCGCGGACGCGAGGGGGCCCGGTACCGCGTGGTACCGGGCCCCTTCCGTTCGGCGTCGCGGGTCAGCCGCGGGCGGCGTCCCGGCGCTGCTTGAGCAGTCCGGCGCCGGTGAGCAGCACGACCAGCACGCCGGCCGCGTACAGCTGCTGCCGGTTGCCCTCGGTGGTGGTCATCAGGGCGAGGATGCCGGCGACGGCGGCCATCGCGACCCAGGTCAGGTACGGGAAGCCCCACATCCGCACGGTGAGCAGCTCGGGGGCCTCGCGCTCCAGGCGCCGGCGCATCCGCAGCTGGACGACGCAGATGAACAGCCAGACGACCAGGATGGCGACGCCGGTGGTGTTCATCAGCCAGGTGAAGACGGTGGCGGGCCAGAACTTGGCGGCCAGGACGGCGGCGAAGCCGAACAGGCAGGAGGCGAGCACGGCCCGCCGGGGGACCCCGCCGCTGACCTTGGCGAGGGCGCGCGGGCCCTGGCCGCGGCCGACCAGCGAGTAGGCCATCCGGGAGGCGCCGTAGATGTTGGCGTTCATCGCGGACAGCAGGGCGATCAGCACCACGAACTGCATGATCGTCCCGGCGCCGGGCACCCCGAGGTGGCGCAGCACGGTGACGTAGGGGCCGTCGGCGACGACCGCCGGGTCCTTCCAGGAGACCAGGGTGACGACCAGTGCCATCGAGCCGATGTAGAAGACCGCGATCCGCCAGACGGCGGTGCGCACGGCGTTGGCGACGTTGCGCTTGGGGTCCTGGGACTCGGCGGCGGCGATGGTGACCGTCTCCAGGCCGCCGTAGGCGAAGACGGAGGCGAGCAGGCCGACGATCAGTCCGCTGACGCCGGTGGGCAGGAAGCCGCCCTGGCCGGTGAGGTTGGCGGTGCCGGGGGCGCCGGGGCCGAGCACGCCGGCCACGCCGAGCCCGCCCAGCACCAGGAAGGCGATGATCGCGGCGACCTTGACGGCGGCGAACCAGAACTCGAACTCGCCGAAGTTCTTCACCGCGGTGAGGTTGCTGGCGCAGAAGAACACCATGAACAGGGCGACCCAGATCCACGCGGAGACACCGGGGATCCAGCCGTTGACGATCCTGCCGGCGGCGGTGGCCTCGGCGGCGACACCGCAGCAGAGCATCACCCAGTACATCCAGCCGGCGGTGATCCCGGCCCAGGGGCCGAGTTCCTTCTCGGCGTGCACGGAGAAGGAGCCGGAGGCCGGGCGGGCCGCCGACATCTCGCCGAGCATCCGCATGATCAGCATGACCAGCAGGCCGGAGAGCACGAAGGCCAGGATGATGGCGGGTCCGGCCGCCGCGATGCCGGCGCCGGAGCCGACGAACAGGCCGGCGCCGATGACGCCGCCGAGCGCGATCATCGAGAGGTGGCGCTGCTTGAGGCCGTGCGAGAGCTGCTGGCCGTCGGCCGGGGGAGCGGGTGTGGTCCCGGGCGGCGCGGTGTGCGCGGAGGTGGGGGCCATGGGGGGTGGATCCAGACTGTTCGACATGTGGTGCGAGCTGTCCAATATCCGGTGACGTGGCTGTGCATGCCAAGAATGTCGGGTTCGGGATCAGCATGCGGACCCCATCGTGACAGCACGGGCCCGTCCGCTCACGTTCCGTCGCCCCGGTGGGTCGGGACCCGACAAGGAGGGCGGCCGGGGGTTTGTCCGGATCCCTGACGGTGTTCGGGGTGATCGCCGCGTAGGTTCAGAGTGATCACTCACTTGATCCGCTGATCCTTCGATCGTCCGGATCCCCACCGTGCCGAGGAGAAGCCCGATGGCCACCGCCAGCACCCCCGTTCCGAGCCGCGCCGTGCTCGCCGACCTGCTGCCCGCCGCCGGCACCCGTTTCGGCGCCCAGGCCCGTGACCTCGCCCTGGTCGCCGGCGGCGCCGCGCTCACCGGCCTGGCCGCCCAGCTGTCGGTGAACGTCCCCGGCTCCCCGGTGCCGGTCACCGGCCAGACCTTCGCGGCCCTGCTGGTCGGCACCGCGCTCGGCACCCGCCGGGGCGTCGCCTCGCTCGGCCTCTACCTGCTGGCCGGCATGGCGGGCGTGCCGTGGTTCGCCGAGGGCTCCTCCGGCTGGTCGATGCCCTCGCTCGGCTACGCGATCGGCTTCGTGCTGGCCGCCGGCCTGGTCGGCGCGCTGGCCCGGCGCGGCGCCGACCGCTCGCCGGTGCGCACCGCCGCCGCGATGGTCCTCGGCAGCCTCGCCATCTACGCGGTCGGCGTGCCCTACCTGGCGTTCGCCCTCGACGTCCCGCTGGCCCGCGCCGCCGAGCTCGGCCTCTACCCGTACCTGGTCGGCGACGCCCTGAAGGCCGCCCTCGCCGCCGGCGCCCTCCCCGTCGCCTGGAAGCTGCTCGACCGCCGCTGAGCGGCCCCTGTCTTCGGGCCCGGACCCGCCCCGGGGCGCTCCGACCCGGTGCCGACGGTCGTCGCTCCAACGCCGCTCCTTCGTCACGGCGTCCTCGCTCCTCCCTTCCGGCACCGGCGCGCCCCTCCGGCGGGTCCGGGCCTGGACGTGCCGAACGCGTCGCCCCCTGCGGAGCCCGGGTCCGCGCGCATGCCACACTCATGGGCATGCGCGTGTACCTGGGCTCCGACCATGCCGGATACGAACTGAAGAACCACCTCGTGGAGTGGCTCAAGGAGGCCGGCCACGAGCCGGTCGACTGCGGGCCGCACATCTACGACGCCCTCGACGACTATCCGCCGTTCTGCCTGCGCGCCGCCGAGCGCACCGCCTCCGACCCGCAGTCGCTGGGCATCGTGATCGGCGGTTCGGGCAACGGCGAGGCGATCGCCGCCAACAAGGTCAAGGGCGTCCGCGCCGCGCTGGCCTGGAGCGAGCAGACCGCCGCGCTCGGCCGCGAGCACAACAACGCCAACGTGATCTCCATCGGCGGCCGGATGCACACCGAGGACGAGGCCACCAAGTTCGTCGAGATCTTCCTCAACACCCCGTACAGCGGCGACGAGCGCCACACCCGCCGGATCGACATGCTCAGCGTGTACGAGACCACCGGCGAGCTCCCGCCGATCCCGGCCCACCACCCGCAGCAGGAGGGCTGACCCCTCCCGCCCGTCCCGGCTCCTCCCGGCGGCCGGCCGCGCCCCGACGGCGCGGCCGGCCGCCGCGTTCCCCGGGCCCGCCCGGCGGGGTGCGGAACCGGCCGGACGGCGGCTGGACGCCCGCTGTGTGATCGCTGTGTGATCGGCCACAGCGCGCACCCCGGCGCGCGCCCTGCCCGACCGCCCGCGCGACGGGGCGCGCACGGCGCCCGGGCGGTTCGTACGCCCTGTGCCCGTACGCCTCCTGACGCTCCGGACGCCGCCCGCCGCAATCGGCCGAAACCCGCTGACGCGCCCGCGCCACCGCACCGCCGCCCCCGCCCGGCCCGTCGACGCCGACCGGGAGCGCTGGATATGGTCGGTCCCCATGGCTGGCAGAGCGCCGGGCACACCGCCCCAGACGACTGCGACGAGGCCCGGCGCCGCCCCGGCGTCCGACCCCGTGACGGCCCGGTTGCGCAAGAGGCTCCGCCGGGTCCGCCGAAGGCTGCGCACCGCCGCTGTGGACTGGTTCCGCGGCGGCGCCGCCGACTGGCCGGTGCTCTGCGCGCTCTCGCTGCTGGTGCCGCTGCTGATCCTGCTCAACGTCTGGTGGCCCGCCTGGGCCCCGCCCACCGCGCTGGTCCTGCCGATCCTGGCGGCGGCCCTGCTGCTGCGCCCGGGCTCGCTGGTGGTGCTCTACGCGCTGGCCGCGCTCGGCCTGTCCGCCGAGTCGGTCATCCACACCGGCCAGCGGGTGGCCAGCGACCACCCCGAGTCCTACACCTACGGGGTCACCCCCGGCGCCGCCCTGGTGGTCGGCGCGGCCGGGGTCGGCGGCCTGCTGCTGGCCCAGTTCCGCAGCCGGGTCGGCGTGCCCTGGTGGGGCGGCTCGACGATGCTCTTCGACCTGCGCGAGCGGCTGCGGGTGCAGAGCCGGGTGCCCCGGCTGCCGGACGGCTGGCACGCCGACATGGCGCTGCGCCCGGCCGGCGGGCAGTCCTTCTCGGGCGACTTCGTGGTCGCCGACCGCACCGGCCCCGGCCGGCGGGTGCTGGAGGTGGTCCTCGCGGACGTCTCCGGCAAGGGCATGGACGCCGGCTCGCGGGCGCTGCTGCTCTCCGGCGCGTTCGGCGGGCTGCTCGGCTCGCTGCCCGCGCACGACTTCCTGCCCGCCGCCAACGGCTATCTGCTGCGGCAGTCCTGGGAGGAGGGCTTCGCGACCGCCGTGCACCTGGTGCTCGACCTGGACACCGGCGAGTACGAGCTGCTCTCCGCCGGGCACCTGCCGGGCATGCAGCGGCTGGCGGGCGCCGGCCGCTGGGAGGTCAAGGAGGCGCTGGAGGGCCCGGCGCTGGGCATCTACGACGGTGCCAAGTTCGAGGGCGTACGGGGGCGGTTGAACCGCGGGGACGTCCTGATGCTGTGCACCGACGGCATGGTCGAGGCGCCCGGGCGGGACCTCTCGGAGGGCATGGACCGGCTGATGGGCGAGGCGGACCGGCTGGTGCCGGGCGGCGGCCCGGGCACCGGCGGCGGGGCGGCCTCCCGGCTGATCGAGACGGTCGCCCGGGACATCAACGACGACCGCGCGGTCCTGCTGTTCTGGCGCGACTGAGCGGCTCCCGGCGGCGTTCCGGGGGCCCGTCGCGGCGCTCTCGCGGCGGCATGTGCCAGTGGCAGCCGCTGTCAAGCCCCGGAGCTGATCTTCAGCCAATTCCGGGACCCCGCAAGCAGAGCGGACCTGCCGGTTCCGGTCCGGCCCGCCGATCGTTTCCCGGCCGCTCAGCGGCGCCCCGCCGACGATTCGTCAGGATGTCTCGGCTATCGTCTCGGTCGGCGGAAACTCGTCTCGCATCGCAGGATATCGGCGTTCTACCGACTGTCAGACCTTTACGCAATCGGCACGGTCGACCACACTGAGTCCGGGCGGGACTGTTCAGGATTCGGGGGATGGGGGGCGTCACATGCGGCACGACGGACACCGTGCGGTCGCGACGGGCGACCTTCCCTCCGGCCTCGACGTGCCGGACGAACTGCCGTTCCGCCTCGGGACCGTCGGACAGGCCGGGGTCCGGCTTCGCAGGGGTCGTCCGCCGGTGGCGCCCCGCTATGAAACGAGGAAGTGAGTCCGGGTGGCACTCTCCGTCTCCGCGCTGGTCCTGTTCGGCATCATCTGCTTCATCTTCATCCGCCAGAAGCAGCTGAAGCCCGGGCACTTCATCCTGGCCGCCCTGTTCGGCTTCATGCTCCACCAGAGCACCGCCGCCCAGCCGATCCAGGACTTCCTGAACGAGATCGCCAAGTCCATCTCCAACATCACCAGCTGACCTGCGGACCGCCGGCCCGCCGCGGCCGGCGCCCCGTCACCGGCCGGCGCGCCTCGCCTGCCGCCACCGGGCGAACAGGCCCCGCGGGCGCGCCGCCGCCACGGCCGCCGGCCGGACCGGCACGACCCCGCCGGCGCCGGCCGGCGCGGTCAGCGGCGCCGAGGGCTCCTCGCGGGCCGTCAGCAGCACGAACAGCCGCGCCCAGCACAGCCGCTCGCCGCGCGGCCAGTCCAGCGCCCGCAGTGCCGCCGACGCCTCCTCGCTGACCTCGCCGTCGATCCTGACCTCGGCCACGTCGTCCCCCGACCGCCCGCCGAGGAACAGCTTCACCCCGTGCGGCCGCCGCGCCCCCGGCCCGGCCAGCGCGGGCAGCAGCGCGGGCGCCAGCGCCGGCACCACCCGGTTCCCGGCCAGCCAGGCGGCCAGCCGCTCGTTGCCGAACCCGAAGACCGCCGCCGGCCCCTGGACGGCGTGCCAGCCGGGCAGTTCGGGGTGGTCGGCGTGGTCGGCGTGCGCGCCGCGGCCCTCCCGCAGCTCGACCAGCGCGGCCGCCGTGGTGGTCGCCCACATCCGCACCGCGTTCTCGAGCTTCTCCTCCTCGGTCTGGCCGAGGCCGGCCGCGCAGTCCCACACCACCGGGGCGTCCGCCCGGCCGAGCTCCATCGCCCAGCCGAGGTCGACGTGCCCGGCGCCCTCGCCGCCGGGGTGCTCCCGGACGGCCACCGCGACCGTCCCCGGACCGCGCACCACCTCGCCGTCGGCGGCGAACTCCTGCCCGAGCCGCGCCATCTCCCGGACCACGCAGCGCTGAATGACGGCCAGTCGGTCCTGCGGGCGCACGGGGACTCCTCCGCTCACGGCTTCGAATCGTCTCGAACGCCATCGGCCATCGAACTGCTCTCGAACGCCGCCGAGGCTATCGGCCCGAAGGCCCCCCGGGAAACCGCCGGGCCGTCACCGGACCGCCGTCGCGACGGGCGGCCGCGGCGATGACGGCGTGCCGCTCCGGTCGCCGAGATGACCGGAATGCACCATTTTGGGGTAGCGAGAAACCGCGAACCGCGAGAACCACCGGCTCCGCCTGGAGAACCCGCATGCCCCGCACCGCCCCGCCGCCCCCTGTCCTTCCGCCCACCGCCCCGAGCCCCGCCCCGCCGCCCACCCCGGGCGTCTTCGGCCTGGTCGCCGAGATCGAGGCGTACCTCGCCTCGCTGCCCGCCCCCGCGCGCACCCCGGCGCCCTACGTCTGCCCCCACGGCTCGGTGCCGCAGCCCTGGCACGCCGGCCACCCGCCGCCCCGGGCCACCCTGCTCGACCGGGCGCTGCGCCGCCCCGCCCGGCCCGTGCCGGTCACCGCCGCCGAGCACCTCGGCCTCGCCTCCCGCTACATCGCCGCGCACGGCTGGCTCCAGGGGGCGATGTGGGACGCGGCCGGCCGGGTGTGCCTGCTCGGTGCCCAGGCGGCGGTGCTCGCCCACGGGTTCGGCACCCCGGCCACCGTGCGCACCGCCCGGGTCCAGCTGATGGAGGTGCTGCACGCCACCGGCCGCCCGGTGAACTCCCCGGACGAGTTCAACGACCGGCCCGCCACCCGGCAGGCCGACGTCCACCGGCTGCTGGAGCGGGCCGCCGCCCGGGCCGCCCGGCTGGGCCTGTGACGCCCGGGCGCTGACGGCCCGCCGGAAACGCGGACGGCCCCGGTGGATGCCGTGCATCCACCGGGGCCGTTCCTGCTGAGCGGGCGACGAGAATCGAACTCGCGTGACTAGTTTGGAAGACTAGGGCTCTACCATTGAGCTACGCCCGCGCGATCCCCCGGCCGTCACCGGACGGAAGGTCGGGAACAGCGTACCTGGTCCGGTCGGCTGCGCGCACACCCGATTCGCGGTGGAGGCCTCGGAATATCTCGGCGATCCGGCGGGGCCCGGCGTGTACGCTTCCTCTCGGCACCACGGGGTGTGGCGCAGTTTGGTAGCGCGTCCGCTTTGGGAGCGGAAGGCCGTCGGTTCGAATCCGGTCACCCCGACCGTGCGCAGGGTCTCGCCCACAGCGGGGCCCTGTTGTCGTTCGCGGGGTCGTTCGGGCATGGTGGCTGGTTGATTTTTCACCAAACCTGGAGAACCCCCGATGAGTGCGACGAGCCCGGCCCGGCCGACGCGGATGAACCCCAAGATCGCGGTCGGCGTCGTCTTCGTCGCCTCGCTGTTCATGACGATCATGGACGGCACGATCGTCAACGTGGCCCTGCCCGCGATCGGCCGGGACTTCGGCACCGACCCGGCCGGGGTCGGCGTGATCAACGTCGGCTACCTGGTCAGCCTGGCCGTCTTCGTGCCGCTCTCCGGCTGGCTCGGCGACCGCTTCGGCACCCGCCGGGTCTTCCTGTACGCGCTCGCCCTGTTCACCGCCACCTCGCTGCTCTGCGGCACGGCCGACTCGCTGGCCTCGCTCACCCTGTACCGGATCCTCCAGGGCGCGGCCGGCGGCCTGCTCACCCCGGTCGGGATGACCATGCTCTTCCGCGCCTTCCCGCAGGAGGAGCGGATGCGCGCCACCCGGGTGCTGATGCTGCCCACCGCCGTCGCCCCGGCCAGCGGGCCGGTGCTCGGCGGCTGGCTGGTGGACAGCTGGTCCTGGCACTGGGTCTTCATCGTCAACGTGCCGGTGGGCCTCGCCGGGCTGGTCTTCGGCCTGCTCTTCCTGCCGGACTACCGCGTCGAGCGGGCCGGCCGGTTCGACGTGGCCGGCTTCCTGCTCGCCGCCGTCGGCTTCGGCGGCACCATGTACGCGCTCTCCGAGGGGGCGTCCTCGGGCTGGGGGAGCGCGCGCGTCCTCGCCCCGGCGCTCGCCGGCCTGCTCGCCCTCGCCGCCCTGGTCGCCGTCGAGCTGCGCCGCCCCGAGCCGATGCTCGACCTGCGGCTGTTCCGGGACCGGATCTTCCGCACCACCAACCTGCTGTCGCTGTTCTCCGGCGCGGCCTTCCTCGGCATGCTCTACCTCTTCCCGCTGCTGATGCAGGACGCGCTCGGCATGGACGCCCTGCACAGCGGTCTGATGGTGTTCCCCGAGGCGCTCGGTGTGATGCTCGCCTCCCAGGTGTCGGCCCGGCTCTACCCGCGGATCGGCCCGCGCCGGCTCCTCGCCGCCGGGTCCGCCGTGGTGGCCGGCTGCCTGGCGCTGATGGCGACGATCGGGCCGGAGAGCAACCTCTGGGCCGTGCGCGGGCTGCTCTTCCTCACCGGCTACGCGATGTCGCACGTCTTCATGCCGAGCCAGACCGCCGCCTTCGCGACCGTTCCGGCCGCCTCCACCGGCGCCGCCTCCACCCTCTACAACGCCCAGCGCCAGATCGGCTCGGCGCTCGGCGTGGCGGTGCTCGGCACCGTGCTGACCGCCGTCGGGCCGTTCACCGCGGACGCCTCGGGTACGCCCGTGGCGAACTTCGCGGCCTACCGCGCGGCCTTCCTGACCGCGGCCGGGCTGGCCCTGCTCGCGGCCGTGACAGCGCTGCGGGTGCGGGACTCCGACGCCGCCGCGACCATGCGCCCGGTGGCCTCGGCCCCGGCCGGCGCCGGCGCCGGCGAACCGGCCCGGAAGACCGCCGGGAGGGCCTGAACGGGCCCGGACGGCGGCGTCCTGGCGTCCGCCTTTCGTGGTACCGGTAGGATGGGGCGCTGGCGGTAGTCCCTGTGGCGTCCACCCAGGTCAACCGCACGAGGGCGAGGAGTCACGCTCACCGTCCACCCCCCACGGGAGATGCAGCTCCAACCGCCCATCGCCCGTCTCGCCCGACCCGCTGGAAACCGGCCCCGGCCGGCGTCCGGGGAGGGCGCAGGCAACCTGACCGCAAGCCCATAGGAGACCTAACCGTGAAGAGCGCCGTCGAGACTCTGAACCCGACCCGGGTTCGACTCACCGTCGAGGTGCCCTTCGAGGAGCTCAAGCCCAGCCTCGACGCGGCGTACAAGAAGATCAACCAGCAGGTCTCGGTCCCGGGCTTCCGCAAGGGCAAGATCCCGAACCGGGTCATCGACCAGCGCTTCGGCCGTGGTGCCGTGCTGGAGGAGGCCGTCAACGACGCCCTGCCGCGCTTCTACACGCAGGCCGTCGACGAGGGCAAGATCGAGGTCCTCGGCCAGCCCGACATCACCAACATCGAGGGTGTCGAGAAGATCGCCGACGGCGGTGACCTGAAGTTCACCGCCGAGGTCGACGTCCGCCCGGAGATCGCCCTGCCGGACTTCTCGACCATCGAGGTCACCGTCGACCCGATCGAGGTCTCCGACGAGGACATCGCCAAGTCCCTGGAGCAGCTGCGCGAGCGCTTCTCCTCGGTCAAGGACGTCGAGCGCGCCGCCGCCACCGGCGACATCGTGGTCGTCGACCTGGAGGCCAAGGTCGACGGCGAGGTGCCGGAGGACGGCACCGCCGCCGGCGTCAGCTACGAGATCGGCTCGGGCCGTCTGATCGACGGCATCGACGAGGCCGTCGTCGGCCTGGAGGCCGGTGGCACCGCCACCTTCACCACCGAGCTCAAGGGCGGCACCCAGGCCGGCAAGACCTCCGAGGTCACCGTCACGGTCACCGCCGTCCAGGAGAAGGAGCTGCCCGAGCTGGACGACGAGTTCGCCCAGCTGGCCAGCGAGTTCGACACCCTCGAGGACCTGAAGGCCGACTCCCGCAAGCGCCTGGAGCGCATGAAGGAGTACGACCAGGCCACCCAGGCCCAGGAGAAGGTGCTGGACGCGCTGCTCGGCCTGGTCGAGATCGAGTTCCCGGAGAAGCTCCTCAAGGACGAGATCGAGACCCGCAAGCACAACCTCGAGCACCACCAGCTGGAGCCGATGGGCCTCACCCTGGCGACCTACCTGGAGACCCAGGGCAAGTCGGAGGAGGAGTACCTCGCGGAGCTCGCGGAGCAGGCGAAGAAGGGCATCAAGACCCAGTTCGTCCTGGACCAGATCGTCGCCGACGAGGAGCTCAACGTCTCCCAGGAGGAGCTGACCGAGCACCTCATCCGTCGCGCCGCCGGCTCGGGCCTCACCCCGGACCAGTTCGCCCAGCAGGTCGTCCAGGGCGGCCAGGTTCCGCTGCTGGTCGGCGAGGTCGCCCGCGGCAAGGCGCTGGCCACCGTGGTCGAGGCCGCCAAGGTCGTCGACACCGAGGGCAACGAGATCAACTTCGACGACGACGAGGCCGACGAGTCGGCCGAGACCGTCGAGGCCCCGGCCGCCGAGGCCGAGGCCGAGGAGAAGACCGAGGCCTGACCGCCGCGGTCGCCTCGCTCGCCCTGAGGCGTGAGCGCGGGCCCGGACGCCGTACGGCGTCCGGGCCCGCGCCCGTTCCCGGTCCGTGCCCGGCCGCGGGCGCGGACCCTGCGCTCACAGCGAACAGTTCTGCGTGGGGGATTCAGCGGCCCGGCCTGCGCGTTAGGGTCCATGGACAGCAACAATCACGACGTGATACCCGGAAAGCTGTGCGACATCGTGACGGCCGTGGAGCGACCGTCCAAATCGACTGAGCAGGTGGCTAAGTGACGTACCCGCAGATGCAGATGCCCGGCCCGATGGCGCCGCACGCCGCCGCTGGTGACGTGCTGGGCGGCCTCGGCGACCAGGTCTACAACCGGCTGCTCAACGAGCGGATCATCTTCCTCGGCCAGCAGGTCGACGACGACATCGCCAACCGGATCACCGCCCAGCTGCTGCTGCTGGCGGCCGACCCGGACAAGGACATCTTCCTCTACATCAACTCCCCGGGCGGCTCGATCTCGGCCGGCATGGCGATCTACGACACCATGCAGTACATCAAGAACGACGTCGTCACCATCGCGATGGGCATGGCGGCCTCGATGGGCCAGTTCCTGCTGACCGCGGGCGCCAAGGGCAAGCGCTTCTCGCTGCCGAACGCCAACATCCTGATGCACCAGCCCTCCGCCGGCCTCGGCGGCTCGGCCACCGACATCCGGATCCAGGCGGAGCAGCTGCTGCGCACCAAGAAGCGGATGTCCGAGCTGATCGCCTTCCACAGCGGCCAGTCCTTCGAGCGGATCACCCAGGACTCCGACCGCGACCGCTGGTTCAGCCCGGAGGAGGCCCTGGAGTACGGCCTCATCGACGCGATCATGCACAGCGCCGCGGACGTCCCCGGCGGCGGCGGCACCGGCGCCTGAGCCCGGCCCGGGCCCACGAGACCACAGCCACAACGCTCCGGAGGACCAGAACACCCATGAACATCCCCAGCCTGTCGGCCGCCAAGGCCCGCGTCGAGGACATGCGTGCCGAGGGCCGCTACATCGTCCCGCGGTTCGTCGAGCGCACCTCGCAGGGCATCCGTGAGTACGACCCGTACGCCAAGCTGTTCGAGGAGCGCATCATCTTCCTCGGCTCGCAGGTGGACGACGTCTCGGCCAACGACATCATGGCGCAGCTGCTGTGCCTGGAGTCGATGGACCCGGACCGTGAGATCCAGATGTACATCAACTCGCCCGGCGGCTCGTTCACCGCGCTGACGGCGATCTACGACACCATGCAGTACGTCAAGCCGGACATCACCACCGTCTGCATGGGCCAGGCGGCCTCGGCGGCGGCCGTGCTGCTGGCGGCGGGCACCCCTGGAAAGCGGATGGCGCTGCCGAACGCCCGCATCCTGATCCACCAGCCCTACACCGAGACCGGCCGCGGCCAGGTCTCCGACCTGGAGATCCAGGCCAAGGAGATCTTCCGGATGCGCGAGCAGCTGGAGGAGATGCTCTCCAAGCACTCCAAGCGCACGGTCGAGCAGGTCCGCGACGACATCGAGCGCGACAAGATCCTCACGGCCGAGGAGGCCGTCGAGTACGGTCTGATCGACCTGGTCATCTCGACCCGCAAGGCCTCGCTGACCTCCTGAGGCCGGCACCTCCCTCCCGGCCCGTCCTCGGGCGGGGAGGCTGCCGGGGGCGGGGCGCGCGACCGGCTCGCGCGTCCCGCCCCCGGCGCACCGGCGGTTGCTCCGACGGCATCTGTTCGGTATCAATTCGCCCAGGGCGTAGGGCAGACCCGGCGAAGAGGGCGGAATCGGCGGCTCGGCAGAGTACCGTCGGATAGCGAGACCGATCGCCGTCGGCGTCGACGGTCCACAGCACCAGGCCCCGGAACTCCGCGGGGCCCCTGGCGAAGGGGAAGCACCTCGTGGCACGCATCGGAGACGGTGGCGACCTGCTCAAGTGCTCGTTCTGCGGCAAGTCGCAGAAGCAGGTGAAGAAGCTGATCGCCGGCCCAGGCGTGTACATCTGCGACGAGTGCATCGACCTGTGCAACGAGATCATCGAGGAGGAGCTCGCCGAGACCTCCGAGGTGCGCTTCGAGGAACTCCCGAAGCCCCGCGAGATCTACGAGTTCCTGGACCAGTACGTGGTCGGCCAGGACCTCGCCAAGAAGGCCCTGTCGGTGGCCGTCTACAACCACTACAAGCGGGTCCAGGCCGGTGAGGCCGGCCGCAGCGGCGGCAACGGCCGCGAGGACGCCATCGAGCTGGCGAAGTCCAACATCCTGCTGCTCGGCCCGACCGGCTCCGGCAAGACGCTGCTGGCGCAGACCCTGGCCCGGATGCTGAACGTGCCGTTCGCGATCGCCGACGCGACCGCGCTCACCGAGGCCGGGTACGTCGGCGAGGACGTCGAGAACATCCTGCTCAAGCTGATCCAGGCGGCCGACTACGACGTCAAGAAGGCCGAGACCGGGATCATCTACATCGACGAGATCGACAAGGTCGCGCGCAAGAGCGAGAACCCGTCGATCACCCGGGACGTCTCCGGCGAGGGCGTGCAGCAGGCGCTGCTGAAGATCCTGGAGGGCACCACCGCCTCGGTGCCGCCGCAGGGCGGGCGCAAGCACCCGCACCAGGAGTTCATCCAGATCGACACCACCAACGTGCTGTTCATCGTGGGCGGCGCGTTCGCGGGTCTGGAGCGGATCATCGAGGGCCGGGCGGGTGCCAAGGGCATCGGCTTCGGCGCGAACATCCGCTCCAAGCGTGAGCTGGACGCCAGCGACCACTTCCGTCAGGTGATGCCGGAGGACCTGGTCAAGTTCGGCATGATCCCGGAGTTCATCGGCCGCCTCCCGGTGATCACCAGCGTGCACAACCTGGACCGCGAGGCGCTGCTGCAGATCCTCACCGAGCCGAAGAACGCGCTGGTCAAGCAGTACCGCAAGCTCTTCGAACTGGACGGCGTGGAGCTGGAGTTCTCCCGGGACGCGCTGGAGGCGATCGCCGACCAGGCGATCCTGCGCGGCACCGGCGCGCGCGGTCTGCGGGCCATCATGGAGGAGGTGCTGATGTCCGTGATGTACGAGGTGCCCTCGCGTCAGGACGTCGCCCGCGTGGTGGTGACCGGGGACGTCGTCTCCAAGCACGCCATCCCGACCCTGGTGCCGCGCGACATGATCAAGCGGGAGCGGCGCGAGAAGAGCGCCTGACGATCCCCGCCCGGGCATGACGAGGGCCCCGGTACCGCCTTGTGGCGGCGCCGGGGCCCTCGGCCGTGCGGGTGCTCGGGGGTCCCGCGGTTACGTCCCGCGGTTACTTCGGGACCTCGGAGACGGCGCGCAGCGCGCGGGTGTCCGCCGCGAGCTTGTCGAGGTCGGGGCGGCCGCCGTCCGTCGCCGGCGGGGCCATCGTCAGGACCAGGCTGCTGGAGTCGGCCCAGGCGCAGACGCCCAGGTCGGTGCCGTCCTGGGAGGCGATGCCGCAGTCCATGCTGCCGCCCTTGGGGCCCGGGTCGACGGCGTGCCGGTCGCTGAGCTTGGTGCTGCCGTCGGCCTGCAGGCCCTTGAACATGGCGTTGAGCTCGGTCTTCGGGGCGAGCACCTTGCCGTAGGCGCCGAGCACCACGAGCTTGGGTTCCTCGGCGGAGTCCTGGTAGACGGCGCTGACGCCGGTCGGGTGCCAGGAGCCGTCGCCCTTGCCGAGTTCGGTGGTGATGGCCTCCTCCATCTGCCGGGCGACCTCGTTGTTCTCGTCCCTGGTGAGGCCGTTGAACGAGGCCGGCAGGACGACCTTCTGGGTGCCGGCGTTGGAGGTGACGTCGAAGACGAAGTACGCGACCGCGCCGCCGATGAGGGCCAGCACGAGCACGAAGACGCCGATGAGGATGCCGAGGGTGCGCCGGGAGCGGCGCGGCGGCGGGGGCGCGGGGAACGCGCCGTACGGGGCGTAGCCGGGTGGCAGCGGCTGGCCCGGCGCGCCGGGCGGGCCGGGCTGCGGCGGGACGGCGCCGTAGGGCGGCGGGGTCTGCGGCGGCGCGGGCGGGCCGGGGTAGGGCTGCCCGCCGTGGGGTTGCCCGCCGTAGGGCTGTCCGCCGGGCGGCGGCGGGGCGCCGTAGGGGTTCTGCTCGGTCACGGAGGCCCTTCCTGGGACGGTGGTGCCGGGCTGGTACGAAGGCTCGGACGAATGTCCGGCACGTTATCGCACCGGTCCGTCACCCGGTCGGGTCATACCCCCGCGGGCCGTCCGCGGCCCGCCCCGGTGTCCGGGGGGTGAAAGCCGTTCGTGACCCGGTTCCCGGGTTACGTAAACTGTCCGTCGTGACCGACACCACGAACCAGCGCCCCGTGAGCAACCACGCCGGGGACGAAGCAGCCACCCTCCCGACGACCTTCGCCCCGGCGGACGTAGAGGGCGAGCTGTACGAGCGCTGGGTAGAGCGCGGTTACTTCACCGCCGACGCCACGAGCGACAAGCCGCCGTACACCATCGTCATCCCGCCGCCGAACGTCACCGGCGCCCTGCACCTGGGCCACGCCTTCCAGCACACGCTGATGGACGCGCTGACCCGCCGCAAGCGCATGCAGGGCTTCGAGGCGCTCTGGCTGCCGGGCATGGACCACGCCGGCATCGCCACCCAGAACAAGGTCGAGCAGCAGCTCGCCGAGTCCGGGCTCTCCCGCCACGACCTGGGCCGCGAGGCCTTCGTCGAGAAGGTCTGGGAGTGGAAGGAGAACTACGGCGGCAGGATCCTCGGCCAGATGCGCCGCCTCGGCGACGGCGTCGATTGGTCGCGTGAGCGCTTCACCATGGACGAGGGCCTGTCGCAGGCCGTCCAGACCATCTTCAAGCGGCTCTTCGACGACGGCCTGATCTACCGGGCCGAGCGCATCATCAACTGGTGCCCGCGCTGCCTCACCGCGCTGTCCGACATCGAGGTGGAGCACGAGGAGGTCCCCGGCGAGCTGGTCTCGATCCGCTACGGGGACGGCGAGGACTCGATCGTCGTCGCCACCACCCGGGCCGAGACGATGCTGGGCGACACCGCGGTGGCCGTCCACCCGGACGACGAGCGCTACCGGCACCTGATCGGGCGGACCATCAAGCTGCCGCTGACCGACCGCGAGATCCCGGTCGTCGCGGACGAGCACGTGGACCCGGAGTTCGGCACCGGCGCCGTCAAGGTGACCCCGGCGCACGACCCCAACGACTTCGCCATCGGCCAGCGCCACGACCTGCCGAACCTGAGCGTGATGGACGAGCGCGGCGCGATCACCGTGCACGGCCCGTTCCTCGGCCTGGACCGGCTGGAGGCGCGTTCGGCGGTGGTCGGCGCGCTGCGCGAGCAGGGCCGGATCGTCGCCGAGAAGCGCCCGTACATGCACGCCGTCGGCCACTGCTCGCGCTGCCACACGGTGGTCGAGCCGCGGCTGTCGCTGCAGTGGTGGGTCAAGGTCGAGCCGCTGGCCAGGGCGGCCGGCGACGCGGTCCGCGACGGCAAGGTGGAGATCCACCCGAAGGAGCTGGAGCGCCGCTACTTCGACTGGGTCGACAACATGTACGACTGGTGCATCTCGCGCCAGCTGTGGTGGGGCCACCGGATCCCGGTCTGGTACGGCCCGGACGGCGAGGTCGTCTGCGTCGGACCGGACGAGCAGCCGCCGAGCGGCGAGGGCTGGCACCAGGACCCGGACGTCCTGGACACCTGGTTCTCCTCGGGCCTGTGGCCGTTCTCCACGCTGGGCTGGCCGGAGAAGACCCCGGACCTGGCGAAGTTCTACCCGACCGACGTCCTGGTCACCGGCCACGACATCATCTTCTTCTGGGTCGCCCGGATGATGATGTTCGGCCTGTACGCGATGGACGGCCAGGCGCCGTTCAAGACGGTCGCGCTGACCGGACTGGTCCGTGACGAGTTCGGCAAGAAGATGTCGAAGTCCTCCGGGACCGCCGTCGACCCGCTGGACTGGATGGACGCCTACGGCTCGGACGCGGTGCGCTTCACCCTGGCCCGCGGCGCCAACCCGGGCGCCGACGTGCCGATCGGCGAGGACTGGGTCAAGGGCGCGCGCAACTTCTGCAACAAGATCTGGAACGCGACCCGGTTCGCGCTGATGAACGGCGCGACCGTGGACGGCCCGCTGCCCGCCCCGGAGCAGCTGACCGCGGTGGACCGCTGGATCCTGTCGCGGCTGAACGCGACCGTGACCGAGGTCGACGCGCTGTACGACGGCTACGAGTTCGCCAAGGCCTCGGACGCGCTCTACCACTTCGCGTGGGACGAGGTGTTCGACTGGTATGTCGAGCTCTCCAAGACCACCCTGGCCAAGGGCGGCGCGCAGGCCGAGGCCTCCCGCCGGGTGCTGGGCGAGGTCCTGGACGTCACCCTGCGGCTGCTCCACCCGGTGGTGCCGTTCGTCACCGAGGCGCTGTGGACCACGCTGACCGGCGCCGAGTCGGTGGTCGTCGCCGACTGGCCGAAGGACAGCGGCTTCCGGGACACCGCGGCCGAGGCCGAGGTCGCCACGCTGCAGCAGGTGGTCACCGAGGTCCGCCGGTTCCGTTCGGACCAGGGCCTGCAGCCGGCCCAGAAGGTCCCGGCGCGCCTGGAGCTCGCGGGCACCGTGCTCGCCGTCCACGAGGACGCGATCCGTTCGCTGCTGCGGCTGACCGTGCCCGAGGAGGGCTTCGCGGCCACCGCCTCGCTGCCGGTCGCCGGCGCCACCGTGGCGCTGGACCTGTCCGGCACGATCGACGTCGCGGCGGAGCGCAAGCGCCTCGCCAAGGACCTCGCGGCCGCCGAGAAGGAGAAGGCCCAGTGCGGCGCCAAGCTCGGCAACGAGGCCTTCCTGGCCAAGGCACCGGACGAGGTGGTCGCCAAGATCCGGGGCCGTCAGGAGGCCGCCGAGGCCGACATCGCCCGGATCACCGCCCAGCTCGCGGCGCTGCCGCAGGGCTGACGCGCCGACGGTTCCCCGGAGCCGCACCCCGCCGACGCGGGGTGCGGCTCCTCCGTTTTTCCGGAGGTCGGAAAATCGTGCGGCCCAATAGCCCAATCCGTTGCTCCCTTCCGGCGAATATTCATCCCGGACCGGGTGAGGTCCTATTCCGCCCGAATTCATTCCGGTCTTGCCCGCGCGCGCTCGCGGAAGTTTCCAGGTCGACTGTGTACGGTGTGCTTCGAGTTCCGGACGGCGAGGAGTTGACGGGAGGGCATGGACGTGATGGTGACCGAGGAGCTGGCCGGCGAACTGCCTGCCGAGGCGGTCGAGGAGGCCAAGGGCCGGGCGGCGAGCCTGCTGCTGGCCTTCCGGCACGGGAACCAGCTCGCCTTCGACCACGCGCTGGACCGGCTGTTCGAGGAGCACGTCGAGCGCGAGGTGACCACCCTGCTCACCTGGATCGCCGCCGAGGCGGTCCGCAAGGCCTACGCCCCCGAGGTCGGCGACCGGGTGCTGCGGGCGATGGCCCGGCGCGCCCCGCACGACACCGGCGCCGTCCACGTCGACGAGGAGGGCGTGGACGCGGCCCGGCTGATCGAGGCGGTCGCGGCCGGCGAGGTGGCCGAGGTCCGCGGCCTGGTCGCCACCACCCCCGACACCACCTTCCTGCTCGGCGGCCTGCTCCAGGGCGTGGCGATGATGCTGCCGCTGCTGCCGGAGGGCGAGCTGGCCGAGATCACCGCCGAGCTGCGCCGCCGCCACGGCGGAGCGGCCGCGAGCGTGCCGGAGGCCCGGGCCGGGGTCTGACCCCGGCCCGGGCCCACGGCCCCGCCTGTCCCGCGTGTCCTGCGTGTCCCGCCTACGGCATCGCGTGCAGGTGCGAGCCGACGGTGTTGGCGATCCCGCCGCCCGCCTTGGCGTCCCAGTTGGTCGACCAGGTCATCGCCCCGCCGATCCCGGGCCACTTGGTGTCGGGCTTGAAGCTGCCGCAGTTGGTGCCGGAGGCCAGGCAGTCCAGCGCGTTGTTGACCACGCTCGGGCTGACGTAGCCGCCGCCGGCCGCGCTGGTGGAGGCCGGCACGCCGAGGCCCACCTGGTCGGGCCGCAGCCCGCCCTTGAGCTGGATGCAGGCCAGCCCGGTGAGGAAGTTGACGGTGCCCTGGGAGTACACCTGGCCGTCGCAGCCGAGCATCGCGCCGGAGTTGTAGTACTGCGTGTTGACGATGGTGAGGATGTCCTTCACGTTCAGCGCCAGCTTGAAGTACTCCATGCCGGTGGACTGCATGTCGATGGTCTGCGGCGCCATGGTGAGCGTGAACCCGGGGCCGGCCTTGGCGGCCAGCGAGTGCAGCGCCTGGCCCATGTAGGTGGAGTTGATGCCGTTCTCCAGGTCGATGTCCACGCCGTCGAAGCCGTAGGTCTGCATCAGGGACCAGGCGGTGTTCGCGAAGTTGGCGGCCGAGGTGGCGCTGCTGACGGAGACGGTGCCCTTCTCGCCGCCGACCGAGAGGATCACCTTCTTGCCGGCCGCCTTCTTGGCCGCGATGTCGGCCTTGAACTGGGCCTCGGTGTAGCCGCCGAGCCGGGAGGAGAGCGTCGGGTCCAGGGCGAAGCCCAGGCCCCCGGGCGTGCCGGTGGCCTCGGCGAAGGAGACCGCGATGATGTCGTACGCGGCCGGGACGTCGCTGATCCGCTGCACGGTGGCGCCGTTGTCGAAGTTCTGCCAGTAGCCGGTCAGCAGGTGCTTGGACGGCGGCCGGGGCGTGGTGGCGGTGGGGGAGGGCGTGGTGGTCTCGGTGGGCGACGGGCTGCCGGGGTCGGTCGGGGTGGGGCTGGTCGCGGTGGGGCTGGGCTTGGGGTCGCCCGGGCCGAGCAGCGAGACGTCGTCGGCCAGGAAGGCCGGCTGCCCGTACCAGCCGTGCAGGTAGACGGTGACGCTGGTGGTGTTCGCCCCGGTGGTGAAGGTGGTGCTGAGCTTGGACCAGGCGTTGCCGCCGGGCGTCCAGGTGCTCGGGTCGGTGCCGCCGGTGCCGCGGGCGCCGAGGTAGATGTAGGAGCCCTGGACCCAGCTGCTCAGGGTGTAGGTCGAGGACGGCTTGACCGCGACGGTCTGGGTGCACTCGCCGGTGCCGCCGCCGCCCGGGGTGGAGCGCAGCGCGCCGGTGCCGGAGTGGACCGTGGCGGTCTCCGGTGCGCCGGCCGTACAGGTCCAGCCGTTGAGGCGGTTGGCGTCCTCGAAGCCGCCGTTGGTGATGAGCTCGACGTCGGTCGGGGCGGCGTGGGCGCCGGGGCCGCCGGCGAGGACCAGGCCGCTCAGGCCGATCGCGACGGCACTGGCGCCGGCGAGCATCGAGTGGACGGCGCGCGGGCGCCGCTGTCGGGCAGGTGGCATGACTCCAGCTCCTGTGGGGGAGGCCGGCGGCTCCCGTGGGGGAGAGCCGTCCGGGTGTCGATGGATGTGCGTGCGGGAGCTACCGACAAATCAAGTCCCTGTCGGGGCAGGAGACTTGCCCTCACAAAATGGAGTAGACCAATTCGGCTGTCAAGAGGGCCCTGTCCGAGGGCCCGGTCCGGGTGCCCGCCCCGGGCCGGCTCAGGCGGCCATCGGCGCCGCCGCCGCGGGCTCCTCGGCCAGCCGGGCGGTCAGCCGGGCGATCCGGGCGGAGGCCAGGCCGTCGCCGTACGGGCTGGGGACGGCCGCGAGCCGGGCGAGCCGCTCGGGGGTGTCGGCCAGCCAGGCCCGGGCGTGCTCGCCGAGTTCGGCGCCGGGCGCCACCAGCGCGGCGAAGCCGGCCTCGACGGCCTCCGGGCGCTCGGTGGAGCGGCGTACCACCAGCAGCGGGCGGCCGAGCACCGTGCACTCCTCCTGCACCCCGCCGGAGTCGGAGACCAGCAGCGCGGCGTGCCGGGCCAGGCCCAGGAAGCCGGCGTAGCCGACCGGCCCGGTCACCGCGAGCCGCTCCAGCAGGCCGTCCAGGGCGAACCGTTCGACGGCGGCCCGGGTGCGCGGGTGCATCGGGAACAGCACCGGGGTGCCGGCCCGGGCGATCCGGTCGAGTTCGGCGAGGACGGCGCCGAGCGCCTCGGCGGTGTCGGTGTTCTCCGGCCGGTGCACGGTGGCCAGCACATAGCGGTCGGCGGCCAGGCCGTGCCCGGCGAGCAGGGCGGCCCGGGCGGCGGTGTCCGGCAGCGAGCGGCGGACCACCTCGACGACGGTGTTGCCGGTGAGCGCGATCCGCTCCTCGGCGAGGGACTCGGCGCGCAGGTTGGCGGCGTTGTCGGGGGTGGCGGCGCACAGCAGGTCGGCGACGTGGTCGACCATCACCCGGTTGTGCTCCTCGGG
This sequence comes from Kitasatospora sp. NPDC097605, assembly GCF_040302725.1. NCBI lineage: Bacteria > Bacillati > Actinomycetota > Actinomycetes > Kitasatosporales > Streptomycetaceae > Kitasatospora > Kitasatospora sp. NPDC097605. Next base: position 47,652 of record NZ_JBEOSF010000045.1, on the reverse strand, counting down.
CATCGCCCGGTCGAAGCTGCGCAGCCCGGCCTCGACGTGCACCAGCGGGATGTCCCGGGCGTTGGCGGCGAGCGCGCCGGCCAGGGTGGCGTTGGTGTCGCCCTGGACGACGACGGCGGCCGGGCGGTCCTCGGCGAAGGCGGCGTCGAGCTGGCCGAGCGACCGGGCGATCTGGCCGCCCCGGGGGCGGCCGCCGACGCCGGTGAGCAGTTCGGGGCGGGGCAGGCCGAGGTCGCGCAGGAAGCGGCCGGACATCGCCTCGTCCCAGTGCTGGCCGGTGTGGACCAGGCGGGTGGCGGGGCCGAGTTCGTGGATCAGCGGGGCGAGCTTGACCAGTTCGGGGCGGGTGCCGAGGACGACGGCGACGCTGCCGGGGGCGAGCGGGCGGTCGGCGGCGGGCGTCGGGGACGGGCACGCGGTCATGGCGGAACGGCTCCGTTCTCGGGAGTGGGGAGGTCGGGGGCGGGGATCAGGACTCGAGCGCGGTGGGGGCGCCTAGGGCGACCTTCTCGGCGTTGCGCCGGGTCTTGGCCCAGCCGTTGCGGCCGAGCAGCAGGCGCACCGCGGCCCGGATGGCGACCACGAACAGGTGGTAGGCGTAGAGCCAGACCAGGACGCCCCAGAGCAGGCCGGCGGCCCGGCGGCGGTCGGGGTGGACGAGCCGGCGGTAGGCCGGGCCCCAGAACACCATCGGCAGGGTGGCGAGCACGAAGGCGAGCGCCATCCACGGGCCGTAGCGCAGCTGGAAGCCGGCGGTCTCCGCGGGGAAGAGCACGAGGCCCGCCCCGGTGATCGCCAGCGACAGCGGGGTGAGGACGACCAGCAGCACGCAGACCACCGGCTGGAGGAAGGTGTAGAGCACCTCGGCCTTGCCGGCGGGCCGGTAGTGCCGCGAGCGCAGCACCCTCCCGGTGTAGCGCAGGCACTGCATGTTGCCCTGCGCCCAGCGGGTGCGCTGGGTGAGGAAGCGCCGCCAGGAGACCAGGGCCTCCTGGGAGACGGCGGCCTCGGTGACATGGGTGAGCCGCCAGCCGGCCAGCCGCAGGTCGAGGCCGGACTCGTAGTCCTCCAGCAGGGCGCGCTCGGGCCAGGGGCGTCCGGCGCGGCCCTCCTCGGCGGTGAGCGAGTCCAGGGCGGTGAGCCGCACGAACTGGCCGTTGCCGCCGAGGCCGACGCTGCCGGTGCGCCGGCGCAGCAGCTGCATGCCGGCGTTGTTGGCCCGGAACTCGACGTCCTGCATCCGCACCAGGGCGCGGGCGGCCGCGTTGGCGGCGCGGCCGCGGCCGGGCAGCGGCCGCTCGTCCTCGGCGTTGCGCATCCGCACGCCGATCTGCACGGCGCCGGTGTCGGGGCGGCCCATCGCGCGGTCGTTGCAGACCTGTTCGAGGGTGCCGGGGTCGAGCTGCCCGTCGGCGTCGACCACGCCGAGGACCACCCGGGAGCGGTCGGTGCCGGGCGGCAGCCAGGCGGAGATCTCCCGGTAGGCGGCGTTGAGGGCGGCGCCCTTGCCGATCCGGGCGTGCGGGCGGCGGCGCTGGACCAGGTGGACGCGCTCGTCGCGGGCGGCGGCGGCGAGCACCAGGTCGCGGGTGGCGTCCTCGCTGTCGTCGTCGATCACCCACAGGTGGGCGGCGGGGGCGACGGCCCGCAGGCCGGCCAGTGTCTGGGTGACCACGGCCTCCTCGTCCCGGCAGGGGATCACCAGGTGCCACTGGAAGGCGGCGGGGTCGCCGGGCCGCGCGGGGGCGTTGTGCCGGAAGGCGTGCCGGGAGCCGGCCCAGTAGACCAGGAAGCGGCCGAACACCAGGACCATGTAGCAGAGCAGGGCCAGCGAGATCAGTCCGCCGAGCTGGAGGAAGCCCTCGCGGTGCGTCTCGACGAAGTGGCGCAGGGCGTCGGGCATGGCGCGGTGCTCCTCATGATCGAAGGTGATTTATCTCCCTGGGATGCGAATCAATGCTTCATTGCGGTCTGATGTCGCTAAATCGATAGTAAACACGGGAAACTGCCGAACTCGGGCAAAGTGGTCGTTCTCACCCCGTGAGGAGCGACGCGCCCCGCTCCGTAGACTGTGGTCGTGAGCGACAAGGCCGACCCGAACCCGTACACCCTCCGCCCCGCCGACGGCGGCACCGGCGACGCCCTGCGCGACGTCGAGGTGGAACTCTCCGAGCGCTGGCCGGAGAACAAGCTGGAGCCCTCGCTCGACCGGATCGAGGCGCTGATGGACATCCTGGGCCAGCCCCAGCGCTCCTTCCCCTCCATCCACGTCACCGGTACCAACGGCAAGACCTCCACCGCCCGGATGATCGAGCAGCTGCTCACCGTCTTCGAGCTGCGCACCGGCCGCTACACCAGCCCGCACGTGGAGAGCGTCACCGAGCGGATCACCCTGGACGGCGCCCCGATCACCCCCGAGCGGTTCGTCGAGGTCTACCGCGACATCGAGCCCTACGTGCGGATGGTCGACGAGCGCGAGCCGGTCGCGATGTCCTTCTTCGAGGTGCTCACCGGCATGGCCTACGCCGCCTTCGCCGACGCCCCGGTGGACGTCGCCGTGGTCGAGGTCGGCATGGGCGGCTCCTGGGACGCCACCAACGTCATCGACGCCGCCGTCGCCGTCATCACCCCGATCGGCCTGGACCACACCGACAAGCTGGGGGAGACCACCGGCGAGATCGCCGTCGAGAAGTCCGGGATCATCAAGTCCGGCGCCGTCGCCGTCGTCGCCCAGCAGCAGCTCGACGCCGCCCAGACCATCCTGCGGCGCGCCGTCGAGGTCGACGCCACGGTCGCCCGCGAGGGCATGGAGTTCGGCGTCATCCGCCGCGAACTCGCCGTCGGCGGCCAGCTGGTGACGCTGCGCGGGCTCGGCGGCGAGGAGTACGAGGACGTCTTCCTGCCGCTGCACGGCGAGTACCAGGCGCACAACGCGGCCCTCGCGCTGGCCGCCGTCGAGGCGTTCTTCGGCGTCGGCGGCGCCCGCGGCGGACAGCTCGACGCGGACAAGGTCCGCCAGGCGTTCTCCGGCGTCAGCTCCCCGGGCCGGCTGGAGGTCGTCCGGCGCAGCCCCACCATCGTCCTGGACGCCGCCCACAACCCGCACGGCGCCCGGGCCACCGTCGCCGCGCTCACCGAGTCCTTCGGCTTCACCCGCCTCGTCGGGGTCATCGGCACCAGCGGCGACAAGGACGTGACCGGCCTGCTGGAGGCCTTCGAGCCGGTCCTCGCCGAGGTCGTCGTCACCCGCAACTCCACCCACCGCGCGATGGACGTGGACGAGCTGGCCGCGCTCGCGGTCGAGGTCTTCGGCGAGGAGCGCGTCCAGGTCGAGCCCCGGCTCGACGACGCCATCGCCGCCGCCGTCACCCTGGCCGAGGAGGAGGGCGACCTCGGCGGCGCCGGGGTGCTGGTCACCGGTTCGGTCATCACGGTGGGCGAGGCCCGCCTGCTGCTCGGGAGGAAGTGACGATGAGGACGCTCTGCTCCTCGACGCTGATCGGCGAGGCCCTCGTGGTGCTGTTCGCGGCCCTGGTCGCGATGCAGCTCTCCGACGTGTCCACCGGCGCGCTGTGGACCGTCAGCGGGGTCGCGATGGCGCTGTGCCTGCTGCTCTGCGGCATGATCACCCGCCCCGGCGCGGTCGCCGTCGGCTGGGCCCTGCAGCTCGCGCTGATCGCCAGCGGCTTCGTCGTGCCGACCATGTTCGGGCTCGGCGCGGTCTTCGCCGGCCTGTGGTGGTGCTCGGTGCACTACGGCCGCAAGATCGACGAGATCAAGGCCGCCCGGGCCGCCGCCGCGACCGCCTGAGGCGGCCCAGGACCGGGTCCGGCGCGTTCGTTCACGCAAGGTAGCCTCTGCGGTAGTCGCACGGCGCACGCGGATCCGCGCGTGCGCGCCGAAACGCGTGCGCGCCGAACCCGATTTCCCCAGGAGACGCCCCGTGTCCCAGCGCACTCTCGTCCTGCTCAAGCCCGACGCCGTGAAGCGCGGCCTGGCCGGCGAGATCATCAGCCGCATCGAGCGCAAGGCCGGCTGGCGGCTCGCCGCCGTCGAGCTGCGCACCTTCGACCGGGCGACGCTGGAGCACCACTACGCGGAGCACGTCGGCCGCCCGTTCTACGAGCCGCTGCTGGAGTTCATGACCTCCGGCCCGTCGATCGCCCTGATCGTCGAGGGCGAGGAGGCCATCGCCGGCGTCCGCATGCTGGCCGGCGCCACCAACCCGCTGGAGGCCGGGGCCGGCACCATCCGCGGCGACTACGCGACGATCACCCGCGAGAACCTCATCCACGCCTCCGACTCGGTCGAGTCCGCCGAGCGCGAGATCAAGATCTTCTTCCCCGCGCACGCCTGACCCGACCGGGCGCGGCGACCACCAGGGACCTTCGGAAGGCCCCGGCCGGGACCATTGGCCCGGCCGGGGCATTCTTATCGGGAAATAGGGAACCAGGCCCTCCGACACGGCGTCCCAATGCCCGGAGAAGCGATCACGCCCCGGACAATGGACGGCATGCCCCACGTCGACGTCCGTGCCGACCGGCGTGACTACGATGGACGCGACTCAAGGGCCCGGTAAGGCAGCTCAGCTGGTCGCCGCCCACGCGTGGGCGCGCACACCGTTACCCCACAAGACTCCGAGCCCGGGAAAGGCACCCCACCCCATGGCGAGCAACCTGTCGTTCATCGGCCGCGACTTGGCGATCGACCTCGGAACTGCCAACACGCTGGTGTACGTCAGGGGCAAGGGGATCGTCCTCAACGAGCCGTCCGTGGTGGCGGTCAACACCAACACCGGGGGCATCCTCGCGGTCGGCTCCGAGGCCAAGAAGATGATCGGCCGCACCCCCGGCAACATCGTCGCCATCCGCCCGCTCAAGGACGGCGTGATCGCCGACTTCGAGATCACCGAGCGGATGCTGCGCTACTTCATCCTCAAGGTGCACCGCCGCCGCTTCCTCGCCCGCCCCCGGGTCGTCGTCTGCGTCCCCTCCGGCATCACCGGCGTCGAGCGCCGCGCCGTCATCGAGGCCTCCCTGCAGGCCGGCTGCCGCCAGGTGCACATCATCGAGGAGCCGATGGCCGCCGCCATCGGCGCCGGGCTGCCCGTCCACGAGCCCACCGGCAACATGGTCGTCGACATCGGCGGCGGCACCACCGAGGTCGCCGTCATCTCGCTCGGCGGCATCGTCACCGCGCAGTCCATCCGGGTCGCCGGCGACGAGCTGGACAACGCCATCGTCCAGCACATCAAGAAGGAGTACTCGCTGCTCCTCGGCGAGCGCAGCGCCGAACAGATCAAGATGAGCATCGGCTCCGCCTTCGGCCTGGAGGGCGAGAAGGACGAGCACGCCGAGATCCGCGGCCGCGACCTGGTCAGCGGCCTGCCCAAGACCGTCGTCATCTCCGCCGCCGAGGTCCGCGAGGCCATCGACGAGCCGGTCAACTCGATCATCGACGCGGTCAAGACCACCCTCGACCAGTGCCCGCCCGAGCTGGCCGGCGACGTCATGGACCGGGGCATCGTGCTCACCGGCGGCGGCGCCCTGCTGCGCGGCCTGGACGAGCGGCTGCGCCGGGAGACCGGCATGCCGATCCACATCGCGGAGAACCCGCTGGACTCCGTCGCACTCGGCTCCGGCAAGTGCGTCGAGGAGTTCGAGGCGCTCCAGCAGGTACTCGACGCCGCACCGCGCCGTTAGCACAACCGACACACCAGCCGAACTGACGGGCCCCCGCCCGGGTCCACAGCCCGGGACGGCGGCCAGGGGTACGAAGGGGCAGTACCAGCACCGTGAGGGACACACGAGAGAGCCGGCTGCTGCTCATCCTGCTGGTGGCCGTCGCCTTCGCCTTGATCACCGTCGACATCAAGGGCGGTGAGAGCTCCCCGCTCGGCGGCGCCCGGCGCGCGGCCGCCGCCGTCCTCGGCCCGGTCGAACGCGGCGCCGCCACCGCCGTCGACCCGGTCGCCGACACCGTGCGCGCCTTCCGCGACGCCGCCTCGAACAGCGGGCGCACCGACCAGCTCGCCCGCGAGAACACCGAACTGCGGCAGAAGCTCGCCTCCTCCGACATGGCCGGCGGACGCACCAAGCAGCTCGACGACCTGCTGCGTACCGCCGGCGCCGGCGGCTACACCGTCAAGGCCGCGCAGACCATCGCGATCGGCCCGGCCCAGGGCTTCTCCTGGACCATCACCATCGACGCCGGCAGCGACGACGGCCTCACCCGCGACATGACCGTCATCAACGGCCAGGGCCTGGTCGGGCGGATCACCACCGTCGCCCCGACCACCGCCACCGTGCTGCTCGCCTCCGACCCCGGCTTCACCGCCGGCACCCGGCTGGAGGGCAGCGGCGAGATCGGCTTCGCCGCCGGCGGCGGCACCAGCGCCATGAAGGTCTCGCTGCTCAACGGCAAGGCCCAGGTCAAGGAGGGCGACCGGCTGGTCACCTTCGGCTCGCAGAGCGGCCGCCCGTTCGTCCCCGGCGTCCCGGTCGGCAAGGTCGTCCAGGTCGAGGCCAACCCCGGCCAGCTCACCAAGACGGTCCTGGTCGAGCCGTTCGTCCAGTTCACCCGGCTCGACCTGGTCGGCGTGGTCGTCGTCCCGCCGCGCACCGACCCGCGCGACGCCGTCCTGCCGCCCGCCCCCGCGCCGGGCGACCAGGGCCAGGCCGCACCGGCGGCACCCGCCGCGCCGGCCGCCCCCGCCGTCCCGGCCGCCGTCCCGCCCGCCAAGCCCACTGGGGGGAACTGAGCCATGCGCCTCGCCCGCATCCCCGTCTCCGCCGTGCTGATCCTGCTCGGCCTGCTGCTGCAGGTCAGCGTCTTCGGCCGGCTGCAACTGCCCGGGGCCACCCCCGACATACTGCTGCTCGTGGTCGTCGGCCTCGCCCTCGTCTACGGGCCCACCGGCGGCTGCCTGGTCGGCTTCGCGGCCGGCCTGCTCGCCGACCTCGCCCCGCCCTCCGACCACGCCATCGGCCGCTACGCGCTGGTGCTCTGCCTGATGGGCTACGCCGCCGGACTGCTGCGCCCCGAGCACGGCCGCCAGCGCTCGGTCCCCAGCGCGCTGCTGGTGGTGGGCGGCGCCGCGATCGCCTCCACCCTGCTGTACGCGATGGTCGGCGCGCTGGTCGGCGACACCGCCGCCCGGCACGTCGGGCTCGGCCAGCTGGTGTTCACCGCCCTGCTCTACGACCTGCTGCTGGCCCCCTTCGTGGTGCCCGTCGTGATGCTGGTCGCCCGCCGCTTCGGCAAGGACCCGCTGTCCGTCGCCGAGGACGACGAGGGCGGCCCCGGCCTCGGCACCCTGTCCCGCTACCGCACCACCCGCGACACCGGGAGCGGCTCCGCCTACAAGAGGAAGCGCCTGCTCGGCGCGGTCAAGCGCCCGTAGCCCCCGGCCCCGGCCGAAAGCGACCAGCCCGCCCGCCCTGTTCTGTTTTGGAGCGCACGAGACGTGAGCAACATCCCCGAGACCGGCCGTACCCGGCGGGTGACGATCCGTCTGGTGGTGCTGCAGATCCTGGTGCTCTCGCTGCTCGCCACCCTCGGCGGACGGCTGTGGTACCTCCAGATCCGCAACGCCAGCGTCTACACCGCCAAGGCGACCGGCAACCACATCCGCGAGGTCGTCGAACCCGCCGTGCGCGGCGAGATCCTGGACGCCTCCGGACGCATCCTGGCCGGCAACGAGACCAAGCTGGTCGTCTCGGTCAGCCGCACCTCGCTGCTCCAGCAGAAGGACGGCGGCAAGGAGGTGCTGACCCGGCTCGCCGAGGTGCTCGGGATGCCCGCCAAGGACGTCCAGGAGAAGGTCCGGCTCTGCGACGCCAAGACCCCGCAGCCCTGCTGGAACGGCTCGCCCTACCAGCCGATCCCGGTCACCAAGGAGGCGACCACCCAGCAGGCGATGCAGATAATGGAGCGCCGCGAGGACTTCCCCGGGGTCACCGCCCAGCCCACCGCGGTGCGCCACTACACCGGCGTCGAGGGCGCCAACCTCGCCCAGGTGCTCGGCTACCTCTCGCCGGTCACCGACGACGAGGTCTCCAAGACCGCCGACAAGGCCGGCCTGGAGCGCTACCTGCCGGCCGACCAGATCGGCCGCGCCGGACTGGAATCCGTCTACGACCGCGACCTGCGCGGCACCGCCGGCATCACCAAGCTGGAGGTGGACAACCTCGGCCGGGTCATCGGCACCGCCGACCAGGCCGCCCCGCAGACCGGCAACAACCTGGTGACCAGCATCGACGCCCGGGTGCAGAAGGTCGTCGAGGACAACCTGGCGCAGGCGATGGCCGACGCCCGCAAGACCTTCGACAAGGTCACCAACCGCAACTACGAGGCCGACTCCGGCGCCGCCGTCGTGATGGACGTGCACACCGGGCGGATCGTCGCGATGGCCAGCGCCCCCACCTACGACCCCAACCTGTGGCAGGGCGGCATCAGCGGCAAGGACTACCAGGCGCTGACCAGCAAGGAGTCCAACTTCCCGCTGCTGAACCGGGCCATACAGGGTCAGTCGGCCCCCGGTTCGACGTTCAAGGTCATCTCCACCACCGCCGCCGTCCAGGCCGGCTACTCGCTCGACGGCCGCTACGACTGCCCGAAGAGCATGACCATCGGCGGGCGCGAGTTCAAGAACTTCGAGAGCGAGAGCTTCGGGGCGATCTCCCTGGAGCGCGCCCTGGAGGTCTCCTGCGACACCGTCTTCTACGGCCTGGCCTACGACCAGTGGATGAAGGACGGCGGCATCAAGCCGAAGAAGGATCCGGGCGACTGGTTCTTCAAGACCGCCCACGAGTTCGGCCTCGGCGCCAAGACCGGCATCGACCTGCCGAGCGAGGTCACCGGCCGGGTGCCGGACCGCCAGTGGAAGCAGTCCTTCTACGACAACAACAAGGACGCCTGGTGCAAGCAGGCGGAGAAGGGCGGCAACAGCTTCTCCGACCAGATCGCCCGGGAGAACTGCGTCGACGGCTACCAGATGCGCGCCGGTGACGCCGTCAACTTCGCGATCGGCCAGGGCGACACCCTGGTCACCCCGATCCAGATGGCCCGGATCTACGCGGCGCTCGCCAACGGCGGCACCTTCTACCGGCCGACGATCGCCAAGGCCGTGATAAGCCCGAGCGGGGAGCTCGTCCGCGAGATCGCCCCGCACGAGGACGGCCGGGTGCCCGGCGACCAGAAGCTGCTCAGCTACATCGACCAGGCCACCGCGGGCGTCGTCACCGGCGGCACCGCCGCCTGGAAGTTCACCGGCGCGGGCTGGCCGCAGGGCAAGATCGAGCTGCACGCCAAGACCGGCACCGCCGAGGTCGAGGGCAAGCAGACCACCTCCTGGCTGACCACCTACAGCCGCGACTACGCGGTCGTGATGACGATAAGCCAGGGCGGCACCGGCTCCGGCGGCTCCGGCGACGCGATCCGGCGGATCTACCAGTCGCTGTACGGCGTCGACGACAAGGGCAACGTCGACCAGGGCAAGGCACTGCTGCCCACGCCGCAGGCCGAGCTGCCGAAGTTCAACCCGGACGGCACCGCGATCATCAAGCCGGCCTCGTTCGCGGCCGGCGGCGCGGCGCTCGGCGACCCCGGCGTGAGCGGCGGCTCGCCGCGGGTCTTCCTGGACCCGGCGCAGCCCGGCGGCAGCGCCGCTCCGGTGCCCGTGGCGGCCGCGGCCGCCGTCGAACCCACCCGCTCCACCGGAAGGGGCCGGGCATGACCTCCTACGGCTCGTACCGCCAGCTGCGGCTCGCGCCGCAGCGCGGCGGGGTGCCCAAGGCGCTGGCCAAGGACTCCCCGCTGTGGCGGATCGACTGGATACTGCTGCTGGCCGCGGTGGTCCTCTCACTGGGCAGCTCGCTGCTGGTCTGGTCGGCGACCCGGGGCCGTGACACGCTCACCCACGGCGACCCGCAGTACTTCCTGTTCCGGCACCTGACCAACGTCCTGATCGGCGCCGTGCTGTGCGCGGTGGTGATAGCGATAGGGAGCCGGCGCTTCCGGACGGTCGTGCCGTTCCTGTACGCCGGCGTGATCCTGCTGCTTCTGGCCACGCTGAGCCCGCTCGGCTCGACCATCAACGGCCAGCACTCCTGGATCCAGCTGGGCGGCGGCTTCTCGGTGCAGCCCGCCGAGTTCGCCAAGGTGGCGATCGTGCTGTCGATGGCGGTCGTGCTCTCCGACCAGGTGGACGCGGGGGAGCGGGAGTTCCCGGCGAACAAGTCGGTGTTCCGGGCCCTGGTCTGGGCGACGCTGCCGATGGCCATAGTGATGCTGATGCCGGACGCCGGCTCGGTGATGGTGATGGCCGTCATCGTGCTGGGCATCCTGCTGGCCTCCGGCGCGGCCAACCGCTGGGTGTTCGGGCTGATCCTGGCCGGCGTCGGCGGCTGTGTGGCGGTCTGGAAGCTCGGGGTGCTGAGCAAGTACCAGATCGACCGCTTCGCGGCCTTCGCCAACCCGGCGCTCGACCCGTCCGGCGTCGGCTACAACACCGCGCAGGCCCGGATCGCGATCGGCTCCGGCGGGCTGACCGGCAAGGGTCTGTTCCACGGGACGCAGACCACCGGGCAGTTCGTGCCGGAGCAGCAGACCGACTTCGTGTTCACGGTGGCCGGCGAGGAGCTGGGCTTCCTCGGGGCGATGGCGATCATCGTGCTGCTCGGCGTGGTGCTCTGGCGGGCCTGCCGGATCGCCCGTCACGCCACCGACCTGTACGGCACCATCGTGGCGGCCGGGGTGGTCGCCTGGTTCGCCTTCCAGGGCTTCGAGAACATAGGGATGTGCCTGGGCATCATGCCGGTGGCCGGCATCCCGCTGCCGTTCGTCTCCTACGGAGGCTCGTCGATGTTCTCGACCTGGGTGGCGATCGGGCTGTTGCAGGCGGTGCAGAGCCAGCGGCCGATAGCGGCCTGAGCCCGTCGGGAGGGCCGGTCCGGGGTTCCACGACCCCGGGCCGGCCCTCGTCCGTTCTCCGGACGAGGGCGGGGGCGGCGGTGAGGGCGGGGCGGTTCGGTTCAGACGGGCGGCAGCAGGAGGTCGGCGGCGGCGAACACCGCCCGGGTCTGGTGGGCGACCTGGGTCTCCACCGGCACCCAGCGGGCGCCCAGCCGGTGCAGGCCCTCCAGGCTCGCCGCGGCGATCCCCCGGGCGCGCGCCCGGGCCGCGTCCGCCGCCGGGCCGCCGCTGTCCGCGAGCAGCCGCAGCAGCATCGAGGCGATCCGCAGCGGCACCCGCTCGGCGGCGATCCGCGCCGCGGTCACCCGGGACACCGACAGCGGCGCCGACGACCAGTGGGCGAGCCAGTCGTCCACCACCGGCCGGCAGACCGCCAGGTTGAACTCGACGGCGCGCAGCAGCGGCCCGTACGCCACCCCCGCGTGCGGCGGCACCTGCGGCAGCAGCGCGGTCAGCTCCGCGACCCGGCCGCCCAGCCGGTCGGCGCAGGCCCCGACGGCGGCGCGCACGTCCGGCGCCGGGCGGGCGTCGCCGACCGCGTCGATCGCCCACATCGGCACCTCCAGCACCGCCGTGGTGCCGCCGTACCGGCCCGCGTACGACCAGGTGGACAGCTCCGGGCGGTCCGGCAGCGGCTGGCGGCGCCGGCCCGGCGCCGGCATCACATAGCTGCCCGGCGCCGGGCTGTCCCAGCCGACCGCGTCGTAGGAGTCGACGTCCAGCGGGATGCCGCCGCGCGCCACCGAGCGGGCGAAGCGCTCGGCCAGCCCCGGCAGCGGCCGGGTCAGCTGCACGAACGCGCCGCCGAAGTCCACGCCGTGCAGCGAGCACTGGAGCACCGGGCGCAGCTCGTCGATCAGCCCGGTGAGCACCCGGCTCTCCGGCATCGGCGCCAGCGGGCCGTCCGGGTGCGGCAGCAGCTCCGGCTGCTCGTGGAAGGCCGGCCGGAAGAAGTGCTCGTAGTGCCGGGCCGCGGTGAGCGGGCCGTGCAGCCAGCCCTCGTTGAGCGCGGCGCCGTCCGGGTCCAGGCAGAGCAGGACGTGCCAGCCGACCCCGGGGCGGGGCGGCAGCTCCAGCACCCGCTCGGCCAGCCGGACGGCGGCGGCCAGGCCGACCGGCTCGTTGGGGTGCGGCCCGCCGACGGCCAGGACCGCGTGCTCGCCGTCGTCCACCGAGAGCAGGACCAGCGGGCGTCCCGCCCGGGAGCGGCCCACCTCGCGGACCCGGCACCGACCGGGGTGGCGGCGGGCCAGCCGGCGGGCGGCGGCGATCGCGCGCGCCACCGTCGGATAGCTCCCGGTGTCCTGCCGCGGGGCGTCGATCCGGCGCGTCCGCCGGCCCGTGTCGGTCATGGCTCTCCTGTCCTCGGGGCGGTCGGGGCGGCGCGGTCGGGGGGCCTCGGCGGGGAGCGCGGCGCGGGGTCGCGCCGGTCCTCCCGGCGCGGCCGGTGAGCGCGCGGCCGACTCCCTCGTTCCGGGGGCGCACAGGACCTTCCGGTGGAGCCTTGCCAGTACCGCACGCGGCCTCGGAGCGTGTCAACAGTCGTCGGGCACCCGCGGTGGGGCCGCGGTCGGCTCGCGGTGGGCCGCCGGTGGGGCCGCGTTCACGTGCCGGGATCCCGGTCCGGGACCGTCCGGGTGCGGTGGATCCGGGCCCTCGGCCGCACCGGGGCGCACGGCGGTTCGGCTACCCTTGAGGGTCACCCCTCCCAGCCGTCGCCACCGCCAAGCGCGCGGCGGTCCCGAACGTCGTAAGGGTTCCTAGTACACATGACTGTCGAATCGGTCTTCCCACGCCTGGAGGCCCTCCTCCCGCACGTCCAGAAGCCGATCCAGTACGTCGGCGGCGAGCTCAACTCGACCGTCAAGGACTGGGACGCCTGCGACGTCCGCTGGGCGCTGATGTACCCCGACGCCTACGAGGTCGGCCTGCCCAACCAGGGCGTCATGATCCTCTACGAGGTGCTCAACGAGCAGGAGGGCGTCCTCGCCGAGCGCACCTACAGCGTCTGGCCGGACCTCGAGGCGCTGATGCGCGAGCACGGCGTCCCCCAGTTCACCGTGGACGCCCACCGGCCGGTGCGCGCCTTCGACGTGTTCGGGCTCTCCTTCTCCACCGAGCTCGGCTACACCAACATGCTGACCGCGCTCGAACTGGCCGGCATCCCGCTGGACGCCCGCGACCGGACCGACGAGGACCCGGTGGTGCTGGCGGGCGGCCACGCCGCGTTCAACCCCGAGCCGATCGCGGACTTCATCGACTGCGCGGTGATCGGCGACGGCGAGCAGGCCGTGCTGGACATCACCCGGATCGTCCGGGAGTGGAAGGCCGAGGGGCGCCCCGGCGGCCGCGACGAGCTGCTGCTGCGCCTGGCCCGCACCGGCGGCGTCTACGTGCCGAAGTTCTACGACGTCGAGTACCTGGCCGACGGCCGGATCGGGCGCGTGGTGCCGAATGCCCCCGGCGTGCCGTGGCGGGTCTCCAAGCACACCGTGATGGACCTCGACGAGTGGCCCTACCCGAAGCAGCCGCTGGTCCCGCTCGCCGAGACCGTGCACGAGCGGATGTCCGTGGAGATCTTCCGCGGCTGCACCCGCGGCTGCCGCTTCTGCCAGGCCGGCATGATCACGCGCCCCGTGCGGGAGCGAAGCATCACCGGCATCGGCGAGATGGTCGAGCGCGGGCTCAAGGCGACCGGCTTCGAGGAGGTCGGCCTGCTGTCGCTGTCCTCCGCGGACCACACCGAGATCGGTGACGTCGCCAAGGGCCTGGCCGACCGCTACGCCGACGACAAGATCGGCCTGTCGCTGCCGTCCACCCGGGTCGACGCCTTCAACATCGACCTCGCCAACGAGCTCAGCCGCAACGGCCGCCGCTCGGGCCTCACCTTCGCCCCCGAGGGCGGCAGTGAGCGCATGCGCAAGGTGATCAACAAGATGGTGTCGGAGGAGGACCTCATCCGCACCGTCGCCACCGCCTACGGCAACGGCTGGCGCCAGGTGAAGCTGTACTTCATGTGCGGCCTGCCCACCGAGACCGACGAGGACGTGCTCCAGATCGGCGAGATGGCGAAGAACGTCATCCAGAAGGGCCGCGAGGTCACCGGCCAGAACGACATCCGCTGCACCGTCTCCATCGGCGGGTTCGTGCCCAAGCCGCACACCCCGTTCCAGTGGGCCCCGCAGCTGTCCGCCGAGGCCACCGACGCCCGCCTGGCCAAGCTGCGCGACTCGATCCGCGGCGACCGCAAGTACGGCAAGAACATCGGCTACCGCTACCACGACGGCAAGCCCGGCATCGTCGAGGGCCTGCTCTCCCGCGGCGACCGCCGGGTCGGCGCGATCATCCGCGCGGTCTACGAGGACGGCGGCCGCTTCGACGGCTGGCGCGAGCACTTCTCCTACGACCGCTGGATGGCCGCCGCCGAGAAGGGCCTGGCCGGCACCGGCGTCGACGTCGACTGGTACACCACCCGCGAGCGCGGCTACGAGGAGGTCCTGCCCTGGGACCACCTGGACAGCGGCCTCGACAAGGACTGGCTCTGGGAGGACTGGCAGGACGCCCTGGAGGAGGTCGAGGTGGACGACTGCCGCTGGACCCCGTGCTTCGACTGCGGCGTCTGCCCCCAGATGGACACTCACATCCAGATCGGCCCCACCGGCAAGAAGCTCCTCCCGCTCACCGTGGTGAACAAGTAGCAGCAATACATGTGCCCCCGGCGGATATATCCGCCGGGGGCACATGTGTGTGGATACTTAATAGCCGATGTTACAGTTGCAGTTGTCGATTTGATGTTGACTGACGGAGGTGCATACGATGGCCAAGACGATGATCGACATCGATGAAGACGCCTTGGCGCTGGCGGCCGAGGTGCTCGGCACCGTGACCAAGAAGGACACGGTCAACGCCGCCCTGGTCGAGATCGGTATGCGCGAGCGCCGTCGGCAGGCTCGTGGGCGGATGCGCGCCCTGGCGGCCGACGGAGTGTTCGACAAGGCGCTGGAGCCAGGGTTCAAGGAAGAGGTATGGCGCTGAATGGGCGGTACTGAGCAGTTCCTCATCGACACGTCCGCGCACGTCAGGATCGTCCGGCCCGAGATGGACGAGATCTGGGGCGAGCTCATCGATCACGGGCGGATCGGCCTCTGTGAGCCGACGGAAGCGGAGCTGTTGTACTCGGCGCGCTCCGCGAAGCACTACGCCGACCTCAAGGACGCCTTGGCCGAGATGTATGTGTGGCGTCCTGTCCCGGACGGCGCATGGCGTCAACTGCTGGCACTGCAGCAGTCGCTGGTGGAGGCCGGCCAGCACCGCTCGGCCGGGATCCCGGACCTGCTGGTCGCCGTCACCGCCATGCACCACGGGCTGACCGTGCTGCACTACGACCGGGACTTCGAGACGATCGCCAAGCACACCGAGCTCAAGACCCGGTGGCTCGCGGAGCCCGGGGCGCTGGACTGAGGACGGGGCCGCGAGCAGGGGCGGGGCGAGGGGTGGGCCGGGGCGCGTACCCTTTGAGGTGACAGCGTCCGGACAGTGGGGGGAAACGCCTCCGCTGCGGACGGGGAAAAACTGACGAAGGACTGAGCGACCTGGCACGCCGCACGCCCGACGGTCCGCCGCCCGCGCCGACGGTGCAGCGGATCCGTCTCCGCTACACCAAGCGCGGCCGGCTCCGCTTCACCAGCCACCGCGACTTCCAGCGCGCCTTCGAGCGCGCCCTGCGCCGCTCCGCGGTGCCGATGGC
Organism: Kitasatospora sp. NPDC097605; assembly: GCF_040302725.1. Lineage (NCBI taxonomy): Bacteria > Bacillati > Actinomycetota > Actinomycetes > Kitasatosporales > Streptomycetaceae > Kitasatospora > Kitasatospora sp. NPDC097605. The sequence goes on along the minus strand of NZ_JBEOSF010000045.1, from coordinate 31,931 downwards.
CTACTCGGCCGGCTTCACCCCCCACCCCAAGGTGTCCTACGCCAACGCCGCGCCGACCGGTGTGGCCAGCGAGGCGGAGTACCTGGAGATCGGGCTCGCCGCCCCCCGCGACCCGGAGGGGCTGCGCGTCCTGCTGGACGAGTCGCTGCCCAGGGGACTCGACGTGATCGACGCGGTCGAGGTGCGCACGTCCAACTTCGTGGAGCGCCTGGAGGCCTCCGAGTGGCAGGTGCGGCTCGACGGGGTCGAGCCGCAGGAGGCGGGCCGCGCCGTCGCGGCGTTCCTCGCCGAGGAGCGGGTCGAGGTCGAACGCCTCACCAAGAACGGCGTCCGGGTCTTCGACGCGCGCGGCGCGGTGGCGGCTCTCGAACTCCTCCCGCCGCAGGTCGACGGCGGTGCGGACACGGAGGCCGAAGAGGCCTGCGATGTTCGGACCGGGCGTCCCTGTGCGATACTGCGCCTGGTAGTACGACACGCCACACCCGCCGTACGACCCGACGACGTGTTGTCCGGTCTCCGTGCGACGGCCGACCTGGCGCCGCCGGTCCCCGCAGAGGTGACCAGGCTGGCGCAGGGGCCGCTCGACGAGGGGACCGGCACGGTGACCGACCCGCTGGCGCTCGACCGCGCCGCGGCCCCGGCCGGCCCTGTGGCCACCGGCGAGCCGCGCGCAACCGCGTCCGCCTAGCGGGCGGAGGCCGGGTCCAGTTCCCCACTGGGCCCGCTGGTCCTCCAGGCCCCCGCGGCTCCCCAGGGGAGCGAGCGTCGTCGAAGCACAGGCCGGCCTCTTGCGGCCTGCCGACCCCGACGGTCGGTGGGCCCGAGGACCCCGTCCGGGAGCCACCCGGGGTTGGGGGACGGCGCAGCTTGGGAAAACCTCAGAAGACTGGTCAGACCAGAAGACTTTCGACACCCCGCCGAGCGCGGGGCGCCGAGCGAGACTACGAGCCCCTGTGCGGCCTCGCGTCCGCACGGCGGCACCGTGAAAGGGTCCGGCCCGAGCATCGTCGCGATGCCGGCCGGCCACCGGTGCCGCGCCGTGCCCGGATGCGGAGCCCGGGGGCCTGACGGGAGATCCACCCGCATGCTCGAGAACACCGATCCGCAGCAGTCTGCGGCAACGGAACAGAACGACACTGCCGGGACCGGTGGCGAGGGCGCGTCCGCCGCGCCGCCGCGCCGGCGCCGCCGCGCGGTGTCCCGCCCGGCCGGAGCGCCGCAGGGCGCGGCCGCCGAGACCGCCGAGACGGTCATCGCGGCCGAGGAGCCGGTGCAGGCCGTCGCCGAACCGGAACCCGCCGCCGCCGAGCCGGTCGCGGAGAAGCCGGTGCGGGCCCGCCGCACCCGTAAGCGCGCCGAGGCGCCCGCCGGTGCGCCCGAGGCCACCGCCATCGTGGTCACCACGCCGGACGCCGGCGAGCCGGTGGCCGTGGCCGAGGCGCCCGAGAAGGCGGAGAAGCCCGAGAAGGCCGAGAAGGCCGAGAAGCCCGTGCGGGCCCGCCGGACCCGCAAGAAGGCCGAGGCCGCGCCGGTCGAGGAGCCGGTGCAGGCCGTCGCCGAGCCGGAGCCCGCCGTGGAGCCGGCGGCCGTCGAGGCGCCCGCCGAGGAGGTGCCGGCCGCCCCGGCGCGCCGCACCCGCCGCCGCCGGGTGGTCGAGGCCGCCCCCGTGGTCGAGGAGCCGGTGGCCGAGGAGCCCGAGGCCGAGGAGGCCCCGGACGAGGAGCCGGTCGTCGAGGCGCCCGCCGCCGAGCAGCCCGCGCCCGCGCCGGCCGCCGAGGCCGAGCCGCCGCACCGGGTGCGCCGCCGCGCGGTCCGCCCGTCCACCGCGATCTTCCAGGCGCCGGTCTTCCAGGAGCCCGCCCCCTACGTCGCGCCGGCCGCTGCGGCCGCCCCGCAGCCGGCCGCCGCCGAGGTGCCCGCCGAGGCGCCCGCCGCGCCGGCCGAGCGCGCGGAGGAGGACGAGTTCGAGTACAGCGGCGTCGGCCGCCGCCGCCGCGTCCGCACCTCCGTGCGGGTGCAGACCCCGGCCCGCCAGAAGCCCGCCGCCGAGAAGACCCCGGCCGCCAAGCCCGCGGCCGCCAAGCCGGTCGCCGCCAAGCCGGTCGCCGAGGAGCCGGCCGCCGAGGCGCCCGCCGCCGTCGAGGCCCCCGTCACCGGCCCCGAGGCCGAGGACGAGTGGGAGGACGGCCGCCCGTCGCGCCGCCGCCGCCGCGGTGGCCGCCGCCGCCGTCGCGGTGAGGCCGAGGAGATCGAGGCCGAGGGCCCCGAGACCGAGCAGCCGGCCGCCGAGGAGCCGGTCGCGGCCGCCGAGGAGGACGAGGACGAGGACGACGACCTGGCCGCCGGCCTGTCCTCGTCCCGCCGCCGTCGCCGCCGTCGCCGCCGCAGCGGTGAGGCCGGCGCCGTCGAGACCGCCGAGACCACCGAGGACGGCGTCCGCACGGTGGTGAAGGTGCGCGAGCCGCGCCGCCGCTCCACCGAGCCGTCCTTCGACCCGGACGAGGTGCAGTCCATCAAGGGCTCCACCCGCCTGGAGGCCAAGAAGCAGCGCCGCCGCGAGGGCCGTGAGCTGGGCCGCCGCCGGGTGCCGATCATCACCGAGGCCGAGTTCCTGGCCCGCCGCGAGTCGGTCGAGCGCGTCATGGTGGTGCGCCAGAACGGCCAGCGGACCCAGATCGGCGTCCTCGAGGACGGCGTGCTCGTCGAGCACTACGTCAACAAGGAGCAGGCCACCTCGTACGTCGGCAACGTCTACCTGGGCAAGGTCCAGAACGTGCTGCCGTCGATGGAGGCCGCCTTCGTCGACATCGGCAAGGGCCGCAACGCCGTGCTGTACGCCGGCGAGGTCAACTTCGGCGCGCTCGGCGGCCACGGCGGCCCGCGCCGGATCGAGTCCGTGCTGAAGTCCGGCCAGTCCGTGCTGGTGCAGGTCTCCAAGGACCCGATCGGCCACAAGGGCGCCCGCCTGACCAGCCAGATCTCGCTGCCCGGCCGCTACCTGGTCTACGTGCCCGAGGGCTCGATGACCGGCATCTCCCGCAAGCTGCCGGAGAACGAGCGCGCCCGCCTGAAGCAGATCCTCAAGAAGATCGTCCCGGACGACGCGGGCGTCATCGTGCGCACCGCCGCCGAGGGCGCCTCCGAGGAGGAGCTGACCCGCGACGTCCAGCGACTGCAGCAGCAGTGGGAGGACATCCAGAAGAAGGCCGCGTCCGGCAACGCCCCCGCGCTGCTGTACGGCGAGCCGGACATGACCGTCCGGGTCGTCCGCGACATCTTCAACGAGGACTTCACCAAGGTCATCGTCTCCGGCACCGAGGCGTGGAACACCATCCACGACTACGTCTCCAACGTGGCCCCGGACCTCGCCGGGCGGCTCCAGCGGTGGACCTCCGAGGTGGACGTCTTCGCCACCTACCGGATCGACGAGCAGCTGATGAAGGCGCTGGACCGCAAGGTCTGGCTGCCCAGCGGCGGTTCGCTGGTGATCGACCGCACCGAGGCGATGGTCGTCATCGACGTCAACACCGGGAAGTTCGTCGGCCAGGGCGGCAACCTGGAGGAGACGGTCACCCGGAACAACATCGAGGCGGCCGAGGAGATCGTGCGCCAGCTGCGGCTGCGCGACCTCGGCGGCATCATCGTGATCGACTTCATCGACATGGTCCTGGAGTCCAACCGCGACCTGGTGCTGCGCCGCCTGCTGGAGTGCCTGGGCCGGGACCGGACCAAGCACCAGGTGGCCGAGGTCACCTCGCTGGGCCTGGTGCAGATGACCCGCAAGCGGGTCGGCCAGGGGCTGCTGGAGTCCTTCTCCGAGCCCTGCGTGCACTGCAACGGCCGCGGTGTGATCGTCCACATGGAGCAGCCGAGCACCCACGTGCACGCCGGTGGCGGCGCGGCCGCCGTCGAGGCGGGCTCGGGCGGCGGCAAGCGCCGTCGCCGGGGCAAGGGCGGCGCGGCGCACGAGGAGCCGCAGGCCGTCGAGGCCGTCGAGCCGGTGGAGGCCGTCGCGGCCGCCCCGGAGGCGGTCGTCGAGGCCGCCGAGGCGCCGGTCCGCGAGGAGATCGAGGGCCAGCTGGCGATCGAGGTGCCGGGCGTCGAGGCTCCGGCCGAGGCCGCCGCCGAGCCGGTCGCGGTCGAGGCCGCGGTCGTCGAGGCTCCGGCCGCCGCGCCGGCCCCCGCCACCACGGCCGCCGGGCGGCCCCGCCGCCGGGCGGTGCGCAAGGCCACGGCCCCGGCCGGTGCGCCGGGCGAGGCGGAGATCGTGGTGCTGCAGGCCAAGGCCGAGGCGGCGCTGGAGTCGGCCCTCGCGGCCGCCGAGGCGCCGGCCGAGGAGCAGCCGGCCGAGGCGGTCGTGGCCGAGGCGGTGGCCGAGCCGGCCGCCGTCGAGGCCGAGGTCGTCACCGAGCCGGCCGCCGAGGCCGCCGCCGAGCCGGCCGCGACCGAGGAGCCCGCCGAGGAGGCGCCGGCGCCGAAGAAGCGGGCGGCCCGCAAGACCGCCGCCAAGAAGACCACCGCCGCCAAGAAGACGACGACGGCGGCGAAGAAGACCACCGCCCGCAAGACCGCCACCAAGCGGACGAGCGCGGCGGCCAAGAAGGCGGCGGCCGCCGAGGGTGATACGGCGGCCGAGTAGTGCCCGGTCCGGGGCGGACACCCTCCGCCCCGGACCCGTACGGGCCGGTTTGCCCCAGCGGCGGCCGGTCCGTATTCTTGACCACTGGCGTGTCTACGCCATGCTCCCGAGCACATCACCTCCCGGGCCTCGCGAGAGGCCCACGGGAGAGGTCCCCTGTGTCCGTACCCAGGTGGCTGGCATCAGGAGCTCCGACCGAGTTGGGAAAGTAGGTACCGCATGTACGCGATCGTTCGCGCAGGCGGCCGCCAGCACAAGGTCGCCGTCGGCGACGTGCTGGAGATCGACCGTATCGAGGCCAAGCCGGGTGACTCGGTGGAGCTCTCCACCATCCTGGTGGTCGACGGCGAGGCCGTCACCTCCGACCCGTGGGTGCTGGCCGGCGTCAAGGCCCACGCCGAGGTCGTCGACCAGACCAAGGGTGACAAGATCGTCATCCTGCGTTACAAGAACAAGACGGGCTACCGCCGTCGCCAGGGTCACCGCCAGCAGCACACCGCGGTGCGCATCACCAGCATCGACTCGGTCAAGTAAGGGGATAGCCAGATGGCACACAAGAAGGGCGCAAGCTCTACCCGCAACGGCCGTGACTCGAACGCCCAGCGCCTCGGCGTGAAGCGCTTCGGCGGCCAGGTCGTCTCCGCCGGCGAGATCCTCGTCCGCCAGCGCGGCACCCACTTCCACCCGGGTGCCGGTGTCGGCCGCGGTGGCGACGACACCCTGTTCGCGCTGACCGCCGGTGCCGTGCAGTTCGGCACCCGCCGCGGCCGCAAGGTCGTCAACGTCGTGGCCGTCGAGGCCTGAGTCACACCTGACTCACACTGAAGGGTGGGCCGGAATGTTCCGGTCCACCCTTCGCGCTTTACCGCAGGCAGAACATCTTCTTTCACATCGGAGGCACACCCATGACCACCTTCGTGGACCGCGTCGAGCTCCACGTCGCCGCGGGCAGCGGGGGCCACGGCTGCGCCTCCGTGCACCGCGAGAAGTTCAAGCCGCTCGGCGGCCCGGACGGCGGCAACGGCGGTGAGGGCGGCAGCGTCATCCTCATCGTCGACGCGCAGGTCACCACCCTGCTGGAGTACCACCACTCGCCCAAGCGCAAGGCCACCAACGGCAAGCCCGGCGCGGGCGGCCACCGCACCGGCGCCGACGGCCAGGACCTCGTCCTCGCCGTGCCGGACGGCACCGTCGTCCTCGACAAGAAGGGCAACGTGCTCGCCGACCTGGTCGGCCACGGCACCAGCTTCGTCGCCGCCCAGGGCGGCCGCGGCGGCCTCGGCAACGCCGCGCTCGCCTCCGCCCGCCGCAAGGCCCCCGGCTTCGCGCTGCTCGGCGAGCCCGGCGACGCCCGCGACATCGTCATGGAGCTCAAGTCCGTCGCCGACGTCGCCCTCGTCGGCTACCCGAGCGCCGGCAAGTCCTCGCTGATCTCCGTGCTCTCCGCCGCCAAGCCGAAGATCGCCGACTACCCGTTCACCACCCTGATCCCCAACCTCGGCGTGGTCACCGCCGGCGACACCGTCTACACCATCGCCGACGTCCCCGGCCTGATCCCCGGCGCCAGCCAGGGCCGCGGCCTCGGCCTGGAGTTCCTGCGGCACGTCGAGCGCTGCTCCGTCCTGGTGCACGTCCTGGACTGCGCCACCCTGGAGCCCGGCCGCGACCCGCTGAGCGACCTGGAGACCATCGAGGCCGAACTGGCCGAGTACGGCGGCCTCGACGACCGCCCGCGGCTGGTCGCCCTCAACAAGGTCGACGTGCCGGACGGCCAGGACATCGCCGACCTCACCCGGGCCTCCCTGGAGGAGCGCGGCTACCGCGTCTTCGAGGTGTCCGCCGCCTCCCGCAAGGGCCTGCGCGAACTCAGCTTCGCCCTGGCGCAGATCGTCGCCGAGGCCCGCGCCGCCAAGCCGGTCGAGGAGTCCACCCGGATCGTGCTGCGGCCCACCGCCGTGGACGACGCCGGCTTCACCATCACCGAGGAGGACGGCGCCTACCGCATCCGCGGCGGCAAGCCCGAGCGCTGGGTGCGGCAGACCGACTTCTCGAACGACGAGGCCGTCGGCTACCTCGCCGACCGGCTGGCCCGCCTCGGCGTCGAGCAGGAGCTGTGGAAGGTCGGCGCCCAGGAGGGCGACACCGTCATCATCGGCCCCGACGAGAACGCCGTCGTCTTCGACTGGGAGCCGACCATGGCCGCCGGCGCCGAGATGCTCGGCCGCCGCGGTGAGGACCACCGCTTCGAGACCCAGCGCCCGGCCGTCGACCGCCGCCGCGACAAGCAGAAGGGCCGGGACGCCGCCGAGGCCGAGTTCCTCGCCTTCGAGGCGCTCTCCAGCGGCCGTCAGGCCGCCATCGAGGGCGACGACGAGGACTACTGAGCCGCCGCGCCCCCAGGACTCCGACCGGCCCCCGCCACCCGTTCCAACGGGCGGCGGGGGCCGGTGCGTTGACGCCGCGTCGGGCGCCCGGCGGCGGTGCCGGACGCCGTCCGGCCGCTGGAACGGGGTGCGGCCCGGGCGCGCCGATCGCGTAGATTGCGGGGGATACGGCCGGGCCCCGACCCGCCGCCAGCGCACCACACCGGAAGGGCGAAACCCGAGATGAGCGAGGACGAACTGCGGGCGGAGGTGCTGACCGCGCGGCGCATCGTCGTCAAGGTCGGCTCCTCCTCACTCACCACGGCCGCCGGCGGCATCGACGCCGACCGGGTCGACGCCCTCGTCGACGCCCTCGCCAAGGTCCGCACCCGCCCCGACGCCCCCGAGATCGTGCTCGTCTCCTCCGGCGCCATCGCCGCCGGGCTCTCCCCGCTCGGCCTGGAGAAGCGGCCCCAGGACCTCGCCCGCCAGCAGGCCGCCGCCAGCGTCGGCCAGGGCCTGCTGATCGCCCGCTACACCGCCTCCTTCGCCCGCTACGGCCTGCGCGTCGGCCAGGTCCTGCTCACCGCCGAGGACGCCAGCCGGCGCGCCCACTACCGCAACGCCTACCGCACCCTCGACCAGCTGCTGGCGATGGGCGCGATGCCGATCGTCAACGAGAACGACACCGTCGCCACCGCCGAAATCAAGTTCGGCGACAACGACCGGCTGGCCGCCCTCGTCGCCCACCTCGTCCGCGCCGACCTGCTCGTCCTGCTCTCCGACGTGGACGGCCTCTACGACGGCGACCCGTCCCGCCCCGGCACCAGCCGGATCGCCGAGATCGCCGGACCGCACGACCTCGACGGCATCGAGATCGGCAGCGCCGGCAAGGCCGGGGTCGGCACCGGCGGCATGGTCACCAAGGTCGAGGCCGCCCGGATCGCCACCGGCGCCGGCATCCCCGTCGTCCTCACCGCCGCCAGCCACGCCGCCGACGCGCTGGCCGGCCGCCCCACCGGCACCCTGTTCCTGCGCACCGGCAGCCGCTCCTCCGACCGGATGCTCTGGCTGGCCCACGCCAGCAGCCCGCGCGGCGCCCTGCACCTGGACGCCGGCGCCGTCACGGCCGTCGTCTCCGGCGGCGCCTCGCTGCTGCCCGCCGGGGTCACCAAGGTCGACGGCGAGTTCGCCGCGGGTGATCCGGTGGACCTTCTTGCCGAAAACGGCCACATCGTCGCGCGCGGACTGGTCAACTTTGATGCGAGGGAGTTGCCCCGCCTGCTCGGCCGGTCCACCCGGGACCTGGCCCAGGAGTTCGGCGCCGCCTACGAGCGGGAGGTCGTCCACCGCGACGACCTGGTCGTCCTGCGCGGCTGACCCGCCGTCGGACCGCCGGAACGCGGGCGGCTCCGCACGGGGAGCACGCCCGGCCACGGGCGAGGAGGGGCGCGGTCGTACGCGCGCCGGCCGGGGCCGGCGGGTACGACGAAACGACATCGCCGAACAGGAGGCCGCCGGTGGAACGCAGGCGCGAGGCAGCGCTGACCGGAGGGACCGCGGGCCGGCGGCTGACCAGCATCGACGGCGGCGGGGACGACGGCGCCGCCGGGCCGGCCGGTCCGCCGCCCCAGGGGACCGGCACGGTGCACCGGCTCCGGGCGGACCGGCGCCCCGCCGCCGAACCGCCCGTCTCGCCCGAACAGGCCCGGCTCTGGCACGTGGTGCTGAGCGTGGCCGGGCCGGTCACCCCGCTCTCCGAGCTGCGGGCCGGCCTCGAACGGCTGGCGTACGACCACTCGTTCTTCCTGACCGCCCGCTACGCCGCCGACCACGCCGAGATCCGCTACTGGGAGCAGGCCCGCGACCTGCACGACGCGGCGGCGATCGCGCTGCGGCTGTGGGGCGAGCACAAGGCGACGGCCAAGCTGCCGCCGTGGGAGATCGTCGGCCTGGAGGTGGTGGACCGGGCCACCTACCACAAGCGCGTCGCCGAGGGCTTCGCCGGTCCGCCCCCGCAGCTGGGCGGGGTCTACCCGTACTGAGGCGGTGCGGGCGGGGACGAGGGGGAGAGCACGGGCGAGCGAGCCACGAAGCGGGGCGTCTCATCGGGCGAAATGGGGCGGAGGCGGGCTGAATCCCTCCACTACGCTGGGCGCATGACCAGCGACCTCGCCACCGCCGACAGCCCCGTCCTCGCCGTAGCGCGCCGAGCCCGGGAGGCCGCCGCCGCGCTCGCCCCGCTGCCGCGCGGCACGAAGGACGCCGCGCTGCGGGCGGTCGCCGACGCCCTGGTCGCCCGCGCCGCCGAGGTCACCGCCGCCAACGCCGAGGACGTCGAGCGGGCCCGCGCGGCCGGCACCGCCGAGTCGGTGATCGACCGGCTCACCCTCACCGAGGAGCGGATCGCCGCCATCGCCGCCGACGTCCGCGACGTGGCCGGATTGCCCGACCCGGTCGGCGAGGTGGTGCGCGGCTACACCCTGCCCAACGGCCTGGACGTGCGGCAGGTCCGCGTCCCGCTCGGCGTCGTCGGCATCATCTACGAGGCCCGCCCCAACGTCACCGTCGACGCCGCCGCGCTCTGCCTGAAGTCCGGCAACGCGGTGCTGCTGCGCGGCTCCGCCTCCGCCTACCGCTCCAACACCGCGCTGGTCGCCGTGGTCCGCGACGCCGTCGCCGCCGCCGGGCTGCCGGCCGACGCGGTGCAGCTGGTCCCGGGCGAGAGCCGGGACTCCGTGCAGGAGCTGATGCGCGCCCGCGGCCTGGTGGACGTGCTGATCCCGCGCGGCGGCGCCTCGCTGATCCGCGCCGTCGTCGAGGGCTCCACCGTCCCCGTCATCGAGACCGGCACCGGCAACTGCCACGTCTACGTGGACGCCGAGGCGGACCTCGCGATGGCCGTCGGCATCCTGCTCAACTCCAAGGCCCAGCGGGTCAGCGTCTGCAACGCGGCCGAGACCCTGCTCGTCCACCAGGACGTCGCCGACGCCTTCCTGCCGCTCGCGCTCGCCGCGCTCGCCGAGGCCGGGGTCACCGTGCACGGCGACGAGGCGGTGCTGAAGGCCGCCGAGGGATCCGCCGCCACCGTGCTGCCCGCCACCGACGAGGACTGGGAGGCCGAGTACCTGTCGTACGACATCGCGGCCGCCGTCGTCCCCTCGCTGGACGCCGCCGTCGCGCACATCCGCCGCTGGACCTCCGGCCACACCGAGGCCATCGTCACCACCTCGCAGGCCGCCGCCCGCCGCTTCACGCAGCTGGTCGACTCGACCACGGTGGCCGTCAACGCCTCGACCCGGTTCACCGACGGCGGTGAGTTCGGCTTCGGCGCCGAGATCGGCATCTCCACCCAGAAGCTGCACGCCCGCGGCCCGATGGGCCTGCCGGAGCTGACCAGCACCAAGTACATCGTCACTGGTGACGGCCACGTCCGCGGCGAGGCGACGCCGACCGTGGGCGGCGCCGGCCACACCGGCTGAGCCCGGCCGGGCCGGCCGCCGCCGGCCCGCCGTCACACGACTGACGGACCAACTGTCCCGAGCCCCAGACAAATCGCCCGCCCGGTAATACGCTGAATCCGTGGCTGACGATGTGGGGGGCTTGCCGTACCCCGACGGTGCCGACCACGGTGGTGCGGATGACGAGTTCGCCACCGTGGTCTTCGACGAGGCCTTCGTGCGGTCCGCCGCCGTGCACGAGCCGACGGCCAAGGAGCGGCAGCTCGCCGCCGCCGAGGCCCGCTTCGAGCCGGACACGGCCGGTCCCGCCTGGTCCTACGACGCCCCGGCGGGCGACGGACTGCCGCTGGAACTGCGTCCCTACCCGAGCCGGTTCGACGACGACCACCGCTTCCCCGATCCGTGGACCGGCCCCGGCCGCCGCTCGCGGCGCTGGCGCCCGGGCGGCTTCGACCCGATCGGCGCCGGGCGCGGCCGCTACGTCGCCCAGCAGCGCTGGCACCGCCCGGTGGCCTGGGTGCTCGCCGTGATCATGGGCGTGAGCCTGGTCGCGGTGGCGGTCGCGGCGGTCTACCAGGGCGTGGGCGGGGCCGGCGAGACGCCCCGGCGGCCCGAGTCCGGCAGCAGCAGCGCCGGAGTCGACCCGGCGCCGCCGCCGGCCGAGCCGTCGCTGGTGGTCACCGCGCCGACGGGCTGAGCGACGGGCGACGGCGGGGCGGCGGGACGGCGGGCGGCCGGTGTCGCCCCGGCGGGCCGCGACCGGTCACGGAGGGTTTGCGGTGAACTGCGGCAGGACCCTCGTACCGGGGCGAGGATGCGCCTTACCCTGGTGTCATGGGTGACCCGCGCGAGCCTCCGGAGGGTGCGCCCGAGGGTGGTTCCGGAAACGATGACGAGTACCGGTCCGTCGTCTTCGACGAATCGTTCGTCCGGGCTGCCCGGATCCAGGAGCTGTCGGCCCGCGAGCGGCTGTCCGGCGCGTTCGGTCGGCCCACCCGGCCGAAGGTCCGGCTGGGACCGCTCGGCACCGTGCCCCGGCAGGCGCTCGCGCTGCTGCTGGTGATCCTGCTGGCGTTCGGCGCCGCCGTGTACTTCGGTGTCAGCTCGCCGGTCCGGCCCACCGCCCGCCCCCAGGGCAGCCAGCTGACCGTCAGCCTGGTGGCGCTGAGCCCGGCCTCGCCGGTCCACGCGGTCGCCGACCCGGCCAATCCGTTCGCCGGCCTGCCGCCGGGCTACAGCGACGGCGCGGTCGGGCTGGGCACGCCGACCGGGGCGCCCACCGGGCACTTCTCCCGGGTCGAGGTGACCAAGGCGCTCGACACCGTGCAGCGCTACCTGGTGGCGTCCTCGCTGTCGCCCGCCGTACTGGTGCAGGGATCGACCGCGGAGGTGCGTGCCTTCGTCACCCCCGGTGAGCAGGCCCAGTTCGACGCGAGCGTGGTCCAGCCGGTCGACGACCGGCACCACGCGCTGACCGGCTGGCTGGTGCGCTTCGACCCGCAGCAGGTCGCGCTGGCCGCGGACACCGTGAAGGTGGCCGGCGCCATGCGGATCGACGAGGCGGACGGCGGCACGCTGCGGATCACCACCGACCACACCTTCGTCTACGCGCTGAAGGCGGCCGGGGCGGCGAGCGGGGCGCCGGTCACCCTGGAGACCGTGCGGCGGCAGCTGACCTTCGAGTTCGACCGGGTCGACCTCGCGGCGGCGCAACTGCGCCTGGTGGACTCGGTGCTGCAGGCCGGGCCGGCGCCGTGCGACGGCTCGCTGGCCGGGGTGGTGCAGCCGGTGCTGGCGGGCGCGGAGGCCACCGCGCCGCCGGCCGGGCCGTCGGCGGTGGACCCGGGCAACCACGCGCGGCCGGCCTGGCAGGTGTGCGGGGTGCTGGCGGGGAGCTGACGGGCGCCGGCGCGGCGGCGTCCGGGCGCGGACGGCCCCCGGCGGGGTGGCCGGGGGCCGTCGAAACGTTCCTGCGCGCGGTGCCTCAGCCGTTGTCGCCGGAGCCGCCGTCCTTGCCGCTGCCGCCGCTGCTGCCGTTGCCGCTGCCGTTGCCGCGCCCGGCGCCGGTGAAGGTGTCGCGGAGCTTGCCGCCGACCGAGGCCGCGCCACCCGCGACATCGCGGATCAGGCCCATCAGCGGGTCCTTGCTCTCCTTCACCGAGCTCGTGTAGTGCTCGGCGGCGGCCCGCCACTGCTCGCCGACCGAGGCGTCCGGGTCGTCGGTGCGGCGCGGGTAGGCGCCGGCCAGGATGGAGCGGTACTCCTCGCTCTCGGCCCACTTCTTCAGCTGGGCGACCCGGACCACCGCGAACGGGTGGCTCTGCGGCAGCACCTGCAGCACCTTGAGCACGCCGTCGCGCAGGTCGCCGGCCTTCTCGTACTCCTCGGCCTGCTCCAGGAACGCGTCCACGTTCATCTCGGCCAGGTTGTGGCCGCCGGCCAGCTTCATCAGCGCCCGCATCGACGCCTGGAGGTCCTGCCCGGCCAGCAGGCCGGCCCGGTCGCTGGAGATCTCCGCCTTGCGGAACCACTCCTTGAGCGCGGTGACGATCGCCATGATCGCCAGGTTGCCGAGCGGCACCCAGGCTATCCGGGCGGCGATGTTGGTGAGGATCATCAGCATCGTCCGGTAGACGGCGTGCCCGGACATCGCGTGGCCGACCTCGTGGCCGATCACCGAGCGGAGTTCCTCCTCGTCCAGCAGCTCCACCAGGCCGCTGGTCACCACGATCACCGGCGTGTCGATGCCGATGCAGTAGGCGTTGACCGTCGGTTCCTGGGTGACGTAGAGGTCCGGCACCTTCTCGAGGTCGAGCACGTAGGCGGCGTCGCGGACCATGTCGTGCAGTTCGGGGAACTGCCGCTCGGAGGTCTTCACGGCGGTGGCCAGGAACATCAGCCGGATCGAGCGCTCGGAGACGAGACCGGCGAGCTTCTTCAGCACGTCGTCGAAGCCGGTCAGCTTGCGCAGCGCGACGAGCGCCGAGCGGTCCGCCGGGTGCTCCCAGGCGCGGGTCGAGATCTCCGGGAAGCGCTGGCGGCGCCGGCTCGGGCTCTTCGCGGTCGTGTCGGTCATGTGTGTCTGCCTCCCTGTCGACGGCGGCCCCGGTCCCCGGCCGGCCCCCGGTGGTTCTCGTCTGCAACGACTGTCCGGACAACGTCCGCGGTTGCGCACTCGTCCCCGCCGGCGCGTCCCGGGTGGCGCGAGCGCCGTTCGGGGCGGCGCGGACGGCGCCCGCGGGGGCGGTGGGCGGCGCCGGTGTGAGGGCGGTTTACCCTGAATGCCCGGGAGAGCCGGGCCACCTCAGGCCGCGGCACCGAGCAGTCCGAGGAGCCCGCAGATGTCCACCGCCGCCCTTGCCAGCCTGGCCGCCCCGATCTCCGCGGAGAACGGCCCCGGGCTCTTCCTGCGGATCATCGTGGTCGCGTCGTTCGTCGGTGTGGGCCTGCTGGCCTGGATCCTGCTGCGGGCCGGCCGCAACAACTGAGCGGCCCCGCGGGCCCGCCTTCCGGGGCCCCGGCTCACGGCGGTTCAGACGCGGTGGGCCGCCGAGCGGTTGCCGTGTAACCCCCCGTACGATGACGGGTGGGCCCTCACCGGCCCGTACGACACCCCCTGCCCGCCATCCGAGCCGAGAAGGTCCCGCCGACCATGAGCACTGCCGCCGCACTCCCCGTCCTGAACCTCCTCGCGAACGAGGGCGAGGGGGGCAACCACGACAGCCTCAACCCGTACCTGACGGGTGGCGCCGCGCTGTTCGTCCTCCTGGTGCTGCTCTTCGTGACCACCCGCTTCAACCGGGACCGCTGACCCGGCCGACGGTGGCCCGGGGTGCGGCACCGCCCCCGGGACGCCCGTCACCCGGCCGTTCCCGCACCGCAACGGGCGTCGCGTAAGGTGTGGCGCCATGGGAGAGCAGACCGGGAATCCCGGCGTACCGGCGCCGGAGCGGCGCCGTCTCGGCGTGATGGGCGGCACCTTCGACCCGATCCACCACGGGCACCTGGTCGCCGCCAGTGAGGTCGCCAGCGCGTTCCACCTGGACGAGGTGATCTTCGTCCCGACCGGACAGCCGTGGCAGAAGAGCGACCGGCAGGTCAGCCCGGCCGAGGACCGCTACCTGATGACGGTCATCGCCACCGCGGAGAACCCGCAGTTCTCGGTCAGCCGCATCGACATCGACCGCGAGGGCCCGACGTACACCGTCGACACCCTGCGCGACCTGCACGCGATGCACCCGGACGCCGACCTCTTCTTCATCACCGGCGCCGACGCGCTCGCCCAGATCCTGTCCTGGCGGGACTCCGACGAGCTCTTCTCGCTCGCCCACTTCATCGGGTGCACCCGGCCGGGGCACACTCTGTCGGACGCCGGGCTTCCGGTGGGCGGGGTCTCCCTGGTGGAGGTCCCGGCGCTGGCCATCTCCTCCACGGACTGCCGCAACCGGGTCGCCAAGGGCGAACCGGTCTGGTACCTCGTCCCGGACGGCGTGGTCCGCTACATCGACAAGCGGGCGCTGTACGCGCCGCACCGGACCTGATCCCGGAGGGGCCGACCGACGGATGAGCGAGCGCAGGGGACCTCAGGGGCAGCAGCCCGGGCAGCCGGACGACTGGCCGACGGGGCAGTACCAGCAGCAGTACCCGCCCTACCAGCAGCAGGGCGGCTACGAGCAGCAGCCCGGCCAGTACGAACAGCCCGGCCAGTACGAGCAGTACGACCAGTACGGGCAGCCGGTGCAGTCCGCGCCCTACGGGCAGGGGCAGTACGGCTACCAGGACCAGTACCAGCAGCAGGGGTACCAGTCCTCCTACGAGCCGCAGTACGAGCAGCCCGGGGTGTACGAGCAGCCCGGCCAGTACGGGCAGCAGGTGCCGCAGGGGTACCGGCAGCAGGGCGGCTACGGCTACCAGGACCAGTACCAGCAGTCACCGGCGCACCCGCAGCCGCAGGCGTACGAGCAGTCGCCGCCGCCCTCGTACGCGACCGCGCCGATGCCGGTGGTCGTCGAGCCGGAGCCGGTGGCGGAGCCCGCCGCGCCCGCGCCCGCGCCCGCCGCGCCGACGCCGCCGCGGCCCGGGGTGCCGCGCCCGGCCGCCGCCGAGCCGGCCGCCCCCGCCCGGCCCCGACCGCCGTCCGAGCAGGTCGGCGGCTCCCGCCCGGCCCGGGCCAGGACCGGCGCCGCGGACGCCGGGGACGACTACACCACGGGCGAGTTCACCTTCGTCGACGACGAGCCGGAGAAGTCCGAGGACGTCATCGACTGGCTCAAGTTCGCCGAGTCCCGCAGCGAGGTGCGCGCCGAGCGCCGCCGCAAGCTGCGCAACCGGCTGGTCGGCGCCGGTGTAATCCTCGCGCTCGCCGCGGCCGGCACCGGCGGCTACCTCTGGTTCACCGGCGGCGGCAAGGAGAACGCGGCCGCCGCCGCCGGACCGCGCCAGGTCAACGTCGTCCACCTGCGCGACCTGCAGGGCAAGGTCTCCAGCGCGCTGCTGGTCAATGACGCCTCCGGCAAGAAGGGCACCGTCCTGCTGCTGCCGGACACGCTGCGGCTGCCCGGCCCCGGCGACCCGCCGGTCACCACCGTCGGCCAGGCCATGGACACCCTCGGCGCCTCCGGCACCCGCGAGGGCCTGACCACCGTGCTCGGCGCCCCGGTCGCCGGCACCTGGCGGCTCGACACCCCGTACCTGGAACTGCTGGTCGCCCAGCTCGGCGGCGTCCGGGTGGACACCAACGCCGAGGTCCACGAGGGGGGCAAGCCGGACGGCAAGGTGCTCGCCGCCGCGGGCAAGAACACCCTGCTCGGCGGGAAGGCCGCGGTCGCCTACGCCACCCTGCAGAACGAGGGCGAGAGCCGCGACGCCCAGCTCGCCCGGTTCGGCCAGGTGATGGACGCCGTGGTGCGCACCATGCCGGTCGAGTTCAAGGACGCCAAGGACGACGTGCACCGGATGAACGCGGTGCTCGACCCCTCGCTGCCCGAGGACGCGCTCGCCGGGGTGCTCGCGCAGCTGGCGCAGCTCTCGAAGAACGGGCAGTTCGGCACCACCGCGCTGACCGTCAAGCCGGACGGCTCGCTGGACGAGGCCACCGCCGGCAAGCAGGTCAAGGAGGTGCTGGGCGGCACCGTCAAGGCCGCGACCAGCGGCGACGCGCCGGCCCGGGTCTCCGTCCAGGACGCCAGCGGCAACGACCTGGCGGCCGCCGCCGCCCAGGTCCAGGTGGTCAACGCGGGCCTCACCTTCGTCCCGGGCGGCGCCAGGAGCGCACCGCAGGCGACCAGTGAGATCCGCTACACCGACGACGCCCGGCAGGCCGCCGCGAAGTCGCTGGCGACCAGCCTCAACCTGCCGGAGACGGCCGTGAAGAAGGTCACCGACGCGCAGAACGCCGACCTGGTCGTCGTCCTCGGCAAGGACTACGCGCCGCCGAAGGCCCCGTAGCCCGGCGACGTCCGGCCGCGTGCTCGGCCGTGCCCGGCCCGGCGGCCCCGGAAATCGGTTCCGGGGCCGCCTGGGCGGCGTGAGATCCTGGAAGGCGATCCCCGGCGCGCCGCGCACGGGGCGCCCCAAGCCGCCGAGCCGGAAGAACACCGTGACCGCCACTGAGCACAGCCAGGAACTCATCAACGTCGCCGCCCAGGCGGCGGCCGACAAGCTGGCCCACAACATCGTCGCGTTCGACGTCAGCGAGGTGCTGTCGATCACCGACGCCTTCCTGATCGCCTCCGCGAGCAACGACCGCCAGGTCCGCTCGATCGCCGAGGAGATCGAGGACCAGCTGCGCGAGAAGCTGGACATCAAGCCGGTGCGCCGGGAGGGCGAGCGCGAGGGCCGCTGGATCCTGCTCGACTACCTCGACATCGTCGTGCACGTCCAGCACTCCGAGGAGCGTTCCTTCTACTCGCTGGACCGCCTCTGGAAGGACTGCCCCGAGCTGGCGCTGCCGGAGGACGCGCTGGCCTCCCGCAACCGCCCCGACGCCCACACCGACGCGGCCGGCAACGCCGTCGCCCCGGCCGAGAAGGCCCCGGCGGACGACTTCGGCGCCGAGGACTACAGCTGAGCCGGGACGCGCGGGGTCCGCGCATCGTCTTCTGGCGGCACGGCCAGACCTCCTGGAACCTCGAATCCCGCTTCCAGGGCACCACGGACATCGAGCTGACCGGGCAGGGCGTGCTGCAGGCGCAGCGGGCCGCCCGGCTGCTCTCCGGCCTGCGCCCGGACCTGCTGATCTCCTCCGACCTCCAGCGGGCCCGGCGCACCGCCGCGGAGCTGGCCACGGTCACCGGCCTGGACGTCGAGCACCACGAGGGCCTGCGCGAGACCTACGCGGGCTCCTGGCAGGGGCTGACCAACGCGGAGATCCGCGAGCGCCACCCCGAGGAGTTCGAGGCCTGGACCCGGGGCGAGCCGGTGCGGCGCGGCGGCGGTGAGCTCGCGACCGAGGTCGCCGACCGGGCCGTGCCGGTGGTGCTCGACGCGGCCGGCAAGCTGCCCGACAACGGCACCCTGGTCGTGGTCAGCCACGGCGGCACCATCCGCACCATGCTCGGGCGGATGCTCGGCCTGGAGCCGGTGCTGTGGGAGTGCTTCGGCGGCCTGTCGAACTGCTGCTGGTCCGTACTGGGCCGCGGCGCGCGGGGCTGGCGGCTGCTGGAGCACAACGCGGGCACCCTGCCGCAGCCGGTCATCGGCGACGACACCTGAGGTTCCCCGGCAGGGGTGCGGAGGGGGCCCCGGGGGGCGGATTTCGCAGTTCCGGGCCTTTGCGGTTAGAGTCTTCCTCGTTCGCACGGAGGGAACGCGGCCCGGAAGGGAAGCGGGAGATCCGGTCAGCGAGGGGCTGTAGCTCAGTTGGTAGAGCGCTTGCATGGCATGCAAGAGGTCCGGGGTTCAATTCCCCGTAGCTCCACTCCGCACCCGGGGTCCGCAGGGATCACGTGTGTCGCGGGGCTGTAGCTCAGTTGGTAGAGCGCTTGCATGGCATGCAAGAGGTCCGGGGTTCAATTCCCCGTAGCTCCACAGACGAGGAAGGCCGTCACCCGGTGGGTGGCGGCCTTCCGGCGTTCCGGGCGCTGTCCGTTGCCTTTCCTCTGCCTTCCCCTGCCTCTCCCCTCGCCGGATGTTCCCCGCTCAGCCGGTCGGCCCGGTGCGGGTGTGGCCGCACGGGGCGGTCCAGCCGCCCGGAGCCAGTGCGGCCAGCCGCTCCACCCGCGCGCGGTCCTGCGGCGAGTCCGGGGTGTAGACGGCGACGTAGGCCTCCGGCACCCCGGGGATCGTCAGGTACGTCGCGTTCAGCCGCATCACGCCCACCAGCGGGTGCCGGAACACCTTCAGCGACGTCGCCCGCGAGGACACCTCCTGGCGGGCCCACAGCTCCCGGAACTCCGCGCTCGCCGCCAGCAGCGAGCGCACGTACTCCTCCCACGCCGGCTCGCCGACGTGCCGGCCGTACGCGCCGCGCAGCACCGCGACCATCTGCGGCAGCTGCTCGTCCCGGTTCAGGAAGGGATTGCAGCAGTCCGGGCTGGTCACCGTGCACCAGAGACTGTTGAACCAGCCGTCGGCCGTCCGCGTCCGGCTCGCGGCGAACAGCGCCTCGTAGCTGGAGTTCCACGCCAGCACGTCGTACCGGCTGTTGGAGACGGCGGCCGGCAGCGGCACCAGGGCGTCCAGGATCAGCTGGGTCGACGGGTCCAGCACCGGCTCCGGGTGCGCCGGGCGCCGCACCGCCACCTCGGCCAGCCGGAACAGGTGCTCGCGCTCGGCGGCGTCCAGCAGCAGGACCCGGGCCACCGCGGTCAGCACCTGCTCGCTGGCGTTGATCCGGCGCCCCTGTTCGAGCCACGTGTACCAGGTGACCCCGACCCCGGCGAGCTGCGCCACCTCCTCGCGGCGCAGGCCGGGCGTACGGCGGCGCAGGCCGGGCGGCAGGCCGACGTCCTCGGGGGAGACCCGGGCGCGGCGGGCGCGCAGGTACTCGGCCAGCTCGGTGCGGCGCCGGTCGCGCCGGCCGGCCCCGGCTCGGTCCGAGGGGGTCCGGGCGGGGGCGGGCCCGACGGTGCCGGGGGTGTCCGCGACGGTCATACCCGCCATCGTGCCGCAGCCCGGCGGGGCGTGACAGGTGCTGCCGGTACCAGGATCGGCAGGCTCTAACCACTGGTACCGGGCCGTCGCGACGCTCGACGCATGACCGATCTCCAGACCCGGCGCGGTCCGGCCCGGGCCGCCTCGCCGGCCGCCCCCGCCGCCGGGCCCGGCGCGGCGTCCGTCGCCCGGCCCGGACCGCTCCTCGCCCTCGTCCTCAGCGGCCAGTTCATGGCCGTGCTCGACACCGCCATCGTCAACGTCGCGGTGCCGACCGTCCGCACCGACCTGCACGCCTCCGGCGCCGCCCTCCAGTTCGTGGTGGCCGGCTACACCATCAGCTACGCCGTGCTGCTCGTCACCGGAGCACGGCTCGGCGCCCGCTACGGCTACAGCCGGGTCTTCCAGAGCGGTCTGGCCGCCTTCACCGCCGCCTCGCTGGCCTGCGGGCTCGCCCCCGCCACCGGCTGGCTGATCGCCTTCCGGCTGCTCCAGGGCGCCGGGGCGGCCCTGATGGTGCCCCAGGTGATGAGCCTCATCCAGCGGACCTTCACCGGCCGGGACCGCGTCCGCGCCCTGGGCCTGTACTCCGCCGTCCTCGCCGGCGGCATCGCGGCCGGGCAGGTGCTCGGCGGGGTGCTGGTCAGCGCCGACCTGTTCGGCTCGGGCTGGCGCCCGGTGTTCCTGGTCAACCTGCCGATCGGCGTGGCGCTGCTGGCGGCCGGCGCCCGGCTGCTGCCCCGGCTGCCCGGGGACCGCGACCGCGGCTTCGACCTGCCCGGCCTGCTGGTGCTCGCCGCCGCCCTCGGGCTGCTCGTCGTCCCGCTGGTGCTCGGCCACGAACTCGGCTGGCCCGGCTGGGGCTGGGCGATGCTCGGCGCGAGCGCCCTGCTGTTCGCCCTGTTCGCGGTCGTCGAACGGCGGCTCGCGCGGCGCGGCGGACAGCCGCTGATCAGCGGACGGGTCCTCGGCGCGGCCGGGCTGCTGCCCGCCGTCGGCGCGGTCTTCATGATCCTGCTGGCCTTCGCCGGCTTCATGTTCTCCTTCGCCCTGCACCAGCAGTCCGGGCTCGGGTACAGCGCCCTGCGGGCCGGCCTCTGCTCCGCCCCGATCGCGGCCGGCTTCGGCGTCGCCAGCCTGTACTGGCAGCGGCTGCCCCGGCGCCTGCACGGCCTCCTGCCGCCGCTCGGCACCGGGCTGCTCGCCGTCGGCTACCTGCTGCTCGGCCTGCTGCTGCGCGACGGCTCCGGGCTCGGTGCCGCGCCGCTGCTGCTCTCCGCGGTCCTCGGGCTGCTGGCCGGCTGCGCCTACGCGCCGCTGTTCGGCCGGGCGCTCGCCCGGGTGGCCCCCGCCGACGCGGCGGACGCCAGCGGGTTCGTGGTGACGGCGGTCCAGCTCGGCCAGGTCGTCGGCATCGCGCTGCTCGGCTCGGTGTTCCTCGGCGCGGCCGACCTGCCCGCGCCGGCCGGGGACTCCGGGCACGCGCTGCTGCTCACCACGGCGGTCATCGGCGGGGCCGTCGCGCTCGGCGCCGGCTTCGCCGCCCGGGCGGTGGCGTCCGGACGGACGGAGGCGACGTCCGGACGGACGGAGGAGCGGACGGAGGCGCCCGCGGTGGAACGGCCGGGGGCGCCGGCGGTGGAGCGGGTGGAGGCGTCCGCGGAGGGGCGTCGGGCGGGCGGGTAGGAGGCCGCCCGGGGAACGGATTCGTGGAGCACCCCCAGGACCGTGTAAAGTAGTCGATGTCGCCGAGGGAAACGGAACGAACCCCCGGTGACATCGCAGGTCAAGGGGCTGTAGCTCAGTTGGTAGAGCGCTTGCATGGCATGCAAGAGGTCCGGGGTTCAATTCCCCGTAGCTCCACAGGAAACGAAGGCCGCCTCCCGAACGGGAGGCGGCCTTCGGCGTTCACGGCATTTCCGCGGGCTCCCGGCGGCGGCCCCCGGCGGACCGCTACCGTCGGAGCCATGGCGGATCTGGAGCGCAGACGCAACGAGGAACTCGCCCGGATACTCCACCAGCTCGGCTGGAGCCCGGAGCGGCTCGCCCGCGAGGTCAACGAGACCGTCCCGGCCCGGCTCGCGATCAGCTCCACCGCCCCCTACAAGTGGCGCGACCGGGGCATGGTCCCGCGCAGCCCGCACGACCAGGCCGTCTGCGAGGTGCTCAGCCGCACCCTCGGCATCGCCGTCACCTACGAACAGCTCTGGGGCGCGATGGGCGGCCACCGCGGCGCCAAGATCCTCTCCCCGCGCCTGCTGACCGACCCGTGGACCGCCGACACCGCGCAGACCGCGCTGCGCGAGACCGCCGCCGACGCCGGCCCCGTCCGCCTCACCGACCTCTTCCGGGGCGCCGACCTCGCCGAGGCCGCCCGCCGGCTGGCCACCCCGCCGCCCGCCCTCGGCGGCGACGGCGCGCTGCGCGTCGACCCCGCGGTCATCGGCGAACTCGCCGCCGCCCACCGCGGCAAACAGCGGCTGGAACGATCCTGCGGCGGCGGGCTCGTCCTCGGCCCCGTCCGCGCCGAGCTCGCCATGGTCGCCAAACTGCTGGAACTCGGCCGCTACGACGAACCGCTCGGCCGGGCCCTCTACGGCGCCGCCGGCCGGCTCGCCGCGCTCGCCGCCTGGGCCGCCTTCGACCTCGGCCACGACGCCACCGCGCAGCGGGCGTTCGCGGCCGCGCTGCGCGCCGCCCACCTGGGCGGCGAACGGCGGGACGGGGTGGCGGTGCTCGGCGGCCTGGTGGTGCTGGCCACCTGGAGCGCCGGCGGACGCGGACTGGACGTGGTCACCGTGCTCGCGCAAGCGGTCGCGGCCGCCGGGGACGGGCTCGCCCCGGCCGAGCGGGCGCTGCAACTCGGCCGGATCGCCCGCGCCCACGGGCGGCGCGGCGACGCGGCCGGCCTCGCCGGGACGGCCGCGCGGGCGTTCGCGGAGCTGGACGCCACCGGCGACGGCGCCCCGGCGGAGGAGCGGGCGGACCTCGCGGGCATGGTGGGGGAGGGGTACCTGTTCCTGGGCGAGCACGACCGGGCGCAGGCGCTGCTGACCGAGGCGGTGGCGGGCCTGGGGCCCGCCCGGGCCCGGTCCCGGGCGCTGCTCATGGTCCGGCTGGCCGACTCGCAGCGGCTGGCGGGCGACGACGCCGAGGCCGCGCGCACCGCGGACCGGGCCCGGGCGCTGGCGGCGGGGATGCAGTCGGAGCGGGTGGCGCGGGCACTGCGCGGGATCGACGCGGCGTTCCGTGCGGCGGTATCCCCGGGAGGCCGCTGACCCCCTTGCGGTACCCTGAGCCCATGCGAACCGCGCGCCTGCTCCTTAGTCGGCCGCGCTGACCAGGACCGGCCACGCCCGAGGGCGGAGCCGGAGTCGGCGTGGCACCCCCTCCTGCGAGGGGCTTTTTTGTTTTCCGCCCGGGCCCGCCGCCCGGCGTCCGTCCGGGCCCCGGCCCGGGCACCCGTCCCGCCGCCGGCCCGGAGCGCCGGTTCGCCAACTGACATCGATGGAGCTTGAAGGACCATGAGCGAGACGACCCCTGCGTCCGGTGCGGCCGACACCGCGACCGCGCCGTTCCGGTACAGCGCCGCCCTGGCGGCGGAGATCGAGTCCCGCTGGCAGGACATCTGGGAGAAGGAGGGGACGTTCCACGCCCCCAACCCGGCCGGCGACCTGGCCGACCCGGCCGCCGCGGACGTCGCCGCGAAGCCGCACAGCTTCATCATGGACATGTTCCCGTACCCGTCGGGCGCCGGCCTGCACGTCGGCCACCCGCTGGGCTACATCGCCACCGACGTCTTCGCCCGCTACCAGCGGATGAACGGCTACAACGTCCTGCACACCCTGGGCTACGACTCCTTCGGCCTGCCCGCCGAGCAGTACGCCGTGCAGACCGGCACCCACCCGCGGGTCTCCACCGAGGCCAACATCGCCAACATGCGCCAGCAGCTGCGCCGGCTGGGCCTGGGCCACGACCCGCGCCGCTCGATCGCCACGATCGACCCCGAGTACTACCGCTGGACGCAGTGGATCTTCCTGCAGATCTTCAACTCCTGGTACGACGAGCAGGCCGCCAAGGCCCGTCCGATCGCCGAGCTGGTCGCCGAGTTCGAGAACGGCACCCGTGAGGTCCCCGGCGGCCGCGCCTGGTCCGGGCTGAGCGGTACCGAGCGCGACGAGGTGCTGGGCGAGTACCGGCTGGCCTACGCCAAGGAGGTGCCGGTCAACTGGTGCCCCGGTCTGGGCACCGTGCTGTCCAACGAGGAGGTCACCGCCGACGGCCGCTCCGAGCGCGGCAACTTCCCCGTCTTCAAGTCCAACCTGCGCCAGTGGATGATGCGGATCACCGCCTACTCCGACCGGCTGATCGCGGACCTGGACCTGCTGGACTGGCCCGAGGCCATCAAGCTGCAGCAGCGCAACTGGATCGGCCGCTCCGAGGGCGCCCGCGTCGACTTCGCCGTCGGCGAGCGCGACATCACCGTCTTCACCACCCGCCCCGACACCCTGTTCGGCGCGACCTACATGGTGCTGGCCCCCGAGCACGACCTGGTCGACGCGATCGTGCCCGCCGCCTGGCCCGAGGGCACCCGTGAGGCGTGGACCGGCGGCGCCGCCACCCCCGCCGAGGCCGTCGCCGCCTACCGCGCCGCCGCGGCCGCCAAGTCCGACGTCGAGCGGCAGGTCGAGGCCAAGGTCAAGACCGGCGTCTTCACCGGCGCTCACGCCGTCAACCCGGTCAGCGGCGAGCCCGTCCCGGTCTTCATCGCCGACTACGTGCTGATGGGCTACGGCACCGGCGCCATCATGGCCGTCCCCGCCCACGACCACCGCGACTTCGCCTTCGCGCGCGCCTTCGACCTGCCGATGCGCTGCGTCGTCGAGCCCACCGACGGGCGCGGCGAGGACCCGGCCGCCTGGGACGACGCGTTCGACACCTACGACTCCGTCATCGTCAACTCGGCCCACGACGAGGGCACCGAGAACGGCATCGCGCTGAACGGCCTGAGCGTCGTCGACGCCAAGGCCGCCGTCACCGCCTGGCTGACCGCGCGCGGCATCGGCGAAGGCACCGTCAACTTCCGCCTGCGCGACTGGCTGTTCAGCCGCCAGCGGTACTGGGGCGAGCCCTTCCCGATCGTCTACGACGAGGACGGCGTCATGCACGCGCTGCCCGAGTCGATGCTGCCCGTCGAGGTCCCGCAGGTCGACGACTACTCGCCGCACACCTACGACCCCTACGACTCCACCTCCACGCCGAAGACCCCGCTGTCGCGCGCCGAGGACTGGGTCACCGTCGAGCTGGACCTGGGCGACGGGCCGAAGACGTACCGCCGCGAGACCAACACCATGCCCAACTGGGCCGGCTCCTGCTGGTACGAGCTGCGCTACATCGACCCGTCCGACCGCGAGCAGGTCGTCGACCCGGCCAACGAGCGGTACTGGCTGGGCCCCACCGAGCAGAAGCCCGGCGGCGGCGCCGACCTGTACGTCGGCGGCGCCGAGCACGCCGTGCTGCACCTGCTGTACGCCCGCTTCTGGCACAAGGTGCTGCACGACCTGGGCCACGTCTCGTCCGTCGAGCCGTTCCACAAGCTGTTCAACCAGGGCATGATCACCGCCGACGTCTACCGCGACGAGCGCGGCTTCCCGGTGCCCGCCGCCGAGGTCGAGGAGCGCGGCGGCCAGTACTTCTGGCAGGGCGAGCCGGTCAAGCGCGAGGCCGGCAAGATGGGCAAGTCCCTGAAGAACGCCGTCGCCCCCGACGAGATCGCCGACGAGTACGGCGCCGACACGCTGCGCCTGTACGAGATGTCGATGGGCCCGCTGGACGTCTCCCGCCCGTGGGACACCCGCGCCGTCGTCGGCTCGTACCGCTTCCTGCAGCGGCTGTGGCGCAACATCGTCGACGAGGCGACCGGCGAGCTGGTCGTGACGGACGAGGAGCCGGACGAGGCGACGCTGCGCGCCCTGCACAAGGCCGTCGACGGCGTCCGCGGCGACATGGCCGGGCTGCGCTTCAACACGGCCGTCGCCAAGGCGATCGAGCTGAACAACTACCTGGTCAAGCGCGGTTCCACGCCGCGGTCGGTGGCCGAGCAGGTGGTGCTGATGGTCGCCCCGCTGGCGCCGCACATCGCGGAGGAGCTGTGGCGGCGGCTGGGCCACGGCGAGACGCTGGCGTACGCCGACTATCCGGTGGCCGACCCGGCGTACGTCGTCGACGAGACGGTGACCTGCGTGGTGCAGGTCAAGGGCAAGGTCAAGGCCCGGCTGGAGGTCGCGCCGTCGATCTCGGACGCCGAGCTGGAGGCGCTGGCGCTGGCCGACCCGGCGGTCGTCGCGGCGATCGGCGGGGCCGAGGTGCGCAAGGTGATCGCGCGGGCGCCGAAGCTGGTCAACATCGTCACCGGCTGAGGCCGCTGCCGGACGGCGGGGCGGGTGTTCCTTCGGGGGCGCCCGCCCCGCGGTGCGTCGGGGGCGCCTTCCGGGGGTTCGGGGGCCGGGGGTTCGGTGGGGCTCGGGGTCCGGGGGATACGGTTCGGCGGGCTCGGGGTTCACCCCGAGTCGTCCCTGAGCCGCCCCTGAAGTCCGGCCCGGCGCCCCCGATCGGCGGTCCGCCGGGCGGGTACCGGGGATACCGTGGAACCCTCGGTGGGCCGGCCCGCGTTGGGCCCGGTGGGGCCGGTTCGGCGGCGGAAGGCGGCGTGTGATGGAGATCCTCGGGGTGTTGCTCGTACTCGCCCTGCTGTTCGGGCTCGGCGTGGCGGTGCTCGTCGTCGTCGGCCTGGTCAAGGCCGCCCGGGCGGTCGGCGAGAAGATGGAACGCCAGGAGGCCAAGGCCCGTCGGGCGGTCGAGAACGTCACGCTCAAGGCCAAGACCTACACCCAGACCGGCCCGCAGGGGCAGATCTCCGCCGTCCGCCTGCGCCTGCGGACCGCGCTCGACGGGACCCGGCAGGTCCTGCAGGGCGGCGTCGCCCAGGACGGCCAGCTCGGCGAGTCGCTCGCGCTGCTGGCCCGGCTGGACGCGCACGCGGCGGAGCTGGACAGCGAGCTGCGGATGCTGGAGCGCGAGCCGGACGCCGGGCGCGTCGCGGCGAAGCTGCCGGAGCTGCGCGAGCGGGCCGAGCGGATCACCCACTCGGCGGAGGCCATGCGCTGGGCGGCGCAGGACCGGATGCACCGGTTCGCGGAGGAGGAGCTGAGCCGGCTGAGCCGGGAGTGCGAGGACGAGGCGGGGGCGCTGCGGCACTGGGACGTCGCTTCGGGGGGCGCGGGTGGTTCCGGTGCTTCGGGGGCTGCTGGTGCTTCCGGTGTTTCGGGTGTTTCCGGTGTTTCCGGTGCTTCCCGGGCGGCGGGCGCGTCGGGTGCGGCGCGCGAGGCGGGTGGGGCCGGCGGGGCCCGGCCCGGGCTCACGGACGGCCGCGGCGGCCGGCCCAGCGCCGAGGAGCTGCTCGGCCTCGCCGACCCGGTGGCCAAGCTGGCGCAGCGGCTGCGCAAGCCGTCCACCGGCCCCTCGGCCGGTTGATCCCGGTCCGGATGCTGCCGTCCGGCCCGGGCGGGGAGTAACCTCCGCCTCATGCCCGCCGACCTCGCACTCGTCACCGATTCCACGGCCTACCTGCCCCAGCAAGCCGTCGACCGGCACGGGATCACCGTGGTCCCGCTGAGCGTCGCGGTCGGCGACGAGGTGCGGGCCGAGGGCGTCGAGATCTCCCCGAAGGACGTCGCCGAGGCCCTGCGCGGCAAGCACCGGGTCACCACCTCCCGGCCCAGCCCGGAGTCCTTCGCCGCCGCCTACCGGGCGGCCGCCGAGGGCGGGGCGCGGGGCGTCGTCTCGGTGCACATCTCCGGCGAGCTGTCCGGGACGGCGGAGGCCGCCCGGCTGGCGGCCGCCGAGTCTCCCGTCCCGGTGCGGGTGGTGGACAGCCGGCTGGTCGGGATGGCCCTCGGGTACGGGGTGCTGGCGGCGGCCGAGGCGATCGCGGCCGGCCGGGACCTCGACGAGGCGGCGGCGGCCGTCGCGCGGCGGACCGCCGCGACCAGCGGTTTCTTCTACGTCGACACCCTGGAGTACCTGCGGCGGGGCGGCCGGATCGGCGCCGCGCGGGCGCTGCTCGGCTCGGCGCTCGCGGTCAAGCCGCTGCTGCACCTGGACGGGGGGCGGATCGAGCCGCTGGAGAAGGTGCGCACGGCGTCCCGGGCGATCGCCCGGCTGGAGGAGATCGCGGTCGAGCGGGCGGGGGAGCGGGAGGTCGACATCGCCGTCCACCACCTGGCGGCGGAGGACCGGGCCGAGCCGCTCGCCGAACGGCTGCGGGGGCGGGTGCCGGGGCTGCGCGACCTCTACGTGGGCGAGGTGGGGGCGGTGATCGGCGCGCACGTCGGGCCGGGGCTGCTCGCGGTGGTGGTCTCGCCCCGGTGACGGGGTGACGGGAGTGGCGGGGATGCGCGGTACGGGACCGTCCGGCCGGCGGGCCGTCAACAACTGACGCTTCCTCTCCCTCCTGCGGGTGACCTTTCTCATCCACAACCCCGGGGTTTTCCACAGGCGTTCGGTAATTTCCGCGCGCTGCTCGGGCGGTTCCTACCGTGCTCCGCATGACGAGCATGCGCATCGGCGCGCGCAAGCGCCACGAGATCCAGCGGGTCAACGAGACCGCGAGCCTGCGGATGGCGGCCCTGCTGCCCGAGTCCGGTGAACCGCCGGACACCGAACCCTCGGTGTACGAGGCACCGGCGGCCGGTGGCGGTGTGCCGCCGCCCGGGGCCGGGGCGCCCGGCGGGGCCGGGCCCGATGGCGTCGTGTCCGACCGCGCCGGGCCCGACCGTGTCCCGAACCCGTGGACGGGCCACGCGCTGGCGCTCGACCGGCGGGCGGTGGTCGGCCTGCTCGTCCTCCTCCTGCTCACCGTCGGCTACGGCGTCCAACACTTCTGGCTGGCCCGGCCGCAGTCGGTCGAGGTCCCGGCCGTCGCCGTCGCCTCGGTCCCGTCGGCCGCCACCCCGGGCCCGGGCCTGCCCGAGGGCGCGGTGGGCGGCACGACGGGGAACGACACCGGCGGCGCGGCGCCGGGCGCCGTCGTGGTGGTCGACATCGGCGGCCGGGTCGGCTCCCCGGGAGTGCACACCCTGCCCGGCGGCTCCCGGGTCGCGGACGCCCTGCGGGTGGCCGGCGGGCCGCTGCCCGGGACGGACACCAGGAACCTCAACCTGGCCCGCTTCCTGGCCGACGGCGAGCAGATCGTCGTCGGCGAGCCCGGTCCCCAGCCGGCCGCCGGGGCGGGCATCGGGCCGCCGCCCGCGGCGTCGAAACAGCCGGTCAGCCTCAACCACGCCACCCTCGAACAGCTCGACACCCTCCCCGGCGTCGGGCCGACCCTCGCCCAGCGCATCATCGCCTTCCGCGCCTCCCACGGCGGCGCGTTCCGCTCGCTCGACCAACTCCGGCAGGTGAGCGGAATCGGCGAGCGCACCTACACGGAACTCCGGCCGCTGCTCACCCTCTGACGGCCCGCCACCCCCATCCTCGTCCCGCCACCCACCCACCCATCACCCACCCATCGCCCACCGGCCGCCCCGCGCCCTGCCCGAAAGGAGGTGCCACCATCGCCACCGCCGCTCCCACCACCGGCGCCGTCGCCCCCGCCGCGCCGGGCCCGAACGACCTCCGCCTGCTGCCGCCCGCCGTCGCGGCCTGGGCGGTCACGGCCGCCGTCCTCGGCCTGGGGCCCGGGCACGCCGCCGTCCTCGCGGTGGCGGCGGGCACGGCCGCGCTCCTCGGGCTGGTCCTCCTCGCCTTCCGGGCGGGTCCGGCCGCAGGACCGGTCCGCCGCCGGCCCGCCACGGTGACCCTCGCGGCCGTGCTGCTCACCGCGGCCGCCGCCACGACGGCCACCCTCCTGCACACCGCGGACCTGCACCGCGGACCGCTGCCCGAACTGGCCCGCGCCGCCACCCCGGCGGCGGAGGTCGGCGTCGACCTCACCCTCACCGCGGACCCGCGCGTGCGGGTCTCCCGGGGAGGCTCCGGGGCCGGCCAGAACCTGCTCACCGTGGAGGCGCTGGTGGACCGGGTCACCGTTCCCGACGGCATCCTCCCGGGCGAGCCGGGCCCGCGCACCGTCCGCACCCGCACACCGGTCACCGTCCTGGTCCGCGGCGAGGACACCGGCGCGTGGGAGCGGCTGCTGCCCTCGACCCGGCTCGCCGCCGAGGTGACGGTCCGCCCGGCGGACGAGCGCACGGGCGAGTCGGCGGCACTGCTGATCGCGCACGGCGAACCGCGACAGCTCGCGCCGCCGAGCCTGCCGCAGCGGATCGCCGGGCGGCTCAGGGCCGGACTGCGGGAGGCCACCGACGGTCTGCCGGCGGACGAGCGCGGGCTGCTGCCCGGTCTCGTCGTGGGCGACACCTCGCGGCTGCCGGACGACCTCTGGGAGGCGTTCCGGGACACCGACCTGGCCCATCTGGTCGCGGTCAGCGGGGCCAACCTCGCGATCGTACTGGGCGTGCTGCTCGGCGCCCCGGGGCGGGCCGGCACCGCCGAACGGCGCGGACTCGCCGCCCTGCTCGGGATCCCGCTGCGCACCACGGCGCTGCTCGGCGCCGCCGTCACGCTGGCCTTCGTGACGATCTGCCGCCCGGAGCCGAGCGTGCTCCGAGCGGCGGGGACGGGGCTGATCGGGCTGCTGGCGCTGGCCACCGGGCGTCCGCGCCAGGCGGTGCCGGCGCTGGCGGGCACAGCCCTGCTGCTGGTCCTCCTCGACCCCTACCTGGCGCGCTCCTTCGGCTTCCTGCTGTCGGTGCTCGCCACGGTCGGCCTGCTGGTCCTCGGCCCGCGCTGGGCGGACGGCCTGCGGGCGCGGGGCTGGCCGCACCACCTGGCGGGTGCCGTCGGGGCGACGGCGGCGGCCCAGGCACTCTGCGCGCCGGTGACGGTGGTGCTGTTCGGGCACGTCAGCCTCCTCGGGATCCCGTGCAACCTGCTGGCCGAACTGGCGGTGGCTCCGGCGACCCTGCTGGGCTTCGCGGTCCTGGCGCTCGACCCGCTCTCGCCCGCGCTGGCCAGGCTGCTCGCCGAGCCCGCCGGGGTACCGGCCGGCTGGCTGGCCGCGGTCGCCCGGCACGGCGCGGAGCTTCCGGGTGGCCGGCTGTCCTGGCCGGGCGGGTGGTTCGGCACGGTGAGCCTCGCCGTCGGCACGGCCGCGCTCTGCTGCACGGTGCCCGCGCTGATGCCCCGGCGCGCCGTCGGCCCGGCCGGTGCGAGGCGGCCGCTGGGCCGGCTGCGCCTGGTGGCGGTGGGCGTCCTGCTGCTGGTCCTGCTCGCGGTGCTGCTGCGGCCGCCGGTGCTGGCCCGGATCGCGACCGGCTGGCCGCCGCCGGACTGGCGGCTGGTCATGTGCGATGTGGGGCAGGGCGACATGCTGGTGATGCCGGTGGTGTCGGAGGGCGGCGGGCCGCCCGACAGCGCGGTGGTGGTGGACGCCGGCCCGGATCCGCAGGCGGCCGATCGCTGTCTGCGCGACCTGGGGATCACCCGGGTGCCGCTCTTCCTGGCGACGCACTTCCACGCCGATCACGTCGAGGGGCTGCCGGGCGTACTGCGCGGCCGGCGGGTCGCGGCGGTGCAGGGGACGGCGGTGAACGATCCGCCGGGCGAGGCCGCCCGGGTCGCGGGATGGGCGGCGCGGGCCGGGGTCGCGCTGACCAGGGCCGGCCCCGGCGAGCGCCGGTCGGCCGGGGCCGACGTCTCGTGGGAGGTGCTGTGGCCGGACGGAGAGGAGCCGACGGCGGTGTCGGGTGCGAACAACGCGAGTGTCGCGCTGCTGGTGACCCTGGCGGGCGGTGTGCGGATGGCCCTGCTGGGTGATCTGGAGCCGCCGGCGCAGGAGGCCCTGTTGAGCCGGCTGAGGACGGCCGGGAAGGAGAGCAAGGTGGACGTGTTGAAGGTGGCGCACCACGGTTCGGCCTACCAGGACTGGGAGCTGACGGCGGCGCTGAGCCCCCGGCTGGCGCTGATCTCCTGCGGTGCGGACAACCCGTACGGCCACCCGTCACCGCGCACGGTGGACCGGCTGCGGGCACTGGGCGCCACGGTGCTGCGCACGGACCGGATGGGCGACATCGCGGTGACGGGCGGCAGCCCGGCCCGCCTAGGCGCTGCCGTACACCCGCACGGCGAGCGCCCCGGCCACGGCCCCCACAGGCCCCGGGCCACCCATGAGGTCCCGCGCGCCACCGCGGCCTCGGAGCCGATGCCCAGTGCCTGGCTCGCGGTGGGGCCCCGCCGCGGCCCCCGCCCCCCCCCCCCCGCGAGGCCCCCCACCCACCCAACCCAAAACCGCGGGGCAGTCGGCGGGGGGCCGAA
>NZ_JBEOSF010000044.1:0-79234 GCF_040302725.1 Kitasatospora sp. NPDC097605 | reverse complement strand
ACCCCATGCGGGAAGCGTAGGTATTTCCAGAGGATTGGCCGCCCCGGGACCGTCCGCGCCGATGCGTGTCCGGTGCTCCCTGTCGAGCGACTAGGAAACACTACCCCTCCCCCCTGGTCGGGGCAAGTCGTCGCTGGTCACAGCTCTCCTCGGCCCGGGCGCGGGGAGGGCGGCGGTGCCGGCGTCCCGGTCCTGCGGTCCCGCCACAGCACCACCAGGACGCCGCCGACGCCCACGAAGAGTGCGGCGGCGGCTCCGGCCACGGGGAGCAATGGGCTGGCGCCGGTACTGGGCAGCGCCCCGGACCGGGTCGCAGGGTCCACCGGCGCAGCCGGCGCCGGGACCCGAGCGGCCCTCGGTGTCTCCGAGACCGGCACTGCGGGCATCGCGCAGCCGCCGAGGCCCACCATCGCCAGTACCGCGACCGCCGCGGCACACGTCGTCCGCTTCCCTGTTCTTCCCACGGTCCCCACTCTCATCGCCGACGGACACCGTCGCCCTGTCTGACCAGGCGTGCCCAGCACAGCGGGAGAACCGGACCCTCCGCACCCGGATTGCCCGATATTCACTTGTGCGTGTGACCCGCACCCCTCACACAATCCCCACCCAGTTCGAGCCCTGCGCACAGAGTCCACTCGCTGTCGACGAACCGGGGTGCCGGCTCGGGGCAGATGACTCTTTGCGGGCTGGATCAGGCGTCCGGGCCGAGGGCGCTCGTCAATCGGCCGCGCAGGCGAAGGGCGCCCGGGTCGGTGAACTCGTCGAGCAGCGCCAGCGCCTCGCGTCGGTGCTGCCGAACGGCTTCCGGGTCCTCGCCGCTCTCCAGCGCGGTGGCGAGGTGGCAGAGGGCTGTCGCCTCCTGCCACCGCTCGCCCAGCTCACGGTGCACGGCGACGGCCCGGCGGTGGAACCCGGTCGCTTCCTGGGGCCGGCCGAGGTCGAGGTGGGCGCGGCCGGCCCCGTCCCAGGCCAGCGCTTCGCGGCTGCGGTCGCCGAGGCCGCGCTGCAGGACGGCGGCCCGGTGGTAGGAGACGAGAGCGTCGGCGGGTTGGCCGGCGGCGCGCTGGGCATGCCCGAGTTGCGTCAGCCAGTGGCCCTCCGCCACGGCGCTGTCGAGGTCCACCGCAAGGTCGACCGCCCGCTGAGCATTGTCCAGTGCCTCGGCCACCCGCCCACCCTCGAGCTGGATCAGGCTGAGGACGCACAGCGCGTTCCCCTCCGCCCAGCGGTCGGCGCGGTCGCGGAAGGTCTCCAAGCCGGACCGGACCAGGCGCTCGGCCTCGGTGAGCCGGCCGAGCGCGGCCTCGACCTCGGCGAGGTTGACCGCGGTGCGCGGCTCCCAGTAGGTGTCCTCGATGGCCCGGAACAAGGCCCCGGCCCGCTCGAACGCCTCCCGCGCGTCCGTGAGCCGGCGTCGGCGCAGCCGCAGCAACCCCAGCCCGTTGAGGGTCAGAGCCTCCCCTGCGGGATCGTCGAGCTCGCGGCGGATGACCAGTGCCGCCCGGTACTGGTCGACCGCGCGGTCGAGCCGGCCGGACTGCGTGTACGCCATGCCCAGGCTCTCGTGCAGTTCCGCCTGCGCGTGCCGGTCCTCGTCGCGTCGGGCGGCGTCCAGCCCCAGCCGCGAGGTCTCGAACCAGTCCTGGAAGGGATTGCGCACCATGTAGAAGGCGCGGAGAACGATCGCCAGCCGGTGGACGTAGCCGTCCAGCCCCAGGGCGGTCGCGGTCCGGACGGTGGCCGCGAGGTTCTCCCGCTCCGCCTCGAACCACCGCATCGCGGTGGTGTCGTCGTCGAAGGCCGTCGGCTCCACGTCCGGATCGAGGGGAGCCAGTAGTACTCGGGGCTCGTGGGGAGCGGTGCGGGCCTGGGCCGCGTCCGCCGTGTGCAGGTACCAGGCGAGCACCCGCCGGACGGCGTGCTCGCTCTCCTGCGGTTCCTGCGCGCTGCGCGCCTGGTCCACGGCGTAGGCGCGCAGCAGGTCGTGGAACCGGAAGCGGTCCGCGGCGGTCTGTTCGACCATGTGGGTCGCGACGAGCGCGTCCAGCAGGCGGCGCGCCTGCCTGACCCCGGTCGCGATGAGCGCGGCCGCGGCCGCGGTGCTGAATTCCCCTGTGGGGTGGAGGCCGAGCATGCGGAACAGCCGTGCGGCGTCGGCCGGCAGGGCGCGGTAGGACCAGGCGAAGACGGAGCGGACGGCCTCGGACTCCTCCTCGTCCTCGCTGGAGAGCGCGTCCCAGAGGCTGGACTCGTCCCGGAGGTCCTGGATCAGGTCGTTCAGGAGCATGCGCGGCCGACCGGCGGCGCGTTCGGCGGCGATCCGCAGGGCCAGCGGCAGGCGCGCGCAGAGCCGGGCCAGCTGGACGAGCTCGGCGGGGTCGTCCTCGCTGCGGTAGTCCGAGGTCACCGCGCGCAGGAGCTCGACGGCGTCGTGCTCCGCGAGCACCTCCAGGGTCAGGTGCCGGGCGCCCTCCCGCACGCCGAGGCCGGACAGGCGGTGGCGGCTGGTCACCACCACCAGCCCGCCGGGGGTGCCGGGCAGCAACGGGCGGACCTGGGCCGCGCGCGAGGCGTTGTCGAGCACGATCAGCATCCGCCGACCGGCCACCAGCGAGCGGTAGGTCGACGCCAGCGCCTCGAGATCGGTGGGAATCGCCGTGGCGGGTACGCCGAGGGCGCGCAGGAAGCGTTCGAGCACCTGGGCGGGGGCGGTGGGCTCCTGCGGGTCGTAGCCGTGCAGGTTCGCGTACAGCTGGCCGTCCGGGAACTGCTCGCGGACGGCGTGCGCCCAGTGCAGGGCGAGGGAGGTCTTGCCGACGCCGGCCGTGCCGGTGAGCACCAGGATCCGCGGCCCGCGCGGGTGCTCGGCCAGCAGGTGGTTCATGGCCTGCTGTTCCGCCGACCGGTTGACGAAGCCGCGGACGTCCGTGGGCAGCTGCCACGGGACGGCTTCACCGTGCCTGGTGGGCGGCAACGGTGCGGCGTGGATGTGCAGGGGCCCCAGGATGTCCCGGGCCTGCACGACGTTGCCTGCCGAACCGGACATGGACGAGGAGACGGACGAGCCGGTGTGGTCCGGTGAGCCCTCGGGTCTCTCCTGCGGCACGGCTCAGCGCCCCGCCCTTGCCCCGGCCGGCCGCGGTCCGTCGGGCCGCAGTCCCCCCGCCTCGCGAGCCATGAAGCCGGCGATGTCCTCGCCCCGGCCGTACAGGCCGGCGATGAACTCGACGACCCGTTCCCGAACCGGCCGGCCCGTGTAGCGGGTCGCCCCGTCGAGGACGCCGTCCGCGTCGTACCCGATGTCGTAGACGGTGTCCGGACCGAGGGTGACGAGCTCCGGCAGCGGCCCGTCCTGCTCGTACGGCGCGATCACGTCCGGGCCGACGACCCGGATCAGCTCGCCGCACTCGGCGCGCAGCCGCAGCAGGTGCAGTTCCCAGGCGAGATAGGGGGTGACCGGGAACTCGACGACGCGTACGCGCAGCATGCGGGTGTCGTGTTCGGCGGCCGTGCGGGCGAGTTGGAGCAGGTCGTCGCGCATGGCGTCGATCAGACGGAGGGACCGCGCCCAGTCCCCCTCAACGTAGGCGCGCCAGCTGGGGTCCCCGGGCTCCTGGAAGTCCTGGCGGCGTTCGAGCTTCCACGAGTCGTAGCCGTCGACCGCGAAGTCCCGGCGGCGGAAGTCCGCCCGGTACTCGTCGAGGGGCAGCCGGTCGCCCGGCAGGTCGCCGAGGAAGTCAGGCATCCGGGAGGTCCGCCTTCGCGGAGAGGAGGGTGGCGCGGGGGATGACCACCAGGCGCCCGCCCTCCCCGACGGCCACGTCGTGCGGGAGCCCGGCCCGGTAGGCGGCGGTCAGGTCACGGCCGATGACGGCGATGTCGCCGTTGTCGAGTTCCCAGATGTCGGGACAGCCGTCCCGGCCTCCGGTGGTGCCCAGCTCCGTCGGCGACTTGCCGAGGCGCCGGGTCATAACGGCGTCGGGATCGGCGTCCCACGGCTGGCTCATCACGCCCCCGGGCGGTCAAGTGTGAGTAGTCGGCCAATCACCGTACGGACTCGACTGACTTGCCGTCAATCATGTTCCGTCGTACGAGGGATGTTGTCGCGTATGGCGACCTTGCTCCGGCGCTCTCGGTAGTCGGGATGCTTGTCGGGGTGGGACGGGTGGTCGTCGAAGTGGGAGATCCGCAGGGTCGCGATGACGCCGAGGAAGACGGTGGCGAAGGCGAGTGCGACCAGGACCGTGAGGGCGGCGCCGACCAGGAGGCCGGCGCCGTTGAGACTCATCGGTGGGCCCCGATGACCCGGTGGCCGAGGCGGTCGGCGAGGCCGTGGAGCAGGTCCTCGGCCTGGTCGCGGGCGAGGGCGACCGCGAGTTCCTCCCCCGGCCCGACGTGGATGTCGAGGTCGACGGCCGCCCGGAGCTGCACGGCCGCGTCCGGGGCGGACTCGGCCGTGAGGTAGGCGACGGTGGTCCGCTCCGCGTGGGTCGCCCCGCCGAGGAGGGGGATCACGACTCCCACGGCCGGTCACCCCTCTCCCGGAGGACGTGGAGGAGGTTGAGGACGGTGGCCACGGAGGTGTCACCGAAGTCGACGAGGAGGCGGCCGTCGATGCTGGTTCCGTTGACGGCCGCGGAGCCCCAATGGATGCCGAACGGCTTTCCGCGCTCGTGGAGTTCGCGGAGGAGGGCGGTGACCTCGGGCTCGGTGTAGGTGCGCAGGTACGTGTCGCCAGGGGCGATGGGGCCGTTCACGCGGCGGCGTCCAGCTCGAACCAGGTGACCTTGCCGGTCTTGACCGGGTCGACGCCGAACCGGTGGGTGAGGGCGCGCACGAGGTGGAGCCCGCGCCCGGAGACGGCGTAGGGGTCGGCGGGGAGGCGGGGCTCGGGCGGCAGGTCGGGGCAGTCGTCGCAGACGGAGACGCGGAGCACGGCGGACCGGAGGGAGACCAGGACGGGCGGCGCCGGGGAGCCCGCGTGCTGCCAGGCGTTGATGTACAGCTCGTGGAAGGCGAGTTCGGCGTCGGCGATGGCGTCCGGCGCCCAGCCGGCGGAGAGGAGCATCGCGCGGAGTATTCGAATCTTCGACTCCCCGGCGCACACGGCGAGATTCCGATCCCTGCTCGCCCGGTTCGAGTCCTGCGCCCTCTCGGAGGAGAACTCCCGCGACTTCATCGCATCCCTGAAGAAGGAAGTGGAAAGCAAGCATGCATAGCTCGGCTTGGCAGAAGTCCAGCTACTCCGGTGCGAACGACGAGTGCGTCGAGGTGCGTACCACGGACGGACTGATCGAGCTTCGCGAGTCCGACGACACCGACCCCATAGTCCGTACCACCCCTGCCGAGTTCGCCGCGCTCCTCCGAGCCGCCAAGGCCGGCGCGTTGGACCCCTATGGAGCGGCTCCTCCGGTGGCCGGTTGCTGACAGGGCGGGCGGCTATCCCCGTTCGTGGCGGCATGTGACAATCCGACCAGAGCGATGTGACATGTCACATGTGTTCCCGGTGTCCACCGGGAACACCCAACGAGGGAGGAAACCCATGAAACGCTTTGCCGCTGTTCTCGCCGGCACCGCCGCCCTGGCCGCGCTGACCGGAGTCCAGACCGCCTCCGCCAACCCCGTGGGCGTCACCACGTGCGGTACCCCGGGTGTGCCGAACCACGTCACGGTCAGGGCCTGTATCAACATCAACCAGGGCCACGTCTACGCGTTCGGTCGCGCCACTCCGTACAGCGCGACCTGGCAGGACCAGCAGGTCTCCTTCCAGCTGACCACCATCGGCATCACCAACCCGGCGCTCGGCACCGTCTACCCGACCGTCCTGATCGAGGCCAACGGGCCGGCCCAGGAGATCGGCAGCGTCACCGGCGACGTGCCCTGCGGCTCGCAGGTGACCGCCACGTTCACCGTGACCCAGCCCGGCTGGTACCCGTCGTCCTCGACGGTCTCGACCGTCGTGAACTACTGCTGACCCCGACCGGCCGGAACCAGGGCCGCCCCTCTCTCGGCGGAGCGAGGGGCGGCTCTTCGCCGTCTCAGAGGCGGCGGAACATGAAGTGCTGGCCGACGTAGCCGTGGTCGGGGTGGTCGAAGACCTCGGGGACGGTGCCGATGATCTCGAAGCCGAGGGACTGCCAGAGGTGGACGGCGGGTTCGTTGGTCTCCACGACGGCGTTGAACTGGATGCCGTGGTAGCCCTCGGAGCGGTGCCAGGCGATGACGTGCTCGCCGAGGGCGCGGCCGATGCCGCGGCCCTGGTGGGCGGGGTCGACGAGGAAGGAGGCGGTGCCGATGTGGGAGCCGCGGCCGGGCTTGTTGGGGCCCATCTTGGCGGAGCCAGCGATGCGGCCGTCCAGGACGGCGACGACCGTGCGGCCGGGGGGCTGCTCCATCCACCAGGGCCTGGCCTCGTCGAGGGTCTGCCGCTCGGGGAAGGCGTACGTCCGGCCCTCGGCCATGATCGCGGAGTAGAAGGGGTAGATGCTCGGCCAGTCCTCGTCCGAGGCGGTGCGGATCTCCATGCGGCACAGGCTATGCGCTGTCGGGACAGCGGTGGGACGCGGAACGAGCAGAAGGGCCGGAGGTCCGGCCGTAGCGTCGTTCCCGTGAGCGCCCCAGGGAACCGGGCGAGCGCCTGACGTTACGTCAAGCCCCTGTACTGAGAAGGAAAGAGAAGACCCATGGTCGACATCGCTTCGGTCCACGCCGCCCCGAGCCCGGACCTGCTGACCCCCGAGAACTCGATGATGCTGTTCGTCGACCACCAGCCGCAGATGTTCTTCGGCACCGGCAGCGGCGACCGCACCGCGATCATCAACTCCACCGTCGGCCTCGCCAAGGCCGCAAAGATCTTCGACGTGCCGGTGGTCCTGTCCACCGTCGCCGCCGAGTCCTTCTCGGGCCCGATCCTCCCGCAGCTGCGCGAGGTCTTCCCCGACCAGGAGGTCATCGACCGCACCTCGATGAACGCCTGGGAGGACGAGGCGCTGGTCGAGGCGGTCAAGGCGACCGGCCGTAAGAAGATCATCCTGTCGGGCCTGTGGACCGAGGTCTGCCTGGTCCTGCCGGCGCTCTCCGCGCTGGACCAGGGCTACGAGGTGTACGTCGTCGCCGACGCCTCCGGCGGTGTCAGCCCGCTGGCCCACGAGCACGCCATCCAGCGGATGACCGCCGCCGGCGCCGTGCCGGTCACCTGGGTGCAGGTGCTGCTGGAGCTCCAGCGCGACTGGGCCCGCAGCGAGACCTACGTCGCGGTGACCGACCTGGTCAAGGAGCACGCCGGTGCCTACGGCCTCGGCGTCTTCTACGCCCAGTCGATGATCAACCCGCACGCCGCCGGCTGACCGGCCGGATCACCGCCACTCCCCTGATCGGGCCCTGCCGCACCGGTGCGGCGGGGCCCGATCGATTCCCGGCACACCCCCAGAGACAAAGGACTTCACCATGCCGTTCATCACCGTCGGCCAGGAGAACACCGCTCCGATCGAGCTCTACTACGAGGACCACGGCACCGGCCAGGCGGTCGTGCTGATCCACGGCTTCCCGCTGAACGGCGCCTCCTGGGAGCGCCAGAGCGCCGCGCTGCTCGACGCCGGCTACCGGGTCATCACCTACGACCGCCGCGGCTTCGGCCGTTCCTCGCAGCCGACCACCGGCTACGACTACGACACCTTCACCGCCGACCTGAACACCGTCCTGGAGACCCTGGACGTCCGGGACGCCGTCCTGGTCGGCTTCTCGATGGGCACCGGCGAGGCCGCCCGCTACGTCGCCCAGTACGGCACCGAGCGCATCGCCAAGGTCGCCTTCCTCGCCTCGCTGGAGCCGTGGCTGCTGAAGAACGACGAGAACCCGGACGGCGCCGCCCCGCGGGAGTTCTTCGACGGCGTCGTCGCGGCCGTGAAGGCCGACCGCTTCGCCTTCTACACCGACTTCTTCAACGACTTCTACAACCTGGACGAGAACCTCGGCACCCGGATCAGCGAGGAGGCCGTCCGCAACAGCTGGAACGTCGCCGCGAGCGGCGGCGCCTTCGCCGCCTCGGCCGCGCCGTCCACCTGGTACACCGACTTCCGCGCCGACGTCGCCCGGATCGACGTGCCCGCCCTGATCCTGCACGGCACCGGCGACCGCACCCTGCCGATCGAGAACACCGCGCGCCAGTTCCACAAGGCGCTGCCCGCCGCCGACTACGTGGAGATCGAGGGCGCCCCGCACGGCCTGCTCTGGACCCACGCCGAGGAGGTCAACGCCGCGCTGCTGGCCTTCCTGGCGAAGTAGGCCGAAGGAAGCGAAGGAAGGCAGAAGAAGGCGAAGGAAGCAGGACAGCCGCATGCCACCGCGCCCGGCCCCCGTCACCACGGGGCCGGGCGCGGTGGCATGCGGCGTCAGCCGGCGGCCGGCCTGGCGGCGTCGTGGATGAACTCCGCGACCGTCGTCGGCCGGGAGACGGCCACCGCGTGCGAGGCCTCGGGCAGCTCCAGGACGGTGGCGCCGGCCCGCTCGGCCGTGAACCGCTGCACCGGCGGCGGCAGGGCGCGGTCGGCACCGGTCACCAGGGCCCACGAGGGCTTGCCGCGCCAGGCCGCCACGGTCGGCGCGTCGGTGAACACCCGTTCGTCGACCGGCCGTTGCAGCGCCGCGAGCACCCGTGCCACCTCCGGGTCGAGGTCGGCGGCGACGAGCGGGCCGAAGCAGTCCCCGGGCACCGAGAGCTCGGTCGCCTGCCCGACCGGAGCGGTGGCGTACGCGGTGCGCCGCAGCCGGGAGAGCAGCGGCGAGGGGGTGAAGCGCTGCGCGAGGGCGTCGTAGCTCTCGCCCACCTCGGGCAGGTACGCGGCGACGTAGACCAGCGCGACGACGTTGGGCGCCGCGCCCGCCTCGGTGATCACGGCGCCCCCGTAGGAGTGGCCGACGAGGACGACGGGGCCGTCGATCCCGGCGAGCACCGAGGTCAGGTAGGCGGCGTCGTGGGCGAGCCCGCGCAGCGGATTGGCGGCGGCGAGCACGGTCAGGCCGCGCCGGTGGAGTTCGGCGACGACGCCGACCCAGCTGGTCGCGTCGGAACAGCCGTCGTGGACCAGCACGACGGTGGGTCTGGCGGAGGACGGGGCGGAGGACATGGCGGCCTTTCACAGGGCTGCGGGCCGGCGGGGTCCGCGCGGTGGGCGGGCGGGCCCCGCCGGCCCGCGGGGGGACGGCGGGGGAAGGGGGTCAGGAGGCCTGCTGCCGGGCGTCGGCGTGCGCGGCGTAGGCCTGCCACTCGCGCGGCGAGACGCCGTAGGTCTCGCGGAACGCGCGGCTGAAGTGGGAGTGGCTGACGAAGCCCCAGCGGTGGGCGACGGCGGCGACGCCGGCCTGCCGGCGGGACGGCCGCTCCAGCTCCCGGCGGCAGGCGTCAAGGCGCCGCCCGCGCACGAACTGGCCGACGGTCGTGCCGTCCTGCTGGAAGAGCTTGTGCAGGTAGCGCACCGAGATGTGCTGCGAGCGGGCGATCGACTCGGGCGAGAGGTCCGGGTCGGCGAGGTTCTCCTCGATGTGGCCGCGGATCCGCTCCAGGATCCCGCCCGCGGCGGTCGGCTGCTCCGGGTCGACCCGTTCGAGCAGCTCGGTCACCAGGATGGCGACGATGTCGGAGACGCTGCGCGCCAGGTGGTGGCCCGGCCGGGACCGGTGGGAGCGGAGCTCCGAGGCGAGGGTGCGCAGGAACTGGGAGGCGAGCGAGCCGACGCCCGCGTCCCCCCGGGCCAGCAGCCCGCCGGTGCGCCGGACGTCGCTGTGCCGCACGCCCAGGTAGAAGCAGGGGACGCGGAAGTGGACCATCCGGCACCCGGGGTCGGACAGCAGGCCCATCGGGTGCGGGGTGGTGCCGATCAGCAGGTCGCCGGGCTCCAGGGACGTACTGGCGCCGTCGCGGCGCAGCGAGGCCGTGCCCTGGAGGTGCAGGGCGACGTAGAGGCAGTCGCCGGGATCGGCGCCGGGCGGCGGCGCGAGGACGTCGATGCAACCGGCGCCGCCGTGGTGGGCGGCCCCGGTGGACTGGTGGTGCGCGGTTTCGGGCATGGGTGAGGGACCCGACTGGATCACGGGAGGCTCCGACCGGTTCGTATGGATCTGCGCTGGGTGCCCAGGGCAGGGTGGCGCGCCGCCCGCCGCTCGGCGGCGGGGCGCTCAAAAGGTGTTCAGAAGGTGCTCAGAAGGTGTTCAGGAATACAGAGGATCAGAGGATCAGAGGATCAGAAGGACGAGAGGAGGTGCGCGCTCAGGAGAGGAACTTCTCCACGACGGCGTTGAACGCGGCGGGGTTCTCCAGGAAGGGGAAGTGCGAGCTCGCCACCTCCTCCGGGAAGACGTGCAGTTCGGCGCCGGGGATCCGCCCGGCGACGAACGCCTGCGAGGCGGGGTCCACATGGCTCCCCTCGCAGCCGAGCACCAGGGTGGGGACGTCGAT
Organism: Kitasatospora sp. NPDC097605; assembly: GCF_040302725.1. Taxonomy (NCBI): domain Bacteria; kingdom Bacillati; phylum Actinomycetota; class Actinomycetes; order Kitasatosporales; family Streptomycetaceae; genus Kitasatospora; species Kitasatospora sp. NPDC097605. The sequence goes on along the minus strand of NZ_JBEOSF010000044.1, from coordinate 68,781 downwards.
CCGGGGCAGGACGTCGCGCCAGTCCTGGGCGCAGTGGTCGAAGAGCAGCGGGACGCCCGCGTACGCCGGGGTGGCGCGGATCTGCTCGGTCACGAAGGCCAGCAGCCCGGGATCGGTGTCACCGCTGAACATCGAGCGCACGAAGCCTTCGCGGACCTCGGCGCCGTCCGGACCGGCCAGCGCTGCGCAGAGCTCCAGCAGCCCCGCGACGTCGAAGATGGCGCCGGACGCGCGCTGCTCCGCCTCCGTCGTCCACGGCACCGCCGCCACCGCGGCGGGCTGGTCGACGACGACGAACCGGCGGATGCGGCCGGTGCCGTACTGGTCGACGAAGCTCCACCACACGGAGGCGCCCATCGACCAGCCCAGCGCGTCGAAGCCCGCCAGGCCGAGGTGGTCGACCAGGCCGAGGACGTCCCGGGCCAGCCGGGCGACGCGGTAGCCGTGGCGCGGCTTCTCCGAGCGGCCGTGGCCCCGGAGGTCCACCGTGACGACGCGCCGTCCGGGGGCCAGCCCCTCGGTCTGGTGGCGGAACATCTCCTGGGTCTGGCCCCAGCCGTGGAGCATGACCAGCGGAACCCCGTCGCCGCCACTGTCGCGGTAGGCCAGGCGCACCCCGTCGTCGGTGGTCAGTTCGTGCATGGTGGTCGTTCGCGTCCGTTCGTGTCGGCGGGTACGTCTGAGGGGTCCGGTTCCCGGTGGGCGGCCGGGGGGCGGAGGGACGAGTGGCAGCTCGTAGTGACGATTCTGGTCGCCCGCGGGGCCCGCCGACCACCGACCGGCGTAGGGATTGCCCGACGGAGCTTCATCACTCTGTAGCAACCGGGCGTCCTCGTTCTGTAGGAACGGGCCGGGGCCGCGGGGTCAGGCCGGGCGTTCGGCGGGGGTGTGCAGCAGGTCCCACAGGCGCAGCCCCATGTGCAGCACCAGCCGGTGCGCACCGTCGTCGAGGTCCAGGCCGGTGATCTCCTGGATCTGCCGCAGCCGGTAGTAGAGGGAGGTGCGGTGGACCTCCAGGATCTCCGCCGTCCTCGGAACCGAGCCGGCGTTCTCCAGGAAGCAGCGCAGGGTCTCCTCCAGGCGGGCGTGGGCGCCGCCGCCCAGCAGCCGGCGCAGCGGCTCGGGGACGAGGAAGTCGTTGAGCGCGCTGTCGGGCAGTTGGAGGAGCACGGCGTACTCGCCGAGCCGTTCCCAGTCCCCGATGCCGCCCAGCTGGGGCAGCCGGCGGGCGGCGCGCACCGCCACCCGGGCCTGGTCGTGGGAGATCCAGGCGTCGCCGAGTTCCGCCCGGCGCCCGCCGACGCCGACCACCGTCGCGGCCCCCCGGTCCAGGAAGGTCTCCAGTGAGCGGACGATGCCGCGGGACTGCAGATCCAGGTCCTCCTCGGAAGGCTCCCGCTCGAAGACCTGCACCAGGACCGCCCGGTCCTGCTCGATCGCGAGCAGGCCGTGGGCCGTGCGGGTCTGCCGGAACGGCTCCAGGGCGCCGCGCAGCGCCACCTCGATCCGGCCGGAGGGTCCGCGCAGCCCGGAGACGGCCACATGGGTGACCACCACGTGCGGGCCGGCCGGCAGCAGACCGTCGTCCAGCAGCCGCCGGCGCGCCGTGCTGCGCTGCGCCGAGTCCGGGCCGACCAGCCGGTTCACCAGGCTCCGGGTCTGCTCCTCGTCCGCGTCGGAGGCCAGGCGCTCGGCGTACATCTCGGCGGCCACGGCGCGGGAGACCCGGGCGATGGCCGCGGTCTCGGCCTCGGTGAGGTCCCCTTCCTTCGCCACGACCATGAGGATGCCCAGCATGTGGCCGCGTTCGAGGATCGGGACGCAGTAGCGCGGCTGCAGTCCCAGGTCGTCGCGGCCGTCCAGATGGCCCGGCCTGGTCCACTGCGCCACGCCCCGGGACAGCACGTAGCGGATGGTCTCGTCGTCCGCTATGCCCTGGAGCAGCGTGCGCACCCGCACCCGGTCCTCGTCGCCGAAGTGACGGCTGGTGCAGATCATCCGCACCAGCGGGTCGTCGAGGACGACGGAACGCCCCAGCTCCTCGGCCAGGCCGTCCACCAGCGACTGCAGCGCCTCGCCTCCTGGGCTCGCGCGCTGGATCCACCTCTTCATATCCGCACCTCCGGCCGCATTCATACAGGAAGCGAAACCAAGTGGACAAACATTCAACAAAACGAGAAAACCCCAGGCCACCGGCGGATCGGGCGGCGGGTACCGGGTAGTGCGCCTCCGTCCCGTCCGGTGCGACGGGCGGACGGTGCGCTGATCGTCATGTCGCGGTGCACCGGTGGAACATCTCCCCCGCCGCCGCCTCCTACCGTGGGCGGTGACCCGCCTCTCCCCTGTTCACCGGCAGCTCCCAGGGCCCGAGGCGAGAGCAGCGCGCCGCAGCCGGTCTCCGGCGGGCGGCCCTCTTCGCCCCACCCCGGCCGGCGCCGTCCCAGGCCCGGCCCCGACCCCGGAGACCTCCATGCCCGCGCCCCACTCGCTCCCCAGCCCGCAGCCCTGCCCGGAGACCGCCAGCACCGACATCGTGCTCGACGCGCGGATCGTGCTCGGCGAGGACCAGTCCCTCGGCATCCCGGTGCGCTTCACCTACCACCGCGACGACCCGTTCGCCGTCTCCCTCGAATTCCTCGGCGCCGCCGCCGAGGCCGGCACCTGGCAGTTCGCCCGCGACCTGCTCTGGGAGGGCCTGCAGCGGCCGGCCGGCACCGGCGACGTGCGGATCTGGCCGCCCTGCACCTGCCACGGCCGTGCCTCGCTGCGGATCATGCTCCAGGGGCAGGACGGCTCGGTGCTCGTCGACCTGCCGGCCCGCCAGCTGCGGCGCTGGCTGCGCCGGGAGAGTTTCGCGCTCGTCCCCCGGGGCACCGAGGGGTCGCTGATCGACTGGGACGCGGAGCTGGGGGGCCTGCCGGGCTGACCTCACTCCCCCGGAGGGCGCGGCAGCAGCCCCGCCGCCGCGTCGGCGATCGCCGCGGGGCCCGGCCCGACGTGCAGGGTGGCGCCCCGCTCGTCCGGTTCCAGCGGTTCGAGGGTGGCGAGCTGCGAGTCGAGCAGCGACCCCGGCATGAAGTGGCCCGAGCGGCGGCCGATCCGCTCGGCCAGCAGGTCGTGGCCGGCCGTCAGGTGCAGGAAGAACGCGCCGGGGCAGGCCGCCCGCAGGATGTCGCGGTAGCGCCGCTTCAGCGCGGAGCAGGCGACCACGCAGCCGGTGCCGGCCGCGTCGCGCTCGTGCAGCCAGCGGCCGACCGCCTCCAGCCAGGGCCGGCGCACCGTGTCGTCGAGCGGGACGCCGGCCGCCATCCGGGCGATGTCGGCCGGCCGGTGGAAGTCGTCCGCGTCCGCGAACGGGACGTCCAGCCGTTCGGCGAGCAGCCGGGCCACCGTGGTCTTGCCGGTGCCGGAGACCCCGATGACCACGACGCACGGGGCCCGGTGCCCGCCGGGGGCGCTCTCCTCCATCGCGCCGCGCCTACGGGTACCGCGGGGCCGGTCCCTGCGAGCCGGCCGGGTACTCCTCCAGCGGCACCACGTCCCGCTCCCATGCCGACAGCACGGGTTCGAGCACCCGCCACGCCAGCTCCGCCTCGTCGCCGCGGATGGACAGCGCCGGGTCGCCGGTGAGCACGTCCAGCAGCAGCCGGCCGTAGGCGGGCAGCTCCGCGGGGTCCATCCGCGCGGTGAGCGAGAGCGGGGCCAGCTCGTGGGCCCGCGCGCCGATCCCGGTCAGGTCCAGGGCCAGCCCCTCCGGTTCGAGCGCGAAGCGCAGCACATTGGGCCGGGCCTCGTTGCCGTGGCCGAACGGCAGGTGGGGCACCGGGCGGAAGTGCACCGCGACCTCCTTGCGGTCCGCGCCGAGCGCCTTGCCGCTGCGCAGCCGGAACCGGGTGCCGGCCCAGCGCCAGCTGTCCAGTTCGAGCTCCACCTCGGCGAAGGTCTCGGTGCGCCGCCGCGGATCGACCCCCTCCTCGTCGGCGTAGGCGGGCACCACCCGGTCGCCGACCTTCCCCGGCAGGTAGCGGGCGCGGCGGGTGCGGTGCAGCACGTCGTTCTCGGTCAGCGGCCGCACCGAGCGCAGCACGTCCACCTTGCGGTCGCGCAGGTCGCGCTCGCCGAGGGTGAGCGGCGGCTCCATGGCCACCAGGCAGAGCAGTTGCAGCAGGTGGTTCTGGATCATGTCCTTGAGCGCGCCGACGCGGTCGTAGTAGCCGGCCCGGCCCTCCAGGGCGAGGGTCTCGTCCCAGACGATGTCGACCTCGGAGATGTGGGTGCTGTTCCAGATCGGCTCCAGCACGCGGTTGGCCAGCCGGCTGCCGAGGACGTTCTGGACGGTCGTCATGGCCAGGAAGTGGTCCACCCGGAACACCGCCCGCTCCGGGACCAGGTCGGCCAGCAACCGGTTCAACTCCCGGGCGCCGGCGAGGTCCTCGCCGAACGGCTTCTCCAGCACGATCCGGCTGCCGGCGGGCAGGCCGGCCCGGTGCAGGGCGCCGACCACGGTGGGGAACAGCGCCGGGGGCAGGGCGAGGTAGACGGCGACCGGGCCCTCCCCGGCGACGACCGCGGCGACGTCGGCGGGGTCGGTGACGTCGGCCCGCCGGTAGTGGGCCGAGGCGGTGACCGCCGCCTTGGCGTCGGCCGGGCAGTCCTCGCCGTGGCGGTCGAGCTGGACGGCCGCCCACTCCCGGTACCGCTCGGTGGACCAGTCCTCCCGGCTGGCGCCGGTCAGGCTCAGCCGCTCGCCCAGGTGTCCGCCGGCCCGCAGCGCGGCCAGCGCCGGCAGCAGGAAGCGCGCGGTGAGGTCGCCGGTCGCGCCGAAGACGGCGAGCCGCTCGATCATCGCCGCACCCCCGCCCGCGCCCGGGCCAGGTTCACGCCGCTGGCGGTGATCCCGATGTGGCTGAACGCCTGGGGGAAGTTGCCCATGAACTCTCCTGTGGACGGGTTGATCTGCTCCGACATCAGCCCCAGCGGGCTGGCCCGGGAGCACAGCGAGGCGTACAGCTCCTCGGCCTCCTCCATCCGGCCCTGGCCGATGAGGTTGTCGACCAGCCAGAAGCTGCACAGCACGAACGCGCCCTCGTCGCCGGCCAGGCCGTCGGGGGACTCCTCGTGCAGGTAGCGGTGGAGCAGCCCGCCGCCGGCGGACAGCCGTTCGGCGACGGCGGTGGCGGTGGCCACCATCCGCGGGTGGTCGACCGGCACCACGTGGCGCAGCGGGAGCGCGAGCAGGCTGGCGTCCAGGACGCCGCCGCCGTCCAGGTGGGCGCTGAGGGTGTTGGCGTCCTCGTCCCAGGACTGCTCCAGGATGAGCCGGCTCAGGTGGTCGGCCGAGGCGCGCCAGCGGGCGGTCCTGATCGGCAGGCCGAGCCGTCCGCCGATCTGGGCGGCGCGGTCCAGGGCCACCTGGCAGAGCCCGGCCGAGTAGGTGAACACCCGGCCCGCGCTGCGCACCTCCCAGATGCCCTGGTCGGGTTCGCGCCAGGCCTGCTCGGCGGCGTCGGCGAGGCTGGCCAGGCCGGCCCAGAGGGCGGGCTGGATCTCGCCGCCGGCGCGCAGCCACTGGTCGGCGCAGTCCAGGATCTCGCCGTAGACGTCGTGCTGGCGCTGGTCGGCGGCGCCGTTGCCCCAGCGCACCGGGGCGGAGCGCTGGTAGCCCTCCAGTTCGGCGTCCTCGGTCTCGTCGGGGACGGGGCCGCCGCGCAGGTCGTACATGATGCGGGGGCGGCCGCTGTCCTCGAAGGCGTCGAGCACCCAGCCGAGGAAGGCGTCGGCCTCGCCGCGGAAGCCGATCCGGCGCAGCGCGAAGACGGCGAACGCGGCGTCGCGGATCCAGCTGTAGCGGTAGTCCCAGTTGCGGATGCCGCCGATCGGGGCGGGCAGCGAGGAGGTGGGCGCGGCGACCAGTGAGCCGTTGGCCCAGTCGTCGCAGAGCTTCAGGGTGACGGCGGCGCGCCGGACCAGGGGCTCCTGGGGGCCGTCGTAGGCGAAGTGGCGCATCCAGCGGCGCCAGGCGTCGGCGGTGCCGGTCAGCATGGCGTCGGTGTCGACCCGGTGGTGGCGGTGGAAGCGGCCCCAGGAGAGCACCAGGTCGAGCCGGTCGCCCTGGCGCAGCTCGTGGGTGCTGTGCAGGCCTTCGAGGGGGCGGTTGGAGCGCAGGTGCAGCCGCAGGCCGGGGCGGCGCAGCGGGCGCACCTCCAGTCCGCTGAACAGCGCCCTGGTCCGGGCACCGCCGCGCGGCTCCAGTTCCGCCCGCAGCCGGACGCGGCCGTCCAGCACCACGGCGGAGCGCACGAGTTCGGAGCGGGCGGCGGGGGCGTTGTCGGTGAGGTCGGCGCCGGAGCGCAGCGCCAGCGCGTCGGTGACGCGGACCAGGCCGGTGCGGCTGCGCAGTTCGGTGACCAGGACGCCGGTGTCCGGCTCGTAGCGCTGCCGGGCCTCGACCAGGTCCTCCGGCGCCAGGGTGAAGTGCCCGCCCCGGGTGCGGTCCAGCAGGCCGCAGAACAGGGGTTCGGCGTCGAACCGGGGCAGGCAGAGCCACGGGATGGAACCGTCCAGGCCGACCAGGGCGGCGGTGGTGCCGTCCCCGATGAGGCCGAGGTCCTCCAGCGGCAGGTAGCCCTGCCGCCGGCGGACCGGCCGGAACGGTGGATCGGGGTCGTGCATGCCGCCTCGCTTCCGCAGGGCCGGAGAACGGGATGAGGTGCGGTCAGAAGGCGATCAGCACCTTCAGCACGTCCTCCAGCTTCTTGTCCGCGACCTCGAAGGCCCGTTCCATCTCGTCGAAGCGGAACTCGTGGGTCGTCATGTAGGTGGGGTCGAGGCGCTTGCGCTCCAGCACCCGCAGCAGCCGCTCCATGCGCAGCCGGCCGCCGGGGCAGAGCCCGGTGGTGATGGACTTGTCGGCCGTGCCGACGCCCCATTCAGCCCCTCCCCGCCCGGGCGGCGGCGGTCGGCCGGCCGCCCGGGCCGCTGCTCCCACCGTCGCCGCAACCGGGCCGGAGCGCGACCCGGCCGCCGCGGCGGCGGTGCGTTCCGGTGAAATCCGCGGGCCGCCCGGGGCGGCCGCTCCCGCGCCGACCGGGGCGGCGGGGCCGCCTGCTAGCGTCGGACCGCTTGCGGCGGACCGGGGACGACGGAGGGTGCTGTGGAGGACAAGGACATGGGGCGGGCCTTCATCGGGTCGTTCACCTCGGCGGGCGGACGCGGGATCGTGGTGGCGGCGGTGGACCCGGACACCGGGGCGCTGACCGAGACCGGCGCGGTCGACACCGTCCCCAACCCGTCCTACCTCGCCCTCGGGCGGGCGGACGGCGGCCCGGTGCTCTACGCCGTCTCGGAGACGCTGCCGGGCGCGGTCGCCGCGTACGACCTCGCCGGCCCGCTGCCGCGCCCGCTCGGCGCCCCGGTGCCGGTGCGCGGCGACGAGCCCACCCACCTCGCCCTCACCCAGGGCCATCTGCTCACCGCCAACTACGGGTCCGGCAGCGTCACCGTGCTGCCGCTCGCCGCCGACGGCGTCCCGCAGGCGCCGAGCGACGTCCTGAAGCACGAGGGCAGCGGCCCGCACCTCGACCGCCAGCGCGCCCCGCACGCCCACCAGGTGCTCGCCGACCCGTCCGGACGCTGGGTGCTCGGTGTGGACCTCGGCACCGACGCGGTGCGGATCTGCGCCCTGGACCCGGCGACCGGCGCGCTCACGCCGGCGCGCCGCCTCGCGCTGCCGCCCGGCACCGGCCCTCGGCACCTCGCCTTCCACCCCTCGGGGCGGTACGCGTACGTGCTCGGCGAGCTGCGCCCGGCCGTGACCGTCTGCCGCTGGGACGCGGCGGCCGGGGTGCTGGAGGCGGTCGGCGAGGCCCCGCTGTTCCCCGGCGGCCCCGAGGGCGCGGTCCTCCCCTCGGCCCCGGTGGTCTCCCGCGACGGGCGCTTCCTGTGGGTGGCGGTGCGCGGCAGCGACACCGTCGCCGTGCTGGCGCTCGACGCGGACGGCGAGCGGGCGCGGGCGGTGGCCTCGGTGCCGTGCGGGGGCGAGTGGCCGCGCGACCTCGTCCTCGACCCGTCGGGCACCCGCCTCTACGCGGCGAACGAGCGCTCGGGGGACGTCACCTGGTTCGACCTGGACGGCGACACCGGCCTGCCCCGCCGCGCGGGCTCGCTGCCCGTCCCGGCGGCGTCCACCGTCCTGTTCGGCTGACGACCCGCCGTCGGCCGCGGTACCCCTCAGTCGCGGTACACCAGGACCGGGCAGCTCGCGTGCCGGGTGCAGTGCTGGGCCACCGAGCCCAGCAGCATCCCGGAGAAGCCGCCGAGCCCCCGGCTGCCGACCACCAGCAAGGAGGCGTCCCGGGAGGCGTCGATCAGCGCGCCGGCCGGGGAGCCGTAGCGGGCCTCGATCCGCACCTCCACCGGCGGCTGCGGCCCGAGTGCCTCCGCCACGGCCCGGGCGGCCTCCCGGCGCGCCTTGCCCGCCAGCTCCGTCTCGTCGGTGCTCGCCGGCGGGAACCAGCCGCGCGCGCCGTGGAAGGTCGGGTACTCCCAGGCGATCACCGCCTCCACCACGCCGCCGGTGAGCGCCGCCTGCCGCGCCGCCCAGCGCAGCGCCTGCTTCGACGGCTCCGACCCGTCCACCCCGACCACGATGCGGCCGGTCCCTCCGCCCTGCTCCGCCATGCCCGCTCCTCGCCTCGGCTCCCCCAGCCCCCACCCCACCCTCGCGCCGGCCACCCCTCCCCCGCAGTCCGGCAGAGCCGGACGGGGGCGGCGGTCACGCTGCGCGACCGGGGCCGGGTGGCCGCCGGCCCGGTCAGGCCTTGTGGGCCAGCCCGCACCACGCCGGCAGCGGCCGCGGTCCCGCCGCGCCGGGCTCCGGCCGCCAGTCGGGCAGCTCGGCCAGGCCGGGCTCGACCGGCTCCAGGCCGGCGAAGCAGAGGTCGGCGGTCTCCTGCCTGGTCCGGCGCACCACCGGCTCCCCCCACGGCCGCTCCAGCAGGTCGAAGGCCGCGCCCGTCACGGCGTCCTCGTCCGCGCCGGCCCGGGCGGGCTGGGAGAAGGCGACATGACTGCCCGGCGGGACGGCGTCCACGATGCGCTTCAGCAGCCCGGCGGGGCCCTGGTCGTCCGGGACGTACTGCAGGATGCCGAAGAGGATCACGCCGACCGGCCGCTCGAAGTCCAGCACGGACCGCGCCGCGTCGAGGATCCGGTCGATCTCCCGCAGGTCGCCGTGCAGGTAGCGGACCTCGTCCCTGGGCAGGCCGGCCAGCAGCCGGCGGGCGTGCGCCACCACGACCGAGTCGTTGTCCACGTACACGGTCCTGGCGTCCGGGACGATCCTCCGCGCCGCCTCGTGGGTGTTGTCCATGGTGGGCAGGCCGCTGCCGATGTCGAGGAACTGCCGGACACCGGCCTCGGCGGCCAGGTAGCGGACCATCCGGACCAGCGCGCCGCGCGCCGCCCGGACGTCCACCCGGACGTCGCCGCCTCGCCGGGCGGCCGACGCGTGCTCGGCGGCGGCCCGGTCGGCCGGGTAGTTGGCGGTGCCGCCGAGCAGCAGGTCGAGCACCCGGGAGACGTGCGGCACCTCGGGGTCGACCCCCGCGATGAGCCCGGACAACGCGTGTGCTGAAGTCATCGCCGCTCCTTCCGAAGGGCCGCGCCCGGAAGGCGTGGAGCCGGCTCCCGGTGTACGGCGGACGCTGGAAAGAGTGTTCCAGCGGGGCCGCCCGGGGCTTACTCCGAACGTGCCCGGTTCCCGGCGGAGCGTCGGTTCCCGTTCACCGTCCGGCGGGCACCCACTGCGCGTGGAAGCCGTGCGGCACCCGGACCGGCAGCGGCACCACCGCGACCGGCGGGCCGGTGAAGTCCGCGGTGTCCAGGACGACCAGTTCACCGCGGTCCGTGGCGGGGTCGTGCACCAGGGTCAGCAGCCAGCCGTCGGCCTCGGGGGCCGACGCGTCGCGCGGCACGAAGACGGCCTCGCCGCCCTGCCGTCCGCCGCCGAAGGCGTGCCGGTCGGTGCGGCCGGTGGCCAGGTCGTGCCGCAGCAGCGCGGGGCCGCACAGCGCCGCGCCCCGGCCGGGGACGAGTTCGACGGTGAAGGCGTAGCGGTACGGCAGGCCGGTGCGGCGCTCGTCGATGCGGGGGAACTCCTGGACCCGGCCGTCGAGCCGGCGTTCGAGCACGGCGCCCTCGCGGGGGTCGAGGATCCACCGCCACAGGGTGGGCGCGGACTCGCTGGGGTGCAGCCGGTCGCGGTCGAAGGCCCGTTCGTGGCGGATCACGTCGACGGTGATCCGGCCGTCGGCGTCCTCGAAGGCGTTGACGGGGTGGAAGACGAAGCAGGGCGGGACGTCGAGCCACAGGGCGGTGGCCCCCGGCCGGTCGCGGGGGACGATGCCGATCCGGGCGTCGCGGTCGGGCTGCCAGCTGTAGGGCACCGGCGAGCCGGCCCGGGCCTCGGCGGGGTCGTGGGCGACCGGCAGGTCGAACAGGACGGCGTGGCGCTCGGTGAGCGCGAAGGCGTGCATCCAGGGGCGGCCCTTGACCGGCACCGGCAGCGCTTCGCGGACCCGGCCCTCGACGTCGACGGTGAGCAGGACGGCCTCGTCCCCGGCCGGGTCGACGGTGACGGCGTACAGCTCGCCGGTCACCGGGTCGGTGAGCGGGTGGGCGCAGAAGCCGCCGGGCAGGGTGGCGTCGAAGTCGGTGCGGGCCAGGGTGCGCAGGGCGGGGTCGAGGACGAGCGGCAGGGCGCCGCCGTCGGTGACGGCCAGGGTGCGGCCGGCGTGGTGGACCAGGTTGGCGTTGACGTTGTCGTCGAAGCCGCGGCGCGGCCCGGGGGTGGGCAGTTCGCCGAGTTCGCGGCTGACGGCGTCGGTGCGCAGCCAGCGGTTGCGGTACCAGTGGGCGCGCCCGCCGCCCAGCCGCAGGCCGTGCACCATGCCGGCGCCGGCGAAGGCGTGCCGCACGGCGGGGTCGTGGTCGCCCCGGGCGTTGGGGCCGATCCGCAGGAAGGTGCCGTCCAGCTGCGGCGGCAGGACGCCGAGGACGGTCGGATCGGTGTGCTCGGTCTCGGCGGGCACCGGCCGGTAGCCGCGTCCGAGCAGGTGCGTCGTGCTGGACAGATGACTCGTTGACGTGTGACCCGTGGCGCGAGGCATGGCCGCCCCTCCATCGATAGCACCGTTATATAACGCTGTCATTGATGAGAGTCACAGGCGGCTGACATACTGTCAAGGGTGAGTCCACGGAAAGTCGACCCGAATCTCAGGGCCCAGCTGATCGAGGCGGCCGCGAAGCTGCTCAGCGAGGAGGGGCCGGCCGCGCTGTCCACCCGCAAACTGGCGGCCACCGTGGGCACCTCGACCATGGCGGTCTACACGCACTTCGGCGGCATGGACGACCTGGTGCGGGCGATGGTCCGCGAGGGCTTCACCCTGCTCAACCGGCGGCTGGAGGCGGTCCGCGAGAGCGACGACCCGGTCTGCGACGTGGTCGCGCTCGGCTGGGCGTACCGGGCCAACGCCCGCGAGCACCGGCACCTCTACCACGTGATGTTCGGCGGCTCCGGCCTCAGCGGCTTCTCGCTCACCGACGACGACCGGCAGCACGGCCGCTACACCCTGGACGCCCTCGTCGGGGCGGTCAAGCGCTGCGTGGCCGCCGAGCGCTTCCTGCCCTCCGATCCGGAACTGGTGGCCCACCAGCTCTGGATCGCCCTGCACGGCCTGGTCACGCTCGACCTCGGCGGCTATCTGATCGAGCCGCTCACCGCGGACGTCTGCTTCGAGGCCCAGGTGTGCGGCATGATCCTCGGCGCCGGCGACGACCCGGAGCGCGCCCGGCAGTCCGTGGCCCGGGCGGCGCAGCGGCGGGTCTGAGCGGGCCCGGCCCGCCCGTCCGCGTCAGCTCCCCGGCCACCAGAGGACGCCGAACTCGCCGGGCAGCCGGACGTCCCAGTAGGCCACCGTGAACGCGCCCGTCAGCAGGAAGGCGAACGCGGTCAGCGACGCCCCCCGGCCGGGCGCGGTGGCCAGCCAACGCTGCACGGGCGCGCCGAGGACGCTGGACAGCACCAGCAGCAGCAGCGCCGCCACCAGGACGCCGCCGATCGACTGGAGCGAGAACGCCACCGCCCCGTACAGCGGCGCGCGCTCCAGGGCCGCCTGCCGGAACAGGGCGCGGAACAGCGGGTGCGGGCGGCCGGCCAGGAGGGCTCCGGCCAGGGCGCCGAGCAGCACCAGCGGGGCGTTCGGGTACCGCCGGGCCACCCCCGCCAGCGGGTCGGGCAGCACCCCGGCGGCGGCCAGCCCGATCACCAGCGCCACCAGGCCGATCACCCCGAACACCGCCATCGCCTCGACGAGCCCCGGCGGGAGGGTCCCGGGGGCGGAACCCGCCGAGAACTGCGGCATCCGGGTGCCGAACAGGCCGACCAGCGCCCCGTAGCCGGCCGAGACCGGCAGCATGCCGGCCGCCAGCCAGACCAGCGGGTAGAGCGTGTGCGCCGGCCGCGGGCGGCTGGTCAGGCTCATCCGCCCGAGCAGCGGCCCCACCACGCCGAACACCGCGACATTGCCGGCGGTGAACGACCCGGCCAGGCCGGAGAGGAAGGCGAACAGCACCCCGGCGACGGCCCCGTGCGGCGGCGTGCTCCCGGCTCCGTGCCCGAGCAGCCGGTCGAGGGCGGGCACGGCGTTCCCGCCGTCCGCCGGCGCCGACGCCCAGAGCCAGGCCAGCAGCAGCCCGCCGAGCAGGGCCGGCACCACCACCAGGGCCCGGCGGCGCGGGAACAGGCCGTCGACGAACAACGAGGTGGCGCGCGGCGGCGCCTTCACCGTCCAGCCCGTGGTGGTGGTCTCAGTCATCCGGGTTCCCCTCAACTCACCGAGCCGCCCCCCGCGGGCACTCCCGGAACACCCGTTACCCAGCCGTAACATGACAGATTGTCAGGTCAGCCGGGCCCGGTTGGCTTCTTCCGTGTTGCCCGGCATCGGCACGGTGGGAGTAGTCCCGCGTGCCGGGGCGCCCAAGCATGGATCCGGAGAGCCGCGGCCATCCGGGCGCGCGGCGGGCGGGAGGCAGTGATGAGCGGGAGCTGGCGGGCGGTCAGACGCCGTCTGTTGACGCCGAGCCACAACGAGACGAAGCTCTCGACCCGGGGCTTCCATGTGAAGAGCCCCGAGGCGCGGGAGAACCTGGAGACCGTCGGCGGCACCTTCCTCGACGGCTACGCGATCGCCGTCGAGGCCCCCGACCAGGACGCGGCGCACCTGCGGCTGGAGCGGATACCGGTGCGCTACCGGGGCTTCGCCTACGAGGGCGCGGCGATGGGCCTGGCCATGCTGGACGGCCTGCCGGTGCCCGGCCGCGGCCGGGTGGCGGAGTTCCTGGCCGGCCACGGGGCGCCGCACAGCTACATGGTGCACGTCGGGGTCGGCTGGGCGATGGCCCGGCTGCCCCGCTTCCGCTGGGCGGCCGTCGCGCCCGCCGACCCGCTGCTGCGCTGGCTCGCGCTGGACGGGTACGGCTTCCACCAGGCGTACTTCCGCACCGCGCGGTACGTGCACGGGCACCACCGGGAGAGCGCCTTCCCCTGGCCCGGCGACGAGACCCGGCGCTACGCCGGGCGCGCCATCGACCAGGGCATCGGCCGGGCCCTGTGGTTCATCGGCGGCACCGACCCGGCCGTGGTCGCCGACCTGGTCGACGGCTACCAGGCCGACCGCCGCGCCGACCTGTGGGCGGGGGTCGGCCTGGCCACCTGCTACGCCGGCGGCGCCACCGAGGCCGAACTCGACCTGCTGCTGGAGCGGGTCGGCGCGCACCGGCCCGAGTTCTCCCAGGGCGTGGCCTTCGCCGCCACCGCCCGGGTGGAGGCCGGACTGCTCACCGAGCACTCCGAGACGGCGGTCCGGCGGCTCTGCGGCCTCACCCCCGGACAGGCCGCCGAGGTGTGCGCGCTGGCCCGGCCGCTGCCCGTCGTCGACGGGGAGCTGACGGCCTACGAGACCTGGCGGCAGCGGATCGCCGAACGGATCACCAGCGGCGCGCCCGGGGCCCGCGCGTGACCGCCGCCGAACCCACCGGCCCGGCCGCCGGACGCGCCCCGGCCGCCGCCCGGCCGCGCGGCGGCCCGCCCCGCCGGCCCCCCGGCCCGTCCCGCGCCGCCACCCCGGTCCTGCTGGCCCGGATGGCCGCCGACCGGCTGGCGGTGATGACCGGGGCCGCGGCCGCCTACGGCGACGCGGTGCGGCTGCCGCTCGGCCCCAAGACGCTCTACTTCTTCAACCACCCCGACCACGTCCGCCGGGTGCTCACCGACAACAGCGCCAACTACCACAAGGGCATCGGCCTGGTGCACGCCCGGCGCGCCCTCGGCGACGGGCTGCTGACCAGCGAGGGCGAGCGGTGGCGCGCCCAGCGCAAGGTGATCCAGCCGGTGTTCCAGGCCCGCCGGATCTCCCGGCAGACCACGGCGATCGCCGAGGAGGCGGCGCTGCTCGCCGACCGGCTGCGCCGCTCGGCGGGCACCGGCCCGGTGGACATCCGCCAGGAGATGACCACGCTCACCCTCGGCGTGCTCGGCCGCTCGCTGCTGGACGCCGACCTCGGCGCCTACGAGTCGATCGGCGAGGCCTTCGAGGTCGTCCAGGACCAGGCCATCTTCGAGATGATGAGCCTCGGTTCGGTGCCCTCCTGGGTGCCGCTGCCGCTCCAGCTCAGGTTCCGCAGGGCGCGCGCCGAGCTGGACCGGATCGTCGCCGCGCTCGACCGCGAACGGCGCCGCCACCCGGCGTCCGACGGGACCCGCGACGACGTGCTGTCCCGGCTGATCGACGCCACCGCCGAGGAGCGCGACCCCCGGGCCCGGCAGGACCGGATGCGCGACGAGCTGGTCACCCTGCTGCTCGCCGGGCACGACACCACGGCCAGCACCCTCGGCTGGGCGCTGTACCTCCTCGACCGGCACCCCGAGATCGGGGACCGGGTCCGCGCGGAGGTCGACGACGTCCTCGGCGACCGGCTGCCGGCCTTCGAGGACGTGCACCGGCTCGGCTACACCTCCGCCGTGCTCCAGGAGGTGATGCGCCTCTACCCGGCGGTCTGGCTGCTGCCCCGCAAGGCGCTCGCCGAGGACGAGATCGGCGGCTACCGGGTACCGGCCGGCGCCGACGTCGTCCTGTGCCCGTACACCCTGCACCGGCACCCGGACTTCTGGGACGACCCCGAGCGCTTCGACCCCGGGCGCTTCGCCAAGGGCCGCGCGGCGGGCCGCCACCGCTACGCCTACGTGCCGTTCGGCGCCGGCCCCCGGGTCTGCGTGGGCAGCGGTCTGGGGATGCTGGAGGCGACCGTCGTGCTCGCCGTCCTGCTGCGCCGGCTGCGGCTGTCCGTCCCGCCCGGCCACCGGGTGCGGGCCGAGCCGATGCTGACCCTGCGGATCAGGGGCGGGCTGCCGATGACCGTGCGACCGCGCGACTGACCGAACCACCCCCATCTGAGGTCCGGGCCCGCGGGGGCCCGGACCTCACGCGTTTCCCCGCCCGCCCGCGCCGGCCTCACGCGCCGACGCCCGGCCGGGAGGATCCCGGCCGGGCGTCGGTACGAGCGGTACGAGCGGTACGAGCGGTGCGAGCGGTGCGGTCGGTGCTGCCGGTCAGCCGGCGAGCCCGGCGAAGGCGCCGCCGTGGAACAGCAGCGGGTCCGCGCCGGCGGAGCGGCCCGCGCCCAGGACCGAGCCGATGAAGATGGTGTGGTCACCCCCCTCGTGGACGGCGCTGAGCCGGCACTCCAGCCACGCCTGGACGCGGTCCAGCACGGGCGCCCCGGTGTGCCGGCCCGGCGCGTGGTCGATCCCCTCGAACTCCCGTGCCCCGCGCGGACGTCCGTGGTCGGCGAAGTGCCGGGCCACCCACTCCTGGTCGCGGGCCAGCACCGACACCGCGAACGCCCCCTCGGCCAGCACGGCCTGGTGGACGGCCGCCGACTTCACCACGCAGACCAGCACCTGCGCCGGGTCGAGCGAGACGGAGGTGAAGGAGTTGGCCGTCATGCCGCACGGGGTGTCGCGCCCCGCGGTCAGCACGGTCACCCCGGTGGCGAAGCGCCCCAGTACCCCGCGCAGCGCGCGGCGGTCGCGGAGGTCCGCCTCGGGGGCCTCCGCCGGCAGCGGGGGCAGGTGGAACGAGCCGGGCAGCGGTGCGGAGGCGGAGGGGAAGGTGGACATGGCGATCACCCCACGGTGGTGGTGCCGGTCAGGGAGGGCGCCGTCGCGGCGACGGCGTAGGGCGCCAGGGCGAGCCGCAGCGGCTCGGGCACCCTGGTCGGACGGGTGTCGGTGTTGGGGCCGCGCATGCAGGCGACCCGCTGCTGCCCGCGCGCGACCAGGTACTCGCCGCCGTCCGCGGCCAGCCGGACGTAGTCGAAGGTGAAGGCCACCTGGGTCTGGGTGAGGTCCGCCAGCCGCATCCGGATGGACAGCTCGTCGAAGGCGGTGATCTCGGCGAAGAACTCGCAGTCCACCTTGAGGGTGAACAGCTTGAGGTCGGCGCGGATGTCGGCGAGCACCGCGGGGGCCTTCTCCAGGAGGAACATCTCCCGGCACCGGCCCTGCCAGCGCAGGTAGTTGACGTAGTAGACGTTGCCGACCAGGTTGGTCTCCTCGAAGCCCACCAGGTGGCGGTACTCGTAGTAGTCCGGCACGCTCACCGGGCACCTCCGGTCAGGACGGTGAAGGCCACCGGATCGGCCACGCCGTCCAGGGCGGTCACGAAGCTCACGATCCGGTGCGCGCCGCCGCGCAGCGCCACCCAGCCGGCCGGGAGCCCGGAGGCGTCCTCCAGGCTGAGCGCCGCCACCGCGTGGCCCGCCTTGCGCAGGGTCTCCACCGCGCCCCACACCCGGGTCGCGGCCGTGCTCAGCGGCTCGCCGCGCTCGGCGGCCAGCAGCGCGGCCAGCGCCGTGCCGTCCTCGCCCAGCAGGCCCTGCCACTCCTCGGCGGTCCGCTCGACGGCCGTCTCGACGTCGCAGCCGACGGCCTCGTCGGCGACCACCGTGAAGGTGACGCCCGCCGCGTGCGAGGAGGAGATCCGCCGCCCGCCGGCCAGTTCGGGCCGTCCGTCGGGGCGGTGGCGCACCTCGGTGGCGCGCCCGAGCGCCCAGCCCGCCGCCTCGGCGGTGCGCCGGCGCCGGTCGGCGACCGAGGCCCCCGAGCGCTCGCCGCCGGGCAGCACCACGCACCGCACGGGGTGGCCGAGCGCCGCCTCGACGCGCCGCTCCAGGAAGGGGCCGAGCAGGGCGGGCAGCCACGGCCCGGCGCCGTCCTGCTTGCGCACCGCCCGCAGCAGCAGGCCCTCCCAGCGCTCGACCGGCAGGCCCGCCTCGTCGCGGACCTCCAGGTCGTAGAGGTAGCTGTCGCCGTCCCGGGAGCGCTCGCGGGCGTCCAGGACCAGTCGGCGCGCGGTGCGCGCGGCGTCGGCGTCGGCCAGCCGCAGCCGCTCGACGCTGACCGGCAGCAGGGTGGCCTCGGGGACGCACGCCTGGATGGAGTGCATCAGCGCGTCGCGGGTGCCCGGGTCGGCCAGCAGCAGCTCGCCGGGGTGGTAGCCGGCGAACCAGTCGGAGCGCGGGGTGTCGTCGATCTCGGCCAGGCAGTGCCGGGCCGCGAGGTCCCGGTAGCCGAGCAGCCGCCGGAAGCGGTCGCCCTGGAACAGCACCGGCCCGTAGAGCTCGCCGGGCGACAGCGGCACCCTCGGTACGTCCTCGGCGAGCGGCCGCGGCTCGCCGCCGGGCGGGGCGGCGCCGAAGCGCAGGGTGGCCCGGAAGTGGTCGGCCTGGAAGCCGGTCTCGCCGCTGCGCAGCACCGCCTCGACGGTGTCGGGCCCGGTGGCGAGAACGGCGGTGCGCAGGGTCGTCGCGCCGTCCACCGGGACGACGATCGGCCGCAGGAAGCGCAGGTCCTCCAGCACCGGGACACCCCGGTGGCCGGTCAGCGCCGTGGCCGCCTGGGTCATCGCCTCCATGCCGAGGACAGCGGGGAAGAGCAGGTCGCCGTCCAGCAGGTGGTCGGGCAGATAGCGGTCGCCGCCGCCGGTGAGCTCGGCGTCCACCACCAGTTCGATCCCGGGGTAGTGCACCTGGGGGCGCTCCAGGAAGCGCAGCAGCGGCAGTTCGCGCTGCTCCAGGTTGATCGTCGGCAGGCCGCCGGCCCGGCCCATCACCACCAGCGCCGGGGCGGTGCCGGGCGTGGCGAGCAGCCGGCCGAGCAGGGCCACGCCGTCCTCGGTGGGGATCGGCTCGATGCCCTCGCGGACCAGGGCCTCCAGCACGCCCAGCCGCTCGCCCATGCCGGAACCCGACCAGACCGACCACTCCAGGGCCAGGCAGCGGCAGTCGGGGTAGTCCCGCTGGAAGCGCGTGGTCAGCTCGGTGAGCCAGTCGTTGGCGGTGGCGTAGTCCGCCTCGCCGCGCAGTCCGGCCCGGCCGATGATGCTGCCGAAGGTGACGAACAGCCGCAGCGCCGCCGGGTCGACCGCGGCGAGCACGTGCTCCACGCCGTCGATCTTGGTGGCCAGGGTGCGGCGGAACGAGGACTCGTCGAGGGTGGCGAGCGACTGCGGCTCGTTGCGCCCGGCGCCGTGCAGCAGGCCGGTGACCGGGCCGAGCACCTGGGTGATCTCGGAGACGGCGGCCTTGACCTGGTCGGCGGAGGTGACGTCGGCCCGGGCGTAGTGCACCCGGACGCCGGCCTCGGCCATCCGCACCAGGTTGTCGGCCAGTTCGGTGTCCTCGGCGGGGTCGGAGCGGCCCATCAGGCCGATCGCCGCGCCGTTCTGCCCCGCCAGCGCGATGGCGCACTCGGCGGTGATGCCCTTGCCGCCGCCGGTGACCAGCAGCACGTCCTGCGGGCCGAGCGCCTGGTGGCCGGGGTCCGGGTCGAGGTCGACGGCGCGCAGCACGGGCACCCGCCGGGTGCCGTCGGCGTCGTAGTGCACCTCGCTGAAGCCGGTGGTGGCCGCCGCGTCGGCCGCGACCCGGGCGGCGATCCGCTCGGCCTCCTCGGCCGACGGGTCGTCCGGGACCGGCAGGGTGACGACGGTGACCGGGATGTCGGGGGCCTCCAGGTGCAGGGTCTTGGCCAGGCCGGCCGCTCCCCTGCGGTCGCCGACCGCGACCAGCCTGGTGCCGGCGGCGCGCCGGGCCGGGTCGAGCGCGGCGCGGGCGGCCGCCAGCATCAGGCCGAGGTGGCGCTGGTCGCAGTCGCGGGGCAGGGCGAGCAGCACGCCGCCGCCGGGACCGTGGGCGCCGAGCCGCTCGGCCAGCGGCCCGGACAGCGGGTGCCGGTCGGAGGCGAAGACCTCCCAGTCGCCGCCCGGGCCCGCCGCCGGGGCCGGCGCCGGGGCCTCGGTCAGGTCGACCAGGAACGGGCGCACCCAGGGCGCGACGCCAGCGGCGGCGGTCGAGCGGCCACCGGGGTCCGCCGAGTCC
The DNA here is from genome assembly GCF_040302725.1 of Kitasatospora sp. NPDC097605. Classification (NCBI taxonomy): domain Bacteria; kingdom Bacillati; phylum Actinomycetota; class Actinomycetes; order Kitasatosporales; family Streptomycetaceae; genus Kitasatospora; species Kitasatospora sp. NPDC097605. Next base: position 49,284 of record NZ_JBEOSF010000044.1, on the reverse strand, counting down.
TCGGCCAACTCGTCGAGCAGTTCGGCGAGCTGGCCGATGGTCGAGGTGGCGAAGGCGGTGGTGACCATCGGGGCGCCGATGCCCAGCTCCTGGGCGGCCTGGTTCATGATCTGGCCGACCGTGATGGAGCTGAGGTGCAGTTCGTCCAGCGGGTTGGCCGACGGGTCGACGGTCTCGACCGGCAGCTCGGCCCGCTCGGCGGCCAGCCGGATCAGCACCTCCAGGCTGGAGGCGCCGCCCGGCGCGGCGGCCTCGGCGGCGGGCGCGGCGGAGTGGGTGACCGGCTGCTGCGGCACGGCCCGCCCGGCGCTCTCCAGGACGAAGTCCTCGCCGCCCGTCTCGCACGGGCTGGCGAAGAAGCGGAACTCCTTGTCCAGCGGCAGCGGCCGGGTGAAGCGGTCGGCGAACAGCTGCTCGTGGCGGACCGGCGCGCCCATCGTCCAGGCGGCGGCGACCGTGCCCAGCAGCCCGGCCAGCGACAGCGCGTCGGTCTCGGTGGCGATCGCGGGCACGGTGGGGAGGATCTCGCCGGCCAGCGAGCTGAGGATCCGGCCGGGTCCGACCTCGATCAGCAGGTCCACCTGCCCGGCCATCGCCCCGACCGCCTCGGTGAACCGCACCGGCTGGACGACCTGGCGGGTCAGCAGGTCCACCACGTCGGTGTCGGCGGGCAGCAGGGCGCCGGTGACGGTGGAGACCAGGCCCTCGCCGACCGGGGCGAACCGCTCCCGCGCCAGGTGCTCGGCCAGCCCGGCCGCGGCCGGGGCGACGGCCGGCGAGTGGAAGGCGTGCGAGACGTCGACCCGGCCGACGCCCACGCCCTGGGCCGCCGCCAGCGCGCAGACCCGCTCGACGGCGGCGACCGGCCCGGAGACCACGGTCTGCCGCGGCCCGTTGTGGCCGGCGATCACCACCGGCTCGCCGGTGATCAGCGCCTCGGCGAGCGCCGGGGTGGTGGCGAGCGCCGCCATGGTGCCGCCGCCGTCGCCGGCGTCGGCCATGATCCGGCCCCGGGCGCCCGCCGCGCTCAGCACGGTCGGCTCGTCCATCGCACCCGCCCAGTGCAGGGCGGTCAGCTCGCCGAGGCTGTGCCCGGTGGCCCGGACGGCCCGGACGCCGAGCAGGTCCAGCACCCGCAGTCCCGCCACCGAGGAGGCGACGATCCGCGGCTGGGCGACGTCGGTGGCGACCTGGTCGCCGCCGGCGGGCAGCGCCAGCCGGTCGTACAGCTCCTCGACGGCGGCGAAGCGGCGGCGCAGCGCCCCGCCGTCGCCGCGCCGGCCGGCGCCCTGGCCGGGGAACAGGAAGCCGATCCGGGGCTCCCGGCCGGCGCCGCCCAGGAAGACGCCCTGGGCGGGGTTGAGCGCGGAGCGCACCCCGGAGTCCAGCAGGCCGGCCAGCGCGGTCAGCCGCTCGACGGCCTGCTCGGGCGAGCCGGCCAGCACCGCGGCGCGCAGCGGCCGGCCGGCCAGGTCGCCCTCCAGCGTGGCGGCCAGGTCGCCGAGTTCGGCGTATGACAGCTGGGCGCAGAACCCGGCCAGCCCGGTCGCCTTGGCGTGCAGCTCGGCCGGGTCGGCGCCGTCCAGCAGGAACAGCTCGGTGTCCTGGCGGGAGGCGACCAGCCGGCGGGCGACGGCGGGCACGTCGGTGCGCAGGACGCCGTCGGCGTGCTCGACCACGAGGTGCGCGTTGATGCCGCCGAAGCCCATGGAGGAGATGCCGGCCCGGATCGGCGCGCCCTTCGGCCACAGCTCGGCCCGGTCGGGGACGCGCATCGCCGGGGCGGGGCCGGTGAGTTCGGGGTGCGGGTCGAGGTGGCTGGTGGCGGGCGGGATCACCTGGTGGCGGACCGCCAGGATCGCCTTGAGCAGCCCGGCGACGCCGGCCGCGGCCTTGGTGTGGCCGAAGTTGCCCTTGACGGTGCCGAGCGCGGCCGGCGTCTCGGCCCCGGCGGCCCGGCGGGCCTCGGAGAACGCCCGCAGCTCGGTGGCGTCGCCGACGGCGGTGCCGGTGCCGTGCCCCTCGAAGTAGCCGACCGTCTCGATGCCGAAGCCGGCCGAGCGGTAGGCGCGGGCCAGGGCGAGCCGGTGGCCGCCGGCCTCGGGCCGGGTGATGCCGCCCTTGCCGTCGGAGGAGTAGCCCCAGCCGGGGATGGTGGCGTAGCGGAACCGGCCCTGGGCGCGGGCGTCCTCGTCGCGCATCAGGACGACCATGCCGCAGCCCTCGCCGGGCCAGAAGCCGTTGGAGCCCTTGTCGTACACGCGCATCTCGCCGGTGGCCAGCGCCCCGGTCTTGGCGAAGCCGATCACCTCGAACGGGTCGATGCTCAGGTCCACACCGCCGGCCACCGCGACGTCCATCCGGCCGTCGACCAGGGCGTCGCAGGCGGTGGAGACGGACAGCAGGGAGGAGGAGCAGGCGCCGTCGACGGTGAAGCCGCCGCCCTTGAAGTCGAAGTGGTTGCAGATCCGGCCGGCGATGGTGTTGGCCAGGCCGCCGGCCAGGGTGTCCTCGCCGATCGGCGGGAAGGCGCTCTTGTAGCGGCCCTCCAGGCCGTCCAGGAAGTCGCCCAGCGCGGCGTCGTCCCAGCCCTGGTCGCGCAGCGCGGCGCCCACCGTGCGGCGCACGTACGGCCAGCGCAGGCGCATCAGGTTGGCCCGGCTGAACTCGCCGGTGAGGGTGTTGCCGATGATGACGCCGGTGTTGGCGCCCTCCAGGCCCTCGCCGAACGGGAAGCCGGCGTCCTCCAGGGCGCGGGCGGCGGTGTCCAGGGCGAGCCAGTGGGTCATGTCGGTGGCCCGGAAGGTGCTGCCCGCGACGCGGTGGCGGACCCGGTCGAACTCGAAGCCCTCGATCACGGCGGCCTTGGCGCTGTAGAAGCGGTCGGGCGCGGCGGGGTCGGGGTCGTAGTAGTCCTCGGCGCGCATCCGCACGTCGGGCAGCCGGCGGAAGGCCCGGCGGCCCGCCAGCACGTTCTGCCACAGCTGCTCGGGGCTTTCGGCGTCGGGGTAGCGGCAGGCCATGCCGACCACCGCGATCCGCCCGCGGCCCGCCGGGTCGTCGGCCGGGGCCGGTCGGAGCCGGTGCGCGCTCACGCCGCCACCGCCTCGTTGCCGGCGGGCCGGCCGGGTGCGGCCGTCCGGGCGGACGGGGCCTCGACGGCGCCCGCCCGCTTCCCCTTGTTCCGGAAGTGCGCCACCCACCAGCCGGCGCCGCGCAGGCCGCAGACGACCGTGGTGGCGAAGAACAGGGTGTAGACGACGTTGAAGAGCATCAGCACGCCGTAGACCATGGCCACCGAGGCACCGAACATGAACTGGTTGCGCCCCTTGGTCGGGGTGGTGCCCGGGTCGGTGATCATGTAGTTGGTGTAGAGCACGAAGGCGACGCCGCTCATCGGGCCCAGGGCGGAGAAGATCGCCACGTCCCAGATCCAGTGGCGCAGCAGCGCCTGGATGACGAAGCCGCCGAGCCAGCCGACGATCAGCGGGACGCGCTTGGTGAGCATCGCGTTGATGACGGTGCCGGCGGTGGCGATGATCAGCGGGATGGCGACCCGGAAGAAGGTGTTGGCGTTCTCGGTGAACTCGTACGGCGGGGCGATGCTGACCCAGGAGCCGAACAGCACCAGCACCATGGTGATGCCGAAGTTCGACGGGTTCATGAAGTGCCGCATCCGGCCGTACACCGGGGCCTGCAGGACGTGCTTGGCGGCGACGCCGATGAACACGGCGAGCAGGATCGGCATCAGCCGGTCGTTCGCGTAGAGCAGCATGTTCGCCGCGAGGGCGGTGATGTGGGAGGGCAGCAGGAACTCGTAGACGCCGCGGAAGCCCCGGCCCATGAAGCGCGGGGTGCGCTCCTGCGCCCAGGCGCTGATCAGCTCCAGGACGACCTCGACCACGTAGCCGAACGGCGCGCAGATCAGCGGCCAGAGCCAGGGCTGCTCGAAGCCGAGCAGGGTGTAGCCGAAGATGTTGAAGACGGACATGGAGATCGCGAAGTTGCGCAGGGCGAGATAGCGCGGGTCGCGGTTGGCCGGCTTCTTCTCGGGGCGGGGGCGGACGGCCTGGGCCGCCACCCCGGAGATCTCGGTCGCGGTCATCGGGCCGGCACCTCCTGGATGTCGTCGGTCAGCATGAGCGAGTGGCTTCCGGCGGTCAGCTGCTGCGTCTTGGTGTGCAGGCCGCCCTTCGCGTCGCGCCAGGTGAAGTCGGCGGTGACCGGGCCGGAGTGGTCACCGAGACCGAAGCGGACCTCGAAGCTGCGGAAGCCGCCGTGGCCGCCGCCGCCGTCGAGCTGGCCGACCTGCTTGCCGTCGGGGGTGGTGATGGTGACGGTGGCGCCGTAGGCGGGCGCGCCGGTGGCGGCCAGGCCCTGGCCGGCGGTGGCGCCCTCGGACGGCCGGTAGAGGTTCAGCGTCAGGTGGTTGCCGAGGTCCGGGGCCTGGTTGGCGTAGAAGGCCGGCGGGCCCCACTGGCGGGCGATCGCGAAGTCGAGGGCGCCGCGGCCGGTGGTGTCGGCGGTGGCGATGCCGCGGGTGGGGATCGGCACGTCGAGGCCGAGCTGCTTGGTGATGTTGGCGTACTTGCCGCTCGCGGTGCGGGCGTAGAAGGCCATCGGCTCGTCGCCGGCCAGGTCGTCGCCGGGGCCGACGTTGGGCCACATCGCCGGGTTGGAGAGCAGGTTGTCGTTGGTCATGGCCATCTCCTGCAGCCACGGCCAGCGGTCGATGTCGCCCTTGACGAAGCCGACGGCCTGCAGGATGTTCTGCTCGCCGCTGTTGAGGAAGTCGCCCATCTTGGCGTCCCAGCCCCAGCCGGTCCAGGCGACGCCGTTGTCGGCGGCCTCCTGGGTGAACGGGGCGACGCCGGCGGCCAGCTTCTCCTTGGCCTCGGCCTGGTCGGCGGCCCGGTTGATCCAGAGGAAGTTGCTCTCCTCCAGGCCCCAGGCCACGGTGATGTTGCTGACCATCATGTCGAAGCTGCCGTTGCCGTCCACGTCGCCGAAGTCGACGCCCATGCCCTTGAAGGAGCCCTTGCCGAGCACGAAGGACTTCGGGGTGGTCGGGGTACGCTCGCCGGTCGCCTCGCTGAAGCGGATCCGGCCGGGCGTCGATTCGTTGTGCAGCAGGTGGCCGTGGCCGAAGTCGTTGGCGATGTAGACCTCCGGCAGCCCGGAGCCGGTCAGGTCCGCGCCGGAGATGGCCAGCGTCCAGCCGGTGGAGGCGTCGAACGGGATGGCGTCCTTCTCCTCGACGAAGGCGACCTCCGGCTGGTCGCCGGTGGTCGAGGAGTGGTAGCGCAGCACGTGGTCGCCGCCGGCGTTCTTCGCGCTGGACAGCGAGTCGTTCATCTGGACGTTGCGGATCCCGTGCGGGTCGAGCACGTCGGAGTCCGGGAAGTAGTTGCCGATGATGATCGACGGGTGGCCGCTGCCGTCCAGGTCGGCGACGTACGCGGCGTCGGTGTTCCAGCGCGGCCCGTGGTAGCGGCCGTCGAGGCTCTGCGAGGGGACGACCTCGCGCGGCACGTACGCCTCGGGGGACGGTGTCGCCGCGCCGGACTTCGCCATGAACAGCACCGGGGTGCGGCCCCAGTAGGTGACCAGGAAGTCGTTGCGGCCGTCGCCGTTGAAGTCGCCCGGCGTGCAGCCGGTGGGCGCCATGGTGTCGTCCATCGGCAGCGGCTCGCCGTCCAGGACGAACGGGGTGAACCGGTCGGCCTCGGGGGCGGTCGGGGTGTAGGTGACGACGACGGAGTCGGTGCGGGTGTCCACGATGCACATGCCGTCGGCGCGGCCGTGGCCGGTGACGTCGTTGATCGCGATGCTGGCGCCGACCGAGGAGATCCACGCACGGATCTTCTGGTACGCCGGATTCACCTCGCGGATCGTCTTCATCGGCCGGGATTCATAGCCCGGCGGCATTGCGATCGGCATCTCCTTGAAGCGGTACGCCGCTGCCGCGTCGTCACCGCCGGCGACCGCCACCGATGAACGGATGACGAAGAACATCGAGGCGGCCACCAATACGGTGACCAATCCGGGTACGAGTCTGCGGAATCGTCGTCGGTACGACATCCCAATTCCTTCCCGCTGGCGACGATGAATTGACGGTCCGGGCGGTCACGGAAGAATTCGGGCGACCGCCCCGGACCTGACACAGGATGTCCCGGGCCGGTAAAACCTGCTTCTCTGACGTTGCCGGGGTTCGGTCGGCGAACCGGACGGGCAGTACGGAATTCCCGGTCCGGCCGGCTGAGCAGTCTCGGAGAAGTCCGCGCGCACAACCGCTGGAAAACTCGGGTGAGATCGGCCCCTTCGAATCCCCCGTCTGGCGAGGTTCAATCCATGGTGCACACGTATGACGTGATAGTCGTCGGGTCCGGCTCCGCCGGAGCGGCGCTCGCGGCCCGGTTGAGCGAGGACCCGGGCCGTTCCGTGCTCCTCGTCGAGGCCGGCCCGGACTATCCCGACCCGGCCGGCATTCCGCACGACATCACCGACGGCAACGCGATGTCGCTCAGCTCGCACGACTGGCGCTTCCGCGCGGAGATCATGGACGGGCGGCGGATCATCTTCCCGCGCGGCAGGATCACCGGCGGCTCGTCCGCGGTCGGCGCGACCATCGCGCTGCGCGGCGTCCCGGAGAACTTCGACCACTGGGCCGCGCAGAACCCGGCGTGGTCCTACGACCAGGTCCTGCCGTACTACCGGCGGCTGGAGGACGACCTGGACTTCGAGGACCGGTACCACGGCAAGGGCGGCCCGGTGCCGGTCCGCCGCTTCCGGCCCGAGGAGATGACGCCGCTGCAGGCCGCCTTCACCGAGGCGAGCCTGGCGGCCGGCTTCCCCGAGGTCGCCGACCACAACCACCCCGAGGCGACGGGCATCGGCCCGATCCCGTCCACCCGCCGCGACCCGCGCTTCCGGGTCTCCACCGCGATGGCGTACCTCACCCCCGGCGTCCGCTCCCGCCCCAACCTGACCGTGCTCGGCGCCACCCTGGTGCACGAGGTGCTGTTCGACGGCGACCGCGCCACCGGCGTGCTGGCCTCGACCGACGGCCGGGTGCCGGAGGAGCTCCGGGCGCGCACCGTGGTGCTGTCCGCCGGCGCCGTCAACTCCCCCACGCTGCTGATGCGTTCGGGCATCGGCCCGGCGGACGACCTGGCCCGGCTCGGCATCGGCGTGCGGCTCGACCGCCCCGGCGTCGGCGCCCACCTGATGGACCACCCGCGCACCGGCGTCTTCCTGCGGCCCAAGGGCGGCGTGGTGGACTCCGGCGTGCCGTTCCTGCAGTCGATGGTGCGCACCACCGCCAAGGGCTCCACCGCCTTCAACGACATGCAGTACTACATGGTCAACCACTTCGACCTGACGCTCTTCCCCGAGCTCCAGATGCTGGCCGGCGCGCCGATGATCTTCGGTGTGATGGTGGTGGACCAGCAGCCGGAGTCGGTGGGCCGGCTGCGGCTGGCCTCCGCCGACCCGGCCGCCGGGCCCGACATCCAGCTGGACTTCCTCTCCACCGAGCGGGACCTGGAGAAGATGGTCGAGGGCGTCCGCACCTGCTGGGAGCTGGCCAACCACCCCGGGATCGCCTCGCAGGGCGACGGCTTCATCGTGCTGAGCGACCGGCTGGTCGAGAAGGACGCGATGGTCGAGCAGTACGTCAGGACCAGCCTGGACAGCGGCTACCACCCGGTCGGCACGGCCCGGATGGGCACCGCCGACGACGAGGGCGCGGTGGTGGACGAGCGGCTGCGGGTGCACGGCGTGGAGGGCCTGTACGTGGCCGACGCCTCCGTCATGCCGAGCATCGTCAACTGCAACACCAACCTCACCTCGATCATGATCGGCGAGCGGCTGGCGGACTGGCTGCGCGCCGGCTGACCCGCCCGCTCCCCCCGCCGCCTCCCCGCGGCCCGACGGCCGCCCCGCGCACCGGGGCGGCCGTCGGCGCGTCCGGGGCCGGCCCATCCAGGGCAATCTGAGAGACGAGAACGCCGCCGCATTCCTGCCACCATGGGGAAAACCACGCCGTTGCCCGCCGGGCGGGAATTCCGCGCATTCCCCCGGTATTCGGAAAGGCCCGCGGGCGACCGCACCGTCGAAAGGGAGGGCGAGTACCCATGACCGATCCGAATGTGCTGAGCACGGTTCGCGTCCCGCTGGTGGAGGAGGCCGAGGCCGAGGGCCGGACGAAGGAGCTGTACGACGCGATCAAGTCGCGGATGGGCATCCCCTTCGTCCCGGACATGTTCCGGCTGGTCTCCAGCCGCCCCGACCTGCTGGAGGTCGTGATCGCCGGCTACGGCGGGGTCTTCAACGACGGGGTGCTGCCGCGCGCGACCCGCGAGATGATCTCCGCCTGGAGCTCCAAGGTCAACGGCTGCCCGTACTGCGTCGGCACCCACAACTGGTTCCTGGCCCAGTTCGGCGGCCCCCAGGAGCTGACCGACGCGATCGAGAACGCCCCCTCGGTGGAGGAGCTTCCGGTCGACGAGCGCACCAAGGCGCTGATGCGGCTGGTCACCAAGGTCGGCACCGGCGCCTTCCGGATCACCGACGAGGACTGGGCCGCGACCGAGGCCGCCGGCTGGAACAACGCGGAGATGCTGGAGGCGGTGTTCACCGCCTCCCTGTTCGCCTTCATCAACCGCCTGGTGGACGGCCTGGGCCTGGGCAACTCGGTGGCCCGCAGCCGGATCGCCGCGCAGCCGGAGGACGCCACCGTCTCCGCGGAGCGCCTGGCGGAAGGCAGGTGAGCGGCCGCTCGCGCGCCGTCCTGCTGACCGGCGCGTCCTCCAGCACCGGCCTGTCCTCCGGCACCGGACGGGCCGCCGCGCTGCGGCTGCACCGGGCCGGCCTGCCGGTGTACGCCACCGCGCGGCGGCCCGAGGCGCTGGCCGACCTCGCCGCCGAGGGGATCCGGGTGCTGCGGCTGGACGTCAACGACGAGGAGTCGATGACGGCCGCGGTGAAGACGATCGGCGCCGAGCACGGCGCGGTCGGCACCCTGATCAACAACGCGGCGTACAGCCTCAACGGCACCATCGGGGAGACCCCGCTCGACGAGGTGCGCCGGCAGTTCGAGACCAACCTCTTCGGGCTGTGCCGGCTGACCCAGCTGGTGCTGCCCGGGATGCGGGCGCAGGGCGGCGGCCGGGTGGTCATGATGTCGTCCATCTTCGGCCAGTTCGCCACCCCCGGCCGCGGCTACTACCAGGCCACCAAGCACGCGCTGGAGGCCGTCGGCGACTCGCTGCGCCTGGAGGTGGCCAGGGACGGCATCAAGGTGGTGCTGATCGAACCGTCGCCGGTGCTCGGCGGGTTCGTGCCGATGTCGGTCGCCGACCTCGGGATGTCCGGGCAGGAGCGCGGCGGCCTGTACGACGACTTCTGGCGGTACTTCGTCGACTGGCACGGCGCCTACCGGGAGACCGAGCGCCCGCGCGGCCGGGGCCGGATGGCGGTGCGCGCCGAGACCGTGGCCCGGGTCATCGAAAAGGCCGTCACCAGCGACAACCCGCGGATCCGGTACCGGATCGGGGTGCCCTCCCGGCTGCTGCCGCGGATGCGCTGGACCATCGGCGACGCGCTGTTCGAGCGCTTCGTCCGGGCGTTCTTCCCGGTCCCCTAGCCGGCGGGGTACGGACGCCGGACCTGGGTACACCGCAAGGAAGAAGAAGGAGCTGCCCGTTCCGAATGCCACGATCGGGTGAAGCGTCGACGGAGACGTCGAGGAGCCGAGGGGAGGACCCGCGGATGCCGGCGGGAGACGAGGGACTGACGCACCGCAGCGTTCCGGGGGCAGGGTCCGGAGCGGAGTCGTGAGCGCCGGGCGGCGGCTCGTCCAGGCGCCGCTCCGGGGGCTGTCCCTGCTCCAGGTCCGGTACGTCCCGACCGTGCCGTTCGGCGAGGCCGCCGGCGACACGGCGCGGGTCTACCGGGAGCTGGAACGGGACTTCGGGGTGCTGGCGCCGCCGGTGGCGCTGCACGCCCCGGTGCCGGAGCTGCTCTCCGCCTGCTGGCTGACGCTGCGCGAGACGATGCTGGCCGAGGGGCGCGCCTCGCGGACGGCCAAGGAGGCGGTGGCGGCGGCCGTCTCGGCGGGCAACCGGTGCCCGTTCTGCACCACCGTGCACGGCACCATGCTCGACTCGCTCTCCCTCCGGCCGGTCCCGCGCCGCCGGGCCGGCCGGGCCGGGCGGGCGGCGGACGGGGGCCCGGCCGCCGGGGAGCCGGCGGCCGAGGACCTGGCGGCGTGGACGGCCGTCGGGGGCGAGCCGCCGTTCCCGCCCGAGCTGCTCCCGGAGCTGGCCGGCACGGCGCTCTGCCTGCAGTACCTCAACCGGGTGGTCAACATCTTCCTGGGCCCGCAACCGCTGCCGCCGAACGCCCCGGGCCAGGCGCTCGGCCCGGTGCTCAAGGTGCTGGTCGGCCTGATGCGCGGGTCCGTCCGGAGCGCGGCCGCGCCGGGCACCTCGCTGTCGCTGCTGCCGCCGGCGCCGCTGCCGGCGGACCTGGACTGGGCGGCGGACGATCCGCGGATCGCCGACGCGCTGGCCCGGGCGGCGGCGGCCGTCGACCGGGTCGGCGAGGCGCTGGTGCCCGGGCCGGTCCGGGAGGTGGTGGCCGCCGAAGTGGCCGGCTGGGACGGCGCCGACCCCGGCCTCGGCCGGGCCTGGCTGGACCGCCCCCTGGGCGAACTGCCGCCGGCTGAACGCCCGGTGGGCGAACTCGCGCTGCTCACCGCGCTGGCCTCCTACCGGGTCGACGAGCGGGTCGTGACCGCCGCCCGGACGGCCGGCGCGGGCGGCCGGGAGATTCTCGCCGCCGCTTCCTGGGCCGCTCTGCTGGCGGCCCGGCGACGCGTCCGGCACCTCCTGTCCGGCGGCTGAATCCCGCGCCCGCCCCCTTTCCCCGTTCAGCACTTTCTCCGCGCACCGAAAAACGCCGTGCGATCGATGGCCAGACGCCCCTCGAGAACGCCACCAATTCATCGGACGAGGTTGGAGAGAAGACATGCAGATCGCTGTTGAACGCGCGATAGCGACGATGTGGGACCGGTACGAGGAACCACTCTCGCTCGACGAGATCGCGAACACGGCGATCCTCAGCAAATTCTATTTCTCGCGGGTCTTCCGCACCCTCACCGGCACCTCCCCCGGACGATTCCTCTCCGCCGTCCGGCTGCACCAGGCGAAGACCATGCTGCTGGAAACCGACCTCAGCGTCACCGAGATCTCCTACCGCGTCGGCTACAACAGCCTCGGCACCTTCACCAGCCGCTTCACCCGCAGCGTCAGCCTCTCGCCCGCGCGCTACCGGGCGCTGGCCAGAGCCGGCCTGCCCGAACGGGGCGGGCAACCCGGGACCGGCCCGGCGGCGCACCCCGACGGCGTCCGCCGCACCTGCGCGGTGCACGGCACCATCCAGTCACCGGACACCGGACAGCCGGTGCGGATCTACATCGGCGCGTTCCGCGAACCCATCGTGCAGGGCAGCCCGGTCGCCTGCCAGATCCTGGACGGGCCGGGCCCGTTCACGCTGCGCGTGCCCGAGGGCATCTGGTTCGTCCGGGCGGCCGTGGTCGCCGCGAGCGACTTCCCGGCCCCGCCCTGGGAGCGGCGGCCGCTGCTGGTCGCCTCGGGCCCGGAGCTCTGCGTGCGCCACGGCCACGAGAACGCGCCCGTGCGGCTGGCGGCCCGCCGGCTCACCCCGCTGGACCTGCCGATCCTGCTGGCCCTGCCGGAGCTCGACTCGCTGCGGCTGCCGGGTCAGGCCCCCGGCGCCGCCCCGGTGCGGCTGCCCGCCCTGACCGGGGCGTGAGGGGCCTCCGCACGGCGAACGGGCGGGACCGCTGCTCAGCGGTCCCGCCCGTTCGCCGTGTCCGTACCGCGCGCTCAGCGGCCGACGAGCGGCTCCACCTCGGCCGCGGGCGGCGCGAACGGGCCCCAGGCGAACGCCTCCGCCCACCGCCCGGCCGGCTCCCCGGACCACTCCAGACCTTCGATCTGCGCCCGGGTGCGCCGGCCGGACAGCGAGCGGAACACGTCCACCGCCGCGCCGCGCACCGTCCCGGCCGGCTCGCCCTCCCCCACCACCCAGCTCCGCCCGGGGGTCTCGATCCGCAGCGCCGGCAGCCCGCCGCCGTGCACCGCCAGGCCGAAGCCCATGGTGGTCAGGTCCAGCGCGCCGTCGAACGCGGGGTGGGCGGCCGGCTCGGCGGACGCGTCCAGCCCCAGCCGCAGGTCGACTTCGTGCGAGAACACGTCGAGCAGCAGGATCCGCCGGCGCAGCTCCGGGCTGCGGTCCAGGGCCGCGGGCAGCTCGCCGTCCAGCCCGCTCCAGCGGTCGAGCAGCCCGGCCACCGGGACGTCCGCCAGCGGGCCCAGGTCGATCTGGTTGTCCTCCAGGGCGACGAACGACTCGCAGATGTGCACCAGGTGCCCGATCAGGTCCCGCACGCTCCAGTCCGGACACGCGGGCACGCCGACGGCGGCCGGGTCCGGCAGGCCGGCCACCAGGGCGGTGATCGCCTCCCGGCTGCGCCGGTAGACCAGGTACTGCTCCGCCGGATCGTGCTGGGTCCGCTCCGCTGTCACGGTCGTCTCCTCGGGTTCCGGGCCGCCGGGCGGCGGCGCCGTCATGATGGGGTCCGTTCGCCCGCGGCGCCCGCCTGGCGCCGCGTCAGCCGACCCGTCCGGTACAGCCAGTGGACGGTGTCGGCCATCGTCTCCTCGACCGGCCGGGAATCGGGAGCGCCGACCGTGGCGGCCGCCGCGACCGGCACCGCGTGGACGCAGGTGTAGGCCGCGCCGTACTCGGCCGGGAGGTGCCAGGGCCACCAGCGCTGCACGGCGTCGGCGAGCCGGGCCGCCGGGAGCATCGCCCGGCCGGGCAGCCGGGCGGCGGGCAGGGCGCGGCCGGTGGCCGTCCGCAGGGCCGCCAGGTAGTCGGCGGTGGTGAGGTAGCGGTTGGGGGTGAAGACCCGGGCCGGGGCGTCCGTCGCCGGCGTGGTGGCGAGGCCGGCCAGGACGGCGGCGGTGTCCCGGACGTCGCCGAGCGGGAAGCCGCCGGTGGGCCAGAGCGGCATCAGACCGCGCAGCGCGTCGCGCAGCCGGCCGGTCTGGTCGCCGGGCCCCGGGTCGTGCGGCCCGAGCAGGGCGGGCGGGTAGGCGATCCGGACCGGGGCGCCCTCCTCCCGGAGCCGCCGGGCGACCCGTTCGCAGGCCGCCTTGCTGGCCAGGTAGGGCTCCGCCGGCCGGCCCACGGCGCTGTCGGCGTGCAGCTCCGGGTCGGCGCTGGGGATCAGCGCGCCGACGGTCGACACGTGCACCACCGCGCCGGCGCCGGAGCGCACCGCGGCCCGCAGGACCGTCTCGGTGCCCAGCACATTGGTGCGGGCGATGTCGCCGCGGCGTCTGCGGTCGAAGGAGTACACCGACCCGAGGTGCACCACCGCGTCGGCGCCCTCGCACAGCCGGGCCGCCGCGGCCGCGTCGGTGACGTCGCCGACGACGGTCCGCACGGCGTCCGGATCCAGGCCGAGCGGGCCGAGCGCGGGCGCCACGCGCGCCGGGTCGCGGACCAGCAACCGCACCCGGGCCCCGGCGGCCACCAGGGCGGCGACGGTGTGCGAGCCGAGGAAGCCGGTTCCCCCGGTCACCGCGACCAGCCCGGCGGACCCTCCGCCGGCCCGTCCGCCGGCTCGTCCGGCGGCGGTCACGGGGTGACCACGGGCGCGTCGGCGGTGGGCGGCGTGGGCGGACGGCGGGCGGCGTCCACCTGGACGTCCTTGGCGAAGGAGGCCATCAGCACGGGGACGGCCTCGGCCTGGAAGTCGACCTCGGAGTCGAACTCCTTGATCATCCCCTCCAGCACCAGCAGCGACAGCAGCGGGAAGGCGAACTCGGCCGCGGCGAACACCCCGAAGTCCCGCTGCAGCTTGAACAGCCGGGGCGCGAACGCGGCGAGCTCGAAGTCCTTGGACAGCGCCCCCGCGACCTCGTCCACCAGGTCCGTCACGGCGGTCCGGAAGCCCTCGCGGTCGAGGTCCCCGGGCAGCCGCGCGGCGCTGTCCAGCACGATGTCGGCGCACTTCGGGCCGTTGCCCTGCGCCATGTTGAGGAAGAAGCCGGCGAACGAGCGCCGGACGGCGTCGGGCAGGCGCACCACGAACCCGGCGTCGAGGACCACCACCCGGCCCTCGCCGTCCAGGCAGAGGTTGCCGGGGTGCAGGTCGCAGTGGACCAGGCCGTCGACGAAGAGCATCCGGTAGACGGCCCGGAGCACGTCGCGGACCACCTCCTGACGGCGCTCCATGGTCATCCCCAGCGGCCGGAAGCGGCCGATGCCGGGGATGAACTCCATGGTGAGCACCCGCGGCCCGGACAGGTCCTCGACCGGCGCCGGGATCCGCAGGTCGGTGTGGGCGCCCAGGTTGGCGCGCAGCAGGAGCAGGGCGTCGCGCTCGGCGGTGAAGTCGAGCTGGTGCAGGACCGCGCCGCCGAGCTGGCCGATCATCTCCTCGGCGGGCAGGTCCCGCATGCCCGGCAGCACCCGCCCGGCGCGGGCGCCGAGCAGGGCCAGCCGCAGGTCGGCCTCCAGCACCCGTCGGATGCCGTGCCGCTGCACCTTGACGGCGACCTCGGTGCCGTCGGCGAGCCGGGCGCGGTGGACGCTGGCGATGCTGCCGCAGGCCACCGGCTCCCACGTGAACTCGGCGAAGGCGTCGGTGAGTCCGGCCTCGGCGAGGGTGCGGGCCACCTCGGCGCGGCGCGGCGGGCGGACCTCGTCGGCCAGCTCGGCGAGCGCGTCGCACCAGTGCTCGGGGAGCAGGTCACGGCGGGTGCTGACCAGTTGGCCGGCCTTGACGAAGAACGGGCCCAGCGCGGTCAGCAGCCGCGGCGCCCGGTCCGCCAGCCGGGCCCGGCCGCCGCGGGTCGCCAACTGCGGCAGCGCGGCGGCCAGGTGGGCGGTGATGATCGACGCGGTGGTGCAGGCCCGTCCGGCCAGCACCCACCGACTCGTCCGTTGTTCTGGCACGGCACCTCCAGGGTTTCCTCGTCGCGGGCGGGCCGAAGCGGCCCGAGAGCGAGGAAACCAGCCGCCCGAGTGGCCGATCTATACGCGATATTGCCCAATGCGACCGCGGTCCGGGCCGGGCCGGCCCGGGTAGGTCTGGGCGATGCCCAGCCAGTGGTCGGCCGCCGCGCCGACGGCCGTCAGCGCGAGGTCGTCGCGATGCCTGCGCCGGGTGACGAGCAGGCAGAAGTCGGCGGCCGGGCCGTGGATCCGCTGCCCGGCGTCCTCGGGGCCGAACGCCCAGGAGACGCCGGACGGGGCGGTCAGCTCGAACCGGAACGGCTCGGCGGGCGGCTCCAGACCGCGGGCCCGGTACGCCAGGTCCCGGGTCCTGGTGCCCAGGAAGGCGATGTGGCCGATCCGGTCGGTGAAGACGTACGGGACGCCGAGGGCCTCGTGGACGTCCTGGCCGTGCGCGAACAGCTCCATCAGCGCCACCGCGGCGAGCACGCTCGCCGGCAGCGGCCCGGCCAGCCAGGGCACCGGCTCCCGCCGGGGCGTGGCGGCGAGCGCCTGCTCGGCGGCGGCCCGGCACCGGGCCCAGCGGCGCAGCAGGTCGGGGACGGGCTCGGCGAGGCCTTCGGCGAGCCGGGCCGCCATACCGGTCTCGAAGTCCTCCCGGACCGGCGCGGTCTCGGCCTCGAAGGCGGCCGGGTCGCGCACCCCGAGGTCGACCAGGTGGCCGACCAGCGCCAGGTGCGCCACCTGGTGCCGGACCGTCCAGCCCGCAGCCGGGGTCGGCGCGGACCACTGGCCGGGTGACAGGTCCGCCACCAGCCGGGCAAGTTCGGCCCCTTCCGTCGCCAGGTCGACGCAGACGTCCTGCATTGCGGTCATGTGGACATTCCCTTCCCTGCCGAAGCACGCTCAATCCGATCCCGCGTTTCATTTTCCGGACACCGGCCCGTACGCGCTTCTCCGGACGTGCCCCCCGGTATCCGACACCGGACATTCGTGGACGTATAGGTCGCCGCCATCGGCAGCCGACTTTAGATCCTCCGCCCACACCGCAATCCAGAAGGTGCGAAAGTCACCCGACAGCAAAACGATGTGTCTGCGCCAAACCCGGCCGAGGCGCCGCCCGGCCGGTTCCGATCAGAAGCGGGAGCATCGCAGCAGATGAGGGAGCCACCGAGTCGTTGATCCCACGCGGCGTCCCCCCGCACGGACCGGGCAGCACCGGGCGGGGCGGGCGTTGGCCCGCAGACCCCGTGCAGACCCGGCTAGATCACCGATACCAACGACACAGGTGGGGGATTTCCGGATGCCTATTGCGGCGGCGATAGAGCGCAGTATAGACACCATGTGGCAGAACTACGCGGATCCGCTTTCCCTTGAGCAACTGGCCAGGACAGCCTCCTACAGCAAATTCCACTACACCCGGATATTCAATCAGCTGACCGGCACGTCACCGGGCCGGTTCCTCACCGCGATCCGGCTCTACATGGCCAAGCGGCACCTCCTGGAGACCCCGGCCAGCGTCACCGACATCTCCTACCGGGTGGGCTACAACAGCCTGGGCACCTTCACCAGCCGCTTCACCCGCAGCGTCGGCGTCCCGCCGACCCGCTACCGCTTACTCGCCCAGGGCGACGACCTCCCGGCGCTCACCCCGCCGGCCGGCCGGCCCGCCCGCGGCCTGTCCACCGTCACCGGCCAGCTCTTCTTCCCCTCCGACGTCGGCCGGGTCCGGGTCTACGTGGGCGCCTTCAACACCCCGATCGTCGAGGGCTACCCGCAGTCCTGCGACATCCTGGACGAGGCCCGGCCGTTCCGCCTCGACGTCCCCGACGGCCAGTGGTTCATCCGGGCCGCCGCGGTGGCCACCGACGACGACCGGCCCAGACCCCAGATCCGCCCGCCCAGACTCGTCGGCTCGGGCTGGGCCGTCCGCGCCCGCGGCGGCCGCGTCTACGGCACCGACGTCCAGCTCCGCGAGGTCACCCAGCTCGACCTGCCGATCCTGCTGGCGCTGCCGGAACTGGACGGCGCCCGCCGTGTCCCGCTGCCCGCCTCCCCGTGAAGGGCCGCATCCCGCACGCGCGGTGGGGCGCCGACCACAGCACTCGACACCCCGACCGCCCGCCGGGCCTCCGAGGCCGGACTGGCCGGGATGCCCGAACTCGAGGCCGCCGCCAACGCCGCGGCCGCCGACGCGGAGGCAGACCGCACGGCGGACGCCGGACTCCATCTGTTCATCGCCGAACTCTCCGGCTCCCGGCGTCCGCTGGAGGCCGGACAGGGGATCCGGCACGAGCCGGCCCGGCTGCTCGCCCACCACCCCGGCGGCACGGGGTCCCGCACACGCCCGACCGACGGCACCGCGCCCTCGCCCCGGCGATCGAGGCCGGCGGCCCGGCGCGGGCACGCGAACAGTTCACGATCCACGCCGAGGCGGCCGCCGACCTGTTCCTCCCCTTCGTCCGGCAACCATCGCGCCCCACCTGACGGACCGGGGGAAATCCCCGGGGGCGGAGCAGCCGGGACCGTCGCCGACGAACCTTGACATGGTTCGGACATGTCGGGAAATAGTGATCAAATTTCCATACAAACAAGTCCGACACAAAGATCAAGCGTTATCAAAGCGTTATCAAATTATATAACGTATGCCCGATTTGACTCGGCCTCATGATGATGTGATGTGGTCATGTTCGCCTGGGGCAGGCGAGCAGCAGGGGGTGGGTGTTCCGCGCGGAGAGGCCCTCGCCTCCGCGGCGGCAATGATTCAGGGCCGGCGGCAGGACGTGCACCCCCCCGATCCATCGAGAGATGCTCCCGAGCAAGTGCTGAATGAGAATTCCGCCGTGCCCGGATTCCCGGGCGCGGGGGAATTCCCGAAGACACCGCGAAAGGGAATACCATGAGGATCAAGTCGAATTTCGTCGCGCGCGGAGCGGTGGTCGCCGCCACCCTCACCGCCACGCTGGCCGGCTCGCTGGTCGTCGCGGGCGAGGCCAGTGCCACGGACTACTTCGTGTCGGACAACTGCATGGTCAACACGAGCCCCGACTGCACCGACGGCACGAACGTGCTGTACGTCCACTACAACTCGGTCGACGCGAACGGCTACACCAACAGCGCGCGTGCGAAGTTCCTCGGCAACGTCCCCGACTACTCCGGGGCGGGGATCAACATCCACTACATCTTCTCCGGCGCCGCCGGCAACGGGCAGGGCGTGAAGAACAACGCGGCCTCCGTGCTCGCCTGCTCGTCGAACGCGAACTACCGCGTCTACTACAACTCCAACTACGGCGGCCACGCCCAGTACATCTCGGGCGACTACGGCTGCAACAACGGCGTCAACCTCGACTCGACGCTCAAGAACAACAACGCCTCGCAGGCCTGGGCCTGATCGGTCGGCCCCCGGGCCTCCTGAACGGTTCGCCCGGCCCGTTCCAGGGGCCGGGCGAACCGGACCGGCACGTCATCGCAACCATCGCAGCCCCCGCACGGCGACCGACACCCACCTCCGCGAGAAAGCGATCCCATGACCGGTGAACCGCTCCGCCCACGCCTACGGACTCCCGCCGGAAGGGTCGCGGCGGCGTTGCTCGCGGGCGGTGCCCTCCTGGGTGTCGGCGCCTGCTCCGACTCGGCCCCGTCCGGACCGAAGGACGACCAGGGCGCGGGGGCGCCGCCGGCCGTCGCGCAGAGCGGTCTGACCAAGGGCCTGGCACTCCCGATGGCGGCCTACATGGAGAACTACCCGCAGCGCGTGACCATCGACCGGGCGGTCGGCCTGCTCACCCGCGACTGCATGGCCCGCTTCGGACTCTCCTACGATCCGCCGGCGCCCGACGCGAACCCCGCGAGCATCTACGACGACACCAACATGGTCCGCCGGTACGGCCTCACCGACCGCGAGTCGGCGGCCAAGCTCGGCTACGGCCTGGGCACCGAGTCCTACACCCCGCCGCCCGCGCCGAAGATGAGCGCCGCACAGGTCGCGGTGTTCAGCGGCCGCGTGGAGCTGAAGCCGGACGCGCCCGAGGCCCCGCCGACCTTCAACGGCATCCCCATCCCCCGGGAGGGCTGCCGTCGGGAGGCGCGCAACAAGGTCGGCGGGATCCTGGACACCGGCCTGTCGGGCCGGCTCGACAACGAGAGCTTCGACACCTCCAAGGCCGCCCCCGAGGTGCAGGCGGCGCTGGCCCAGTGGTCGTCCTGCATGGCGGGGAAGGGCTACACCGTCGACCTCCCCGAGAACGCCTTCAGGCTCGCGCCCAGGAACAGCTCCGGCGCGGTGGGCTCGGCCGAGATCACGCTCGCCCTCGCGGACGTCGACTGCAAGGAGTCGGTGAACCTGGTCGGCGTCTGGTTCGAGACCGAGAGCCGGATCCAGCGGGAGCTCATCGAGAAGAACCAACTCGCCCTCACCGAGATCCGCGACCGGATCGAGGCGGCCGTGAAGGCCGCCGCCGCCCGGTGACCGGCCGGGCCTGACGGACCCGGGGCCGGCCGCCGGCCCTCCGTCCGCACCTCTCATCTCGCGCATCCGTGGCCGACCAGGGACAGGAACGAGCGAAGTGAACGTCATGGAGCAAGCCGGAGAGCCGTCCGAGCCGCCGCAGGCGTCCGGGCGACGGCTGGTACGACGCAGGCGGGCCATCATGGCCACCGCGCTGGGCGCCGCGCTGGTGTCGGTCGGCGCGGTGGCCGGCTCGTCCTTCGTCCAGTCCCCCGCGCAGGCGGCGGCCGACGCCGGGCCGCCGCGGGCCAGCACCGTGACCGCCCCGGTCACCTCGCAGGTGCTGCGCAGCACCGTGGTCCTGCGCGGCACCTTCTCGGAGGGGAAGAAGACCTCGGTGACCCCCACCTCGGTCGCCGCCACGGCCGGCAACCCGGGCGGGGCGAGCGCGGTCGTCACCCGGCTGCTGGCCGGGCCCGGCGACGAGGTCCAGCCCGGTGTCCCGCTGGTGGAGTACTCGGGACGCCCGGTGTTCGCCCTGGAGGGCCCGCTGCCGTTCTACCGCGATCTGACGCCCGGTGAGTCCGGCGCCGACGTCGAGCAGTTGCAGACCGCGCTCGGCAAGCTGGGCCACGACGTCGGAGCCGACACGCCCGGGACGTTCGGGCCGGGGACCAAGCGGGCCCTCACGGCGCTGTACACGGCCATGGGCTACCAGGTCCCCGTCACCGGAGCGACCACCGCGGCCGCGGTGAAGGCGGCCCGGCAGGAGGCGGACCAGGCCCGGGCCGCGTTGAAGGAGGCCCAGCGGTCGTCGGCGCCCCCGGCCACGACGGCCTCCGCCCCGTCCCCGGGCGCCGCCGCGGGCGGCGGGGCCGACCCCGGGAAGACGGCCGATCCGGGCAGGACGGCCGATCCGGGGAGGGGCACCACCCCGGGAGCCGGCGCGGCGCCCGCCCCGGACCTCGCGGAGCTCCGCCGGCGGGTCGCCCAGGCCGAGGAGGCGCTGCGGCAGGCGGAGAGCGTGGACGGGCCGATGCTGCCCGCCTCGGAGTGCGTCTACCTGCCCTCCCGGCCCACCCGGGTGGCCGCCCTGCCGCTGGAGGTCGGCGACGCGGTCAAGGGCCCGGTGGTCACCCTGGTGCGGGGGGAGACGCAGCTGGTCGGCATGCTGGACCCGGCGCGCGCCGGCCTCGTCAAGGCCGGGATGGCGGCGCAGGTGCTCTCCGAGACCCAGGGCCGGGAGGCGAAGGCCACCGTGGCCTCGGTCGGGAGCCTGGTCGCGCCCGGTGACGCGCGGCCGGCGCAGCCGGGCAAGGGCGGCGAGCCCACCGGGCCCCCGCCGCAGGCGGTCAACGGAGGCGCGGCCTACGTGCCGCTGGCGATCAGTCCGGCCGAGCCGTGGGACAAGGCCTGGGCGGGCCAGGAGGTCCGGATCACCATCACCTCGGCGACGACCTCCGAGGCCGTCCTGGCGGTGCCCGAGGCGGCGGTCCTCGCCGGAGCGGACACCCGCACCCATGTCACCACGATGGCGCCGGACGGCACCCGGCGCCTGGTGAACGTCACCACCGGGCCGTCCGCCGACGGGCTGGTCCAGGTGACGGCCGCCGACGGCGGGCACCTGGCGCCGGGCGACCGGGTGGTGATCGGCGAGTGACCACCGCCGCCGTCCACCCCGCCGCCGCGCCGCCGGCCCCGGCGGAACCGGTGATCGAGCTGGTCCGGCTGGCCCGGTCCTTCCCGGGCCCCCCGCCGGTCGACGCCCTGCACCCGACCGACCTGACCGTCCGGCAGGGCGAGTACCTGGCCGTCACCGGCCCGTCCGGCTCCGGGAAGTCGACCCTGCTCAACCTCCTGGGCCTGCTGGACCGCCCCACCTCGGGCAGCTACCGCTTCCGCGGGGCGGACGTCGGGGAACTGGACGAGGCCGGGCGCACCGCCCTGCGCGGACGGCGGATCGGCTTCGTCTTCCAGGCCTTCCACCTCGTCCCGCACCGCACCACCGTGGAGAACGTCGCCCTCGCGCGGCTCTACGTCACCCACACCCGCCGGGAGCGCCGCGAGCGCCGGGCCGCCGCCGAGGCCGTGCTGCGCCGGGTCGGGCTCGCCCACCGCCTGGACGCCGTGCCCACCACCCTCTCCGGCGGGGAGCGCCAGCGCGTCGCCGTGGCCCGGGCCCTGGTCAACGCCCCGGACCTGCTGCTGTGCGACGAACCCACCGGCAACCTCGACTCCGGCACCGCCGGCACGGTGCTCGACCTCATCGACGACCTGCACGCCGACGGCGTCACGGTGATCGTCATCACCCACGACCCGGGGGTGGCCGCCCGGGCCTCCCGCCGGGTCGCCATCCTGGACGGCCGGCTCCGGCAGGACACCACCGACGGGCGGGACTCATGACTTCCCCGGTACCTCCGAGCCGGGCCCGCCGGCTCCGCTCCGCCGTCCGCGCCCGCCGGACCCGCCGGGCCGGGTACACCCGCCTGGGCGTCCACGACCTCGTCGGCGAGGCCGTCACCGGTCTGATCCAGCGGCCGGCCAGATCCGTGCTCACCATGCTCGGCACGGTCCTCGGCGTCGGGGTGTTCGTCGCGGTGCTGGCCCTGACCACGACCGTCACCCACCAGATCGGCAAGTCCTTCGACCTCCTCCAGGCCACCACCGTCACCGTCACGGACACCCCGACGGCGGCCCCGAAGAGCGCCCCCGTGCCGGGGGAGGAACCGCGCACCGGCTTCCCCGCGGACACCGACGCGCGGCTGGCCCGGCTCAACGGCGTCGTCGACGGCGGCCTCTGGTGGACCGTCCCGCTGCGCGACCCCGCCATCGGCACCAAGCCCGCCGGTTCCACCACGGCCCCGGGGCGGCAGGGCGGCGGAATCGGCCTGTACGCCGCCACCCCGGGGGCGCTCGCCGCGATGCAGCCCACCCTCAGGAGCGGGGTGCTGTTCAACTCCTTCCACCAGGAGCGCGGCGAACGGGTCTGTCTCCTCGGCGCCGCCGCGGCCCGGCTGCTGGGCATCACCCGGGTCGACGACCAGCCGGCGGTCTTCGTCGACGACACCGCCTACACCGTGGTCGGCATCATCGCCGAGACCCAGCGGCTGCCCGAGTCCCTGCTCGGCGTGATCGTCCCCGCCCGCACCGCGCTGACCGCCTACGGCCCGCCGAACGACCGGCCCGCGCAGGCCGTCATCCGCGTCCGCCTCGGGGCCGCCCAGCTGATCGCCGGCCAGGCGCCGCAGGCCCTGCGCCCGGACCAGCCGCGGCTGCTGAAGGCCGTCGCCCCGCCCGACCCGCGTTCGCTGCGGGACAAGGTCAGCACCGACCTGTCGGGCCTCTTCCTGCTGCTCGCGGCGATCTGCCTCGCCGTCGGCGCGCTCGGGATCGCCAACACCACCCTCGTCGCCGTGCTGGAGCGCACCGGGGAGATCGGACTGCGCCGGGCGCTCGGCGCCCGCCCCCGCCACATCGGCGCCCAGTTCCTCGCCGAGTCCACCGCCCTGGGCACCCTCGGCGGACTGATCGGTACCAGCCTCGGCGTCCTGACCGTGATCGCCATCGCCGTCGCCAAGCAGTGGACGGCCGTCATCGAACCCCTCACCGTCCTGCCCGCGCCGCTCATCGGCGGTCTCGTCGGCCTGGTGGCCGGCTGTTACCCCGCGCTGCGGGCGGCACGCGTCGAGCCCCTCGAAGCACTGCGCCGCTGACCCCCGGACCGCCCGCCCGCGGTCGCGTCCACCCGGCCGGCCGGCGCAGCCCCGACCGGCCCGTCGGACCGGAGAGCCCACCGGGCCCTCCTCCGGCGGGCCGGCCGTTTCCCTCCGCCCGACACACCGAGAGGCACCACGTGTCCGTACCCCGCCGGCCGCTCCTGGGATTACCCGGGACGGCCGTCCTCAGCCTGGCCATGATCGCGGGAGTGATGTCCGCGACCGGCCCCGCCCACGCGGCGGCACCTCCGCAGCAGCCGCCGGCCGCGGCGTCCGAGGGCCCGCTCGGCCCCGCCGAGGACGTCCTGGTCAACGGCTGGGGCGACAGCTCCGGCTACCACCTCGACGTGGCCACCGGCGCCGGCGGCTACCGCTGGCGCCAGACGGCGCTGCTGCGCCCCGCCGGCATCGACGACGCCTCCTGGACCGGCTACCAGTGCGTGTCCGGCGACGGCAGGTTCGCCGCCGTCACGGTGCTGCCCGCCGGCGCCGTCAACCGGGCCGAGGCCCGTGACCACGGAGCCGTCGCCTACTCCGTGGACCTGTCCAGCGGCGTGGTGAAGCCGGTGGCCTCCGGGGTGGCGCTCAAGTACCACTCGCCCGGCTGCGGCACCGGACAGACCGCCACCTTCACGGTCAACCCCGGCAGCGACCAGCGGCTCACCCAGGTCCTGACGGTCGATCTGCCGACCGGCGGGATCACGGAGTCCACCACCGTGGCCGGCCAGGTGACCTCGGTCGTGCCGACCCCCGACGGCCCGGTGGGTGCCCAGGGCGCCTCCCTGGTCCGGCTCCCCGCGTCCTCGGCCGGGACCCCCGCCGAGCCGGTGCGGATCGCGCAGCTCGACGGCCTCGCCCACGACCTGCGCCCGGCCTCCGGCGGCGGGGTCGACTTCGTCGTGCGGAAGGAAGGCCGGCCGACCTCCGCCCTGATGCGTGAGCGGAACGGCAAGCTCTCCCCGCTCGGCGAGGGCCCCAGCGACGCGCTGCGGCTGATGCAGGGCCGGGGCGGGAAGTCCGTCGCGCTGGGGGCCACCAAGCTGGACGGGAAGTCCGGCCTGCGCAACGCCTCCACCGGCAAGCTGCCGCTGGGCGCCGCCGACGTCTCGCTGGACGGCGCCGCCCTGCTGGGCCTCGGTCCCGACACCGCCGTGTCGGCCCCGCTGATGGTCGCGACCGACGGCGACCGGCTCCTGAAGCGGGACGCCGCCGCCCCCGCCGCGGTGTCCGTGGCGAGCGCGGTGCCGGCCCTCGCGCCGGCTCCGGACGGAGCCGGCGACACCGCGCCCGCGGCCGCCGCTCAGGAGAAGGCCGCGCCCGCCGCCGGGGGCTCCCCCGCCGCCGCGGATCCGGCACCCGCGCCGCCGGCCGCGCTCGCCGCCGCGGCGCCCAAGTGCGCGGTGGACCGGCTGGCCGAGAACCGGCAGGTCATGCAGCCGGGCACCGCGCAGGTGTCCTGGGCCATCCAGATGGCCGAGCAGGGCCTGCTGACCGGCGCCGCCTACACCCGCCCGGCCGGCTACGCCAACCTGGGCCTGGCCGCCTACGCGCCGAACGGCGACTTCGCCCGGGTGCCGCTCAAGCACCCGGCGAGCGACACCTTCGACTCGGTGCCGCGCTCGGTCTACCAGGCGATCGTGGCGCAGGAGAGCAACTTCAGCCAGGCCTCCTGGCACGCCCTGCCCGGGATCGCCGGCGGCGCGCTGGTCGGCGACTACTACGGCGCCGGCGGCTCGATCTCCAAGATGGACTACGCCAAGGCCGACTGCGGCTACGGCCTCGGCCAGGTCACCAACGGCATGTCCAAGGGCGACACCGTCTACTCGGTCAACGGCCAGACCAAGATCGCCGTCGACTACCAGGAGAACGTCTCCGCCGGGCTGCAGATCCTGGAGCGGACCTGGAACCAGCTCTACGACGCCGGCATCACCGTCAACGGCGGCAACCCGCGCTACCTGGAGAACTGGTACCTGGCCGCCTGGGCCTACAACTCCGGCATCCAGCCCACCGCCGCGTTCGGCAACACCACCGGCTGCGTGCCGAGCCCCACCTGCACCAGCGCCGAGGGCAACTGGGGCCTCGGCTGGGCCAACAACCCGCGCAACCCGGACTACCCGCCGACCCGCGCGCCCTACCTCAAGAACTCCTACGCGGACGCCGCGCACCCCGGCAGCTGGCCCTACCAGGAACGGATCTTGGGCTGGATCGGCCAGCCGATCCTGCGCTTCAACCAGCCCGCCTACACCAAGCCCGACTACCACGGCGGCAAGACCTGGCTCCAGATCCCCGCGGTCACCGCCTTCTGCAGCGCCGACAACAACTGCGATCCCACCGGGGCCTCGAACCCCAAGTTCTGCACCCTGGCCAGCTCCCAGTGCTGGTGGCACCAGGCCGTCACGTTCATCCCCGACTGCGCCACCACCTGCGCGACCAGCGCGTACACCGTCGGCGCCGGCTCGACCGAACCGGCCGTGGTGATGCCGCACCCGCACCCGCCGACCTGCACGCTGGACTCCTCGAAGGTCGGCAACGCCGGGTACGGCGCCCCGATCGTCGTCGACGACGCGCAGACCCAGCCACCGCTCAACCTGGTCGGCTGCGGCGCCACGTCCACCTGGTCGCAGGGCGGAACCTTCAGCTACGGGTACGGCACCAACGCCGCCGGTGACAAGATCGGCGCGATCGACACCCATCAGCTCGGCGTCGGCTTCGGCGGGCACGTCCTGTTCACCCACACCGAGGACGGCACCAACCCGGACCTGATCAACACCGGGACCTGGACCCCGAACCTGCCCAAGCTCCAGTACTACAAGATCAAGATCCATCTCCCCTCCACGGCCGCCACCGCCACCAACGTCGTCTACACCGTCAACCCCGGCGGCGGCGTGGCCCCCTGGAAGATCCGGGTGAACCAGAACTGGGGATCCGAGGAATGGGTCACCATCGGCACCTTCGCGATGCAGAACGGCGGCAGCCTCCAGCTCACCAACAAGAGCGAGGTCACCGGCGCCGGGAACATCAACTACGCCGACTACGACGTCGCCTACGACGCGGTGGCGTTCGTCCCCATGGGCGGCACCCCCGGCCAGCCGATCGGCGGGCCGCCCGGCATCCAGGACGCGCCCAAGGGCAGCAACCCCTCCTGGGTGCAGTGCGGCTGCGTGCGCCGCACCGCCGGCGACCCGGTCGACACCAGCACCGGCTACTTCGGTGAGACCTTCACCGACCTCTCCACCCCGGGCCGCGGCAAGCCGCTCAACTTCACCCGCACCTACGCCTCCGCCGTCGCCGACCCGGCCGGCCCGGGCGGCACCCTCGCCTCGGACGGCCCGTTCGGCTGGGGCTGGACCCACTCCTACAACCTGAGCGCCGTCACCGACCCGGCCACCGGCCAGGTCACGGTGCGCCAGGAGGACGGCTCCCAGGTCGCCTTCCTCAACAACGCCGGCAGCTACGCGCCGTCCGCCCCGCGGTTCAACGCGACGCTGACGAAGAACGGCACGAACTACACCTTCACCCGCAAGTCGAAGGAGGTCTTCACCTTCGACACCGCCACCGGACGCCTGCTCAGCGAGACCGACCTGGCCGGCAGCAAGGCCGCACCGCCCTACGCCACCACGCTCGGCTACGACGGCGCCGGCCACCTCAGCACCATCACCGACCCGGGCGGGCGCAGCTACACCCTCACCTGGACCGGCAACCACATCACCGGCCTCGCCGACGGCTCCGGCCGCCGGGTGAGCTACGGCTACGACGCCGCCGGCAACCTCACCGACGTCCTCGGCGTCGGCACCACCCGCACCCCGGTGGTCAAGGACGACGACCACTTCCAGTACGGCTACACCGCCAACCACCTGCTCAACTCGATGCGCTGGCCGACCCAGTTCGGCTCCACGGCCACCCCGGCCCCGGTCGTCTCGATGACCTACGACACCGCCCAGCGGGTCCTGGTCCAGACCGACCAGCTCGGCGGAGCCACCACCTTCACCTACGGCCCCGACAGCGGCGCCAACCTGGCCGCCGGCCAGACCCTGGTCACCGACCCGGCCGGCCACAAGACGCTGTACACCTACCAGAACGGCCTCCTCCAGTCCGAGACCAAGGGCTACGGCACCACGGCCGCCGGCACCTGGAGCTACACCTACGACCCGGTCAGCCTCGGCGTCACCAGCATCGCCGACCCGCTCGGCAACCTCCGCACCCACACCTACGACGACCACGGCAACCAGACCTCGGCGAGCGACGCCCGCGGCTTCACCACCGTCAGCTCCTACGACGCCGACGACAACCTGACCGCCGTCATCGGCGCGGACGGGCTGCGGCTCGGCTACGGGTACGACGAGGCCGGTCACATCGCCGTCCCCGGCGGCGGGACCAACCCCGCCGGAACCGGGGCGCAGTTGCTCACCAGCCTGGTGCGGGAGCCGGTCAACGGATCGGCGCCGGCCCAGACGGTGAACTTCTACTACGACGACGCGGCCCACCCGGGCGACGCCACCCGGGCGGTCGACGCCCGCGGCAACACCACCGCGAACGGCTACGACGCCGCCGGCCATGTGACCAGTTCCACCGACGCGTCGGGGAACGTCACCCGCTACGGCTACGACGTCCAGCGCGGCCTGCTCACCAGCACCGTCCTCCCCGCCGGGACCGCGGCCGGCGTCCTGCCCGGCTGCACCCCGCCCGCGAAGGGCTGCCACCGCTACACCTACAACGCCTGGGGCAACCGCACCGGCGCCACCGATCCGCTCGGCCACACCAGCACGGAGGCGTTCGACGCCAACGGCCGGCGCACCTCCGCCACCGATGCCAACGGCCGCACCACGACCTTCGACTACGACGCGCTCAACCGGCAGACCGCCGTCCACCGGGCCGACGGCAGCACGCTCAGGACCACCTTCAACCCCGACTCGACGGTGGCCACCACCGTCGACGGAGCCGGCGCCACCACGGGCTACGCCTACGACGCCGTCGGACGCCAGACCGGCCGGACCGACCCGGCGGGCCGGACCACCACGACCGCCTACGACCCGGCGGGCCGCCAGAAGACCCTGACCGACCCGGCCGGCCGCACCACCAGCTACACCTACGACGCCGCGGGTCACCGGACCTCGATCGGCTACACCGACCCGGGCAGCCCGCCCGTCACCTCGATCGGCTACGACGCGGCCGGCCGCCAGAGCGCGATCACCGACGCCACCGGAACCAGCCGCCGGGTCTACGACGCGTTCGGCCGGCTCGCCTCGCAGACCAACGGCGCCGGCTCCACCGTCTCCTACGGGTACGACGGCAACAACAACCTGACCACCCTCACCTACCCCGGTGCCACCGCGCCGGTCGTCACCCGGACGTTCGACAAGGACAACCGGCTGACCGGGCTGAAGGACTGGAACAGCCGCACCACCACCTTCGGCTACGACCCGGACGGTCACTGGACCTCCACCGTCTTCCCCAACGGCACCACCGCCACCACGGTCCTCGACGACGCCGGGCTGCCGCTCTCCGACGCCCTGCGCAAGGGCACCGCCACCCTGTCCGCCCTGGGCTACACCCGGGACAACGAGGGCCAGCTCGCCTCCGAGACCCCCACCGGCCTGCCCGGGACCAACCAGACCTACCAGTACACCCCGCTCCAGCAGCTCAAGTCCGCGAGCTCCGGAGCGGTGACCACGGCGTTCGAGTACGACGCCGCGGACAACCCGACCCGGGTGGGCGACAGCGCCCAGGCCTTCGACGCCGCCAACCAGCTCTGCTGGACCGCGAGCGGGGCGACGCCGCCCGGCGGGGGCACCTGCGCGGCGCCGCCCGGCGGGGCCACCACCTACCAGTACGACGCCCAGGGGAACCGCGCGAAGGCCGTCGGCCCGGGCGCGACGACCACCTACGGCTACAACCAGGAGAACCTGCTCACCTCGTTCGGCTCCGGCGCGGTCACCGCGTCCTACCGGTACGACGGCAACGGGCTGCGGGCCTCGAAGACCGTGGGCACCACCTCCACGGCGTTCACCTGGGACTCCGCGAGCAACCCGAACCTGCTGTCGGACGGCACCACCAGCTACCTGTACGGGCCGAACGACCAGCCGGTGGAGCAGCTCACCGACGCGGGCACCCAGTGGTACTTCCACGACCAGCTGGGCTCGACCCGCGCCCTGACCGACACCGCCGGAGCCGTCGTCGGCAGCTTCGCCTACACGCCGTACGGGGCGCCGGCCGGCCAGAGCGGCACCGTCTCCACACCGCTGCGGTACTCGGGCCAGTACACGGACGCCGAGTCCGGCCTGATCTACCTGCGGGCCCGGTACTACGACCCGGCCACCGCGCAGTTCCTCACCGTCGACCCGGCGGTGCGGAGCACCCGGAGCACCTACGGCTACACCGAGGGCAACCCGCTCAACGGGACCGACCCGTCCGGGCGCTTCGCCTTCCTGCTGCCGGCCATCCCCTTCATCGCCGTCGCCGTCGCCGTGGTCGTCGCGGTGGTGGTCGCGGTCGCCGTCACCGCCTCGGTGAGCACCACCCTGCGGAACATCAACGAGTGGGAGGACGACCGGTCCCGCTCCAGCTCCGGCTCGGCGGCCGCCGGCTCGAACGCCACCAACGTCCCCCTGGACCCGTCGGTCCTGGATGACTGGGACACTGGCGAGGGTGATGCGGACACGCAGGACGGCTACAACACGACCAAGAGCCGTGAGAAGCAGCAGAAGGAGATCAACCGTGCCCGGAAGGAGCTGGAGAAGGCCCTCGGCCGTGAACTCACCGGAAAGGAACGGCAGCGGGTGCACGACGAGGTGAGCCACGAGGGACTGGACTTCCAGGCCGTGCTCGTCCGGCTGAAGAAGGCGTTCGGATGCCAGTGACCGACGGGGAGGACCTCGTGCAACGGCTGGTCGGCCGACCGTGCGTCAACGTCTACCGGTTCGGGGACATGGGTGTCGTCGACTTCGGCGGGACGGTCACGCACCCGCTGGGCGACTCCGGGGAGGTGTCGACGGGCAGTGAGTTCGCCGTCCACGCCCAGTGTCCGTTCCGGGTCGTCCAGCACGGGAAGGTCTTCCTCGGCTCCGAGGACCTGGTGCCGGCCCGCACGGGTGTCCCGCCCCAAGGGGAGGACGAGCGGCTCCAGTTCGACACCGGTGCCGAGGTGCTCCGGGAGTTCCTCGGCCGGATGGCGCCCCGGGTGCTGTCGGTCGAGCGGGCGCCCGAGGGTGATCTGCGGATCGAGCTGGAGCACGGGATCAGGATCGACGTCCTGCCCACGAGCTCGAAGCGCAAGGAGTCCTGGCGCTTCCTCGTCCGCTTCGGCGAGCACGTGACCTTCCCGCCGACCGACTGACCACCGCCTCCCGACCAGCCGCGCCGTCCCCCGGATCCGTCCGGGGGGCGGCGCGTTCCGTTGGGCGGCCGGCGACTTCGCGCACGCCCCGGGTTTTTGTCAGGGCCATTTCCAACCCCGCCGGCAGCCACCCGGGATCACCACCGGAAAAGCGGCAATCAGCCAAAAGGCATGGCTCGGAACCGCCCGATTCGACCGATGTGGCGGAGCGCACACAGGGCCACTCGACGTGTTCTGCTCGCGTCATAACATTGGTTTATGCCAAGCTAGTTGACACCCCGTCACACAAGTTGACTGTTGATCATGATTTCTTGACAGCTTGCATCTGGTGCTCATAGCCTGGCCGCGTCCTGATTCCGGTCCAACGGGGTGTTGAAACGATCCGCGATCAGCGGATGGTACTGGTTCTGGGTTTCTTTTCTGTTACTTGTGTTTCCGCCAGGCAAATTCTCTGGGCGATTGTACGCAAGGGCTCTTTCGGGATCTTGAGATTCTTCCTGCCCTGATTCATCGGCTCCGCGTCCCGGGGCCGCGTAATGCTGTCAAGAAACGCACGCCGCTGGACCCTGAACTTGGGGGGACCAGGACCAGGTCCTGCGGCGAACCTTCCGGATTCACCAACATTTCATTGCGCATGGGGGGAGAGTCGATGTCGTCGCGCGCCAAATCAGAGCCCGGAACACTTGTCGAACTGTTGCGGTACCGCGCCGAGAACCAGCCTGACCAGGTCGGATACCGGTTCCTGAGCTTCTCGGGCACCGGGGAGCCGGAGGAGTCGCTGCTGACCTGGAGGCGGCTGGACGCGTGGGCGAGGGCCGTGGCCGTCAGCCTGCGAACCGAGGGCACCCCGGGCGACCGGGTCCTGATGCTCTGCCCGCCCGGACTGGAGTACGTGGCCTACTTCTTCGGCTGCCTCTACGGCGGGTTCGTCCCGGTGCCGGCCTACCCGCCGGGGACGGCCAAGCACGTCGGCCGGGTGCAGGCGATCGCCCTCAACTCGGGTGCGAGGATCGTCCTGACGGACGAGTCCTCGGGCCTGGCGGACACCGCTTCGGCGCTCGGCGACGACGCCAACTCTCCGCTTGCGCAGGCACGTTGGCTGCCGGCTGACGACCGGGTGCTGGACGGCCGGGAGGACGACTGGAGCTCGCCGCCGCTCACCGGCGCGGACACCGCGTTCCTGCAGTACACCTCGGGTTCGACCTCCACGCCGAAGGGCGTGATCGTCACCCACCGGAACCTGATCGCCAACGCCCGCGCCGCACAGGGCGCCTTCGGCCTCACCATCGAGAGCCAGAGCGTGAGTTGGCTCCCGCCGTACCACGACATGGGGCTGATCGGCGGCATCATCTGCCCGCTGCACACCGGCTACACCGTCACCCTGATGGCCCCGGTGTCGTTCGTACGGGATCCGGCGGTGTGGCTGGAGACCATCAGCCGCTTCCGGGGCACCGTCAGCCCGGCACCGAACTTCGCGTACCAGATGTGCGTCGAGCGGGTGTCGGAGGAGGTCAAGGACCGTCTGGACCTGTCGAGTTGGGTCTCGGCGCTGAACGGGGCCGAGCCGGTCCAGCCGAAGGTGCTGGACCGTTTCGCGGAGACCTTCGAGCGCTGCGGGTTCCGCCGGAGCAACTTCTACCCGTGCTACGGGCTCGCGGAGAGCACCCTGCTGGTGTCGGGCGCGCGGCCGCAGGGCGAACCGATGGTGCGCCATGTCTCCAAGCCGGAGCTGGAGCGGGGCCGGATCAGGCCACCGCACGACCTGACCTCCGTGCAGTCGCTGGCGAGTTCGGGCGAGGTCGCGTCGGACACCGAGGTGGCGATCGTGGCCCGGGACCGGGGCGAGGCGCTGCCGCCGGGCGAGATCGGGGAGATCTGGGTCCGCGGCGAGAGCGTCGCGGCCGGCTACTTCGACGCGCCGGAGGCGACCGCAGAGACCTTCGGCCTCCGGCTGGCGAACGGCGAGGGGCCGTACCTGCGCACCGGTGATCTCGGGGTGATGATGGACGGCGAGCTGTTCGTCACCGGCCGGGCCACCGATCTGATGATCTTCCGGGGACGCAACGTCTACCCGCAGGACGTCGAGGCGACCTGCACCGACAGCGACCCCTCGCTCGGGGCGGTCCGGGCCGCGGCCTTCACGGTCGAGGTGGACGGCGAGGACGTGCTGGTCGTCGTCCAGGAACTGCCGCGCGGGAGGGTGAGCACCGAGCAGGCGCGGGACCTCACCGTGACGATCCGCCGGCGGATCTCCGAGGAGCACCAACTGCAGGTGCACGACGTGGTCCTGGTGCCGGCCCGCAAGATCCCCACCACCTCCAGCGGCAAGGTCCAGCGCCGGGCGTGCAAGGCCCAGTACCTGGACGGCTCGCTGCCCGTGGTCCGTCCGGCGGCGGCCCGTCCGGCCCCCGCCGCGGCCGGGGCGCCCGCCGAGCAGCCCGCCCAGGAGCCGACCCGGCAGTCGGCCCGGAAGCCGGCCCAGAAGCCGGCCCCGGCCAGGCTGTCGGCCGCCGCTCCCCCGGCCTCGAAGGCGCCGGCCCAGAGCCGGACCGCCGCCGACATCGAGGACCGTCTCCGGGAGTTGATCGCCGCCGCCGCCCAGCTCGAACCGCACGAGGTGGCCGCCGACGAGCCGTTCACCTCCTACGGGGTCGACTCGATCCGGGCCGTCTCGCTGGCCGGCACGCTCTCCGACTGGCTCGGGCACCACGTGCCCGACACGCTGGTCTGGGAGCACCCCACGCCGGCCACCGCGGCCCGCGCACTGGCCGAGGACCTGCGCGCGGCGAACGCCCCGCGGTCCGGGTCGCAGGCCGCGGCGCGGCCGGCGGTGCGCGGCGGCGCCGAGGACGCGATCGCGGTGATCGGGGTGGGCTGCCGCTTCCCCGGCGGGGTGACGGGCGCGGACGGCTTCTGGGAGTTCCTGGCCCGGGGCGGCTCGGGGATCACCGCGATCCCCCAGGACCGCTGGGACATCGAGGAGTTCTACGACCAGGAGCCCGGAGCGCCGGGCCGGATGTACGTCCGCCACGGCGGATTCGTCGACGAGGTCAGGGGCTTCGACGCCGGCCTGTTCGGCATCCCGCCGCGCGAGGCGGCGGGCATCGACCCCCAGCACCGGCTGATGCTGGAGGTCGCCTGGGAGGCCCTGGAGCACGCCGGCGTGGCACCGGACTCGCTGCGCGGCACCCGGACCGGCGTGTTCGTCGGCATGGGCGGCAGCGACTTCCAGCGCCTGGGCGCGGGGGACGTCTCGCTGATCGACGCCTACTCGGCGACCGGCACCTCGGCGAACTTCGGCGCCAACCGGCTCTCCTACGTCCTCGGTCTGGAAGGTCCGAGCATGGTGGTGGACACCGCCTGCTCCTCCTCCCTGGTCGCCCTCCACCTGGCCGCGCAGAGCCTGCGCGCCGGCGAGTGCGAGACGGCGCTGGCCGGCGGTGTCAACGTGATGCTGTCGCCCGACTCCACGGTGGCGCTGTCCAGCGGCCGGATGCTCTCCGCCCAGGGGCTCTGCCGCACCTTCGACGCCGCCGCCGACGGCTACGTCCGCGGCGAGGGCGCCGGCGTGGTGGTGCTCAAGCGCCTCTCCGACGCGCAGGCCGCCGGCGACGACGTCCTCGCCGTGGTCCGCGGCTCCGCGCTGAACCAGGACGGCCGCAGCAACGGCCTCACCGCGCCCAGCGGCCGCGCCCAGGAGGACGTGGTGCGCCGGGCGCTGTCGGCGGCGGGCGTCACTGCCGCCGAGGTCGGCTTCGTCGAGGCGCACGGGACGGGTACGCCGCTGGGCGACCCGATCGAGGTCCGCGCGCTCGGCCGGGTGCTCGGCGAGGGCCGGGACCCCGGGAGCCCGGTGGCGCTCGGCTCGGTGAAGACCAACATCGGCCACCTGGAGGCGGCCGCCGGCATCGCCGGGTTCATCAAGGCGGTCCTCACCGTCCAGCGCGGCTGGATCCCCCCGCACCTGAACCTGGTGGAGCCCAACCCCCACGTCGAGTGGGCCGATCTGCCGGTCTCGGTGCCGACCGTACTCACCCGCTGGGAGCAGGAGCGACGCGTCGCCGGAGTGTCCGCCTTCGGGTTCGGCGGCACCAACGCCCACGTCGTACTGGAGGGAACGCGATGGTAGACAGGAATGTTGACGTGACGTCAGGAACGTCCGGCGGGCAGTCCGGCCCCGAGGGCTCCCCCGTCCTGGTGAAGGTGTCGGGGGTGGCGGGCGAGTCCCTCCGGGCGGCGGCCGGGCGGCTGGCCGACTTCGTCGCCGCGACCGACGGCGTCACCCCGGAGGAGGTCGCCTGGGCGGCCGGCGTGGGCCGGGCGGACCTCGGCGAGCGGGCGGCCGTGGTCGCCGCGACCAGGACCGAGCTGACGGCCGGCCTTCGCTCGGTCGCCCTGGGCGGCGGCACCGCCGGTGTGGTCACCGGCCGCCGGGGCGTCGGCGCCGCACCGCGGGTGGCGTTCGTCGTCCCGGGCCACGGCGCCAAGGTCGCGGGCGTGCTGGAGGGCCTGTACGGCCGGCTGCCCGCGGTGACCGAGGTGGTCGACGCGGTGGCCGAGGTGGTCGGCCCGATCACCGAACTGCCGCTGTCCGCGCTGCTGTCCGGCGGCGAGGAGGCGCGCCGGGCGCTGGCCGCCACCGAGGTGGCCCAGCCCGCGCTCTACACCGCCGCCGTGGCGCTGGGCGCGTGGTGGCGCTCGGTCGGCGTGGAGCCGGCCGTCGTGGTCGGGCACAGCGTCGGGGCGTACGCGGCGGCCGCGCTCGCCGGGGTGTTCTCCGTCGCGGACGGCGCCCGGCTGACCGCGGCCCGGGGGCGGCTCATGGCCGGACTCCCGGCGGGCGGCGCGATGGTGGCGCTGTCCTGCGCGCCGCGGGAGCTGGCGGACCACCCCCGGCTGGTCTCGGGCGAGGTCGAGATCGCGGCGCTCAACGGGCCGCGCGACACCGTGCTCAGCGGCCCGCTGGAGGCCGTCACGGCGGTGGCGGACGAGCTGGCCGGCCGCGGGGTGCGCGGCGTCCGGCTCGCCGTGCCGCACGCCTTCCACTCCGCCGCCGTGGAGCCCGTCCTGGCCTCGCTGGCCGAGGAGTTCGCCGGGCTGACGCTGAGCCTCCCCGGTCTCCCGATGGTCTCCGACGCCACCGGCCTGCTCGCGGGCGAGGAGATCACCACCGCCGAGTACTGGGTCCGGCACACCCGGGAGCCGGTGCGGTTCGAGCAGGCGATGCGGACCGTGTGGGAGCGGGGCGTGCGGATCCTGGTCGAGCTCGGCAACGGCGGGCTGCTCGGCCCGGCGTCCGGCACCGCGCCCGGCCGCGCCCCGGTCTGCGTCCCGTCGGCGTTCCCCGACGGCTCCGCGCACCGCCGGCTGCTCGGCTCGCTGGCCCGCCTGTGGACCGAGGGCTGCGCGGTCGACTGGCGGGCGGTCGGCCCGCGCCCGGCCCGCTCGGTGAAGCTGCCGACCTACCCGTTCCAGCGGCAGGACTACGGGCCGGCGCCGGCCACCGGCCGGCCCGCGACCCCCGCCCCGCAGACCGTTCAGCGGGCCGTCCAGCCGGCCGTACCGGCGGTCGCCGCACCGCTGCCCGCCGGGGCACCCTCCCCCGCGCGCCCCGCCGCCGCGCAGCCCGCCCCCGAGGACCTGCTGCGCCGGCTCCAGGAGGAGCTGGCCGTCCTGCTGGACCTCGCCCACCCGGACGAACTCGACGCCGAGACCGGCCTGTTCGACCTCGGCCTGACCTCGGAGATGGTGGTCGCCCTGCGGGGCCGGCTGGAGGACCTGATCGACCGGGACATCCCGGCCACCGCCGTCTTCGACCACCCCACCATCGGCAGGCTGGCCGGTTACCTGGCCGACCGCCGCCTCCGGCAGGCCCCCGCGACGCAGCGGCCCGGCACCGCCGAGCCCGCCGCTCCGCAGGACACCGCTCCGCAGGGCACCGCCCCGCAGGACACCGACCCGGCGGCACCGCTCGCCGAGCCCATCGCCATCGTCGGCATGGGCTGCCGGCTGCCCGGCGGCGCCAACGACCTGGACGGCTTCTGGCAGCTGCTGCGCGACGGCCGCGACGCGACCGCCGAGGTCCCGGCCGACCGCTGGGACCGGGACGCGTTCTACGACGCCGACCCGGCCGCCGCCGGCAAGACCTCCACCCGGCGCGGCGGTTTCCTCACCACCCCGGTCGACGAGTTCGACGCGGACGCCTTCGGCATCTCGGCCCGCGAGGCCCGCGGCATGGACCCGCAGCAGCGCCTGCTGCTCGAAGTGGCCTCGGAGGCGCTCGCCGACGCGGGCGTGACCGCCGCCGAGATCGACGGCTCCCGCACCTCGGTCTACGTCGGCATCAACACCTCCGACTACCTGCAGCTGCTGGTCGCGGACGGTTCCGCCGACGACGGCGCCCACCTGGCCACCGGCAACACCTTCAGCGTCGCGGCGGGCCGGCTGTCCTACCTGCTCGGCGCCCAGGGTCCGAGCCTGGCCGTCGACACGGCCTGCTCCTCCTCCCTGGTGGCGGCCCACCTCGCGGTGCGCAGCCTGCGCTCCGGCGAGTCGGACCTCTCGGTGGTGGCCGGGGTGAACCTGATGCTGACCCCGGCGACCACGGCCGGGCTCTCCCGGCTGCGGGCGCTGTCGCCCGACGGCCGGTGCAAGACCTTCGACGCCTCGGCGGACGGCTACGGCCGCGGCGAGGGCGCCGGCGTGGTGGTGCTCAAGCGCCTCTCCGACGCGATCGCCGCCGGGGACCACATCTGGGCGGTGCTGCGCGGTACGGCGGTGAACCAGGACGGCCGCAGCGCGGGCCTGACCGTGCCCAACGGCCTCGCCCAGCAGGCCGTGATCCGCGACGCGCTGCGGGACGCCGGGACCTCGCCCGGCGAGGTGAGCTACGTGGAGGCGCACGGCACCGGGACCTCGCTCGGCGACCCGATGGAGATCCAGGCGCTGGCCGAGGCGCTGCGGCCCGAGGGCGACGCGGCCCCGCCGCTGCTGGTCGGCTCCGCCAAGACCAACGTCGGCCACCTGGAGGCCGCCGCGGGCATCTGCGGGCTGGTCAAGGTGGCGCTGTCGCTGCACCACGGGCAGATCCCGCCGCACCTGCACCTGAAGGACCCCAACCCGCTGGTGGACTGGGCGGCGCTGCCGGTCACCGTGCCGACGGAGCTCACGCCGTGGGCCACCGCCGGCCGGCCCCGGGTCGCCGGGCTCAGCTCCTTCGGCTTCAGCGGCACCAACGCCCATGTGGTGCTCGCGCAGGCGCCCGAGCCGGCGCAGCCGACCGCGCCCGAGCCGGCCGGCGGGCCGGCGCAGGAGCGGCCGGAGCTGCTGGTGCTGTCGGCCCGCACCCCCGAGGGGCTGCGGGAGACCGCCCGGGCGTACCAGGCGTTCCTGGCGGACGGCCGGTCCGTGCGGGGCCGGTCGGCCTGGGCCGAGACGGTCCGTACGGCGGCCGTCCGGCGCGACCACTTCGCGGCCCGGATGGCCCTGGTGGCCTCCTCCCCGGCGCAGGCCGCCGAGCAGCTCGGCAAGCTGCTGTCCGGCGGGCGCCACCAGGTGCGCCAGGGCGTGGTGCCCCGGCCGTCCCGGAGCAGGCTGGTCTTCGTCTACGGCGGCCAGGGCTCCCAGTGGGCCGGCATGGGCCGCGGCCTGCTGGCCGACCCGGTGGCCGGGCGGGTGCTGCGGCGCTGCGAGGAGGTCGTCCGGGAGCTGGCCGGCTGGTCGCTGCTGGAGCAGCTGGAGGCCCCGCGCGAGGTCTCCCGGCTGGACGACACCACGGTGACCCAGCCGGCGATCTTCGCCGTGGAGGCGGCGCTCACCGAGCTGTGGCGCTCCTGGGGCGTCGAGCCGGACGCGGTGGTCGGGCACAGCGTCGGGGAGATCGCGGCGTCCGTCGCGGCCGGCGCCTACGGCCTGGAGGAGGGCCTGCGGATCGCGGTGCTCCGCGGCCAGGTGATGGCCCGCAGCCACGGGCAGGGCCGGATGGCGGTGGTGGGCCTGCCCGTCGCCGAGGTCCGGACGCTGATCGAGCCGTTCGCCGGGCGGCTGTTCGTCGCCGCCGTCAACAGCCCGGTCAACACCGTGGTCGGCGGCCTGCCGAAGGAGGTCGCCGCGCTGGAGGCGCTGGTCCGCGACCGCAAGGCCTTCTGGATGGCGATGCCGGGCGAGTACGCCTTCCACACCCCCGTCCTGGACCCGCTGCGCGGTGAACTCGTCGACGCGCTGGGCCGGTTGACGCCGTCCGGGCGCAGCGTCCCGCTGTTCTCGACGGTCACCGGTGAGGCGGCCGCGCCCGACGCGCTGGACGGGCGCTACTGGGCGGACAACATGACGCTGCCGGTCCGCTTCGCCGACGCGCTGCGCGCGGCCGCCGGTGACGGACAGACCCTGGTGCTCGAGGTCGGCCCGCACGCCGTGCTGTCCACGGCCGTCCGGCAGACCCTGGAGGGCGAGGTCGCCGGCCTC
This sequence comes from Kitasatospora sp. NPDC097605, assembly GCF_040302725.1. Lineage (NCBI taxonomy): Bacteria > Bacillati > Actinomycetota > Actinomycetes > Kitasatosporales > Streptomycetaceae > Kitasatospora > Kitasatospora sp. NPDC097605. The sequence continues at coordinate 10,268 of NZ_JBEOSF010000044.1, read as the reverse complement.
ACCACGGCGGCCTCGATGCGGGCCGGCGGCGAGGCCAGGGCGACCCTGCTGGACGCCGCCGGCGCCCTGCACGTGGCCGGCCGTCCGGTGGACCACCGGGCGCTGCACGGCGAGGGCCCGAGCACCGCCGCGCTGCCCGCCTACCGCTGGCAGCGGCAGCGCTACTGGCTGCCGGGCAAGCCGGTGCCGCACGGGCAGGCGCCCGACCCGCTCGCCCAGGACGTCTACGAGGTGGACTGGGAGCGGGTCGAGCCGCCCGTCCTGGAACCGGACGCCGGCGCCCGCTCCCGGGGCACCTGGCTGCTGATCGAGGACCAGCACGGCCTGGCCCGGCGGCTCGCCGAGCGGCTGACCGCCCACGGCGCGCGGGCCAGGGTCCTCACGGTGGCGGAGCCGGGCGCGGCCGCGGCCTCCTTCCAGGACGGACCGGACCGGCTGCGCGACCTGGTGGCCGGGGCGCTGGCCGAGGAGCCGGCCGTGCGCGGCCTGGTCCACCTGGGCGCGCTGCACGACGCGGCGGACCCGCGCCTGCCCGGCCCGGAGCTGGACGGCGCGCTCGCGCTGGCCTGCGGGCCGCTGCTGTTCGCGCCGAAGGTGCTGCGCGCCCGCCCGGGCGCCCCGGCGCCCCAGCTGTGGGTGGTCACCCGCGGCGGCGTCGGCACCGACGGCGCGCCGATGGCGGCCTCGCACGCCCCCGCCTGGGGCCTCGGACGGGCCGTCGGCCTGGAGCACCCGGAGATCTGGGGCGGCCTGATCGACCTCGACCCGGCCGGCGCGGACGCCGCGCGGGAGGCCGAGGCGATCGCCGCCGAACTGCTCGCCTCCGACGGCGAGGACCAGGTCGCGTACCGCGCGGGCCTGCGCAAGGCGGCCCGGCTGCGCCGGGTGGAGAACCTGCCCGCCGAGCCGGCGCCGGCGGCGGTCGGCCCCGACGGCTCGTACCTGATCACCGGCGGCCGGGGCATCCTCGGCCTGCGGGTGGCCCGCTGGCTGGTCGGGCGCGGCGCCAGGCACCTGGTGCTGCTGGGCCGCCGGCCCGTCCCCGAGGACGGCCCGGACCTTCCGGAGTCGGACCGGCAGCTGCTGGCGACGCTCGCCGAGCTGAGGGCGGCCGGGGTCGGCGTCCACACCCCGCACGCCGACGTGGCGGACACCGCCGCGATGGCCGCGGTCTTCGACACCGCCGCCAACCCCTGGCCGGCCGTCAAGGGCGTGGTGCACGCGGCCGGCCTCTTCGAGCCCCGGGCCGTGGTGGACCTGGACTGGCAGCACTTCCGGGACGTCCTGCGGCCCAAGGTCGAGGGCAGCCTGGTGCTGGACGCGCTCACCGCGGCCGGCGGGGTCGACTTCTTCGTGATGTTCTCCTCCGCCTCCTCGGTCTGGGGCTCCGCGCTCGCGGGCCACTACGTGGCGGCCAACTACTTCCAGGACGTACTGGCCCACGACCGGGTCGGCCGGGGCCTGCCGGGCCTCGCGATGAACTGGGGGTGGTGGGAGGAGAGCGAGATGGCCGGCCACCACGAGCAGTACTTCGAGTCGATGGGCCTGTACGTCCTCCCGAACGAGACCGGTCTCGCCGCCCTCGGCCGCACCCTGGGCTCCGGGCGCCACCAGCTCACCGTCGCACCGGTGGACTGGACGCGGTTCCGGCCGGTCATGGAGGCCAAGCGGCGCCGCCCGCTGCTCGCCCACCTGGGCACCCGGGCCCCGGCCGGCCAGGCCGGCGGCGACGCGATGCTGCTGGGCCGGCTGCGCCAGGCGGAGAGCCGGGCCGCCCGCACCAGGCTGCTGGAGCGGGCGCTGCAGGCCGAGGTCGCGGAGGTGCTCGGCCGGGAGCCGGGCAGCGGGATCGACGCCGACCTCGGCTTCTTCGAGGCGGGGATGGACTCCGTGATGAGCGTCGAGCTCAAGTTCCGGCTGGAGCGGCTGGTCGGCGAGGAGCTGCCCGGCACGGTCGCCTTCGAACACCCCACCGTCGCCGCGCTCGGCGCGTACCTGCTCGGCGAGGTCCTCGGCCTGGCCGACCCGCTGCCGGAGCAGGGCGCCGAGGTGGACGAACTGTCGGCGGAACTCGCCCAGCTGTCCGAGTCGGAGCTGCTGGACCTCCTCGAGTCCGAGCTGAACCAGGAGAGCCACCATGACAACAACTGAGGAGCCGACCATGCGCACCCAAGGGGCGGTCGCGCCCGAACGCCAGGACGTGCTGCGCCGCGCCCTCGTCGAACTCAAGGCCGCGCGCGCCGAGGTGGCGGCGGCCAGGCAGGCCCGCGACGAACCGGTGGCCGTCGTCGGGGTGGGCTGCCGCTTCCCGGGCGGGGTGACGGGCGCGGACGGCTTCTGGGAGTTCCTGGCCCAGGGTGGTTCGGGCATCACCGCGATCCCGCGGGACCGCTGGGACGTCGAGGAGTTCTACGACGAGGAGGCGGGCGCGCCGGGGCGGATGTACGTCCGCCACGGCGGGTTCGTCGAGGGGGTCCGGGGTTTCGACGCCGGCCTGTTCGGCATCCCGCCGCGCGAGGCGGTCGGCATCGACCCGCAGCACCGGCTGATGCTGGAGGTCGCCTGGGAGGCGCTGGAGCACGCCGGCGTGGCGCCGGACTCGCTGCGCGGCAGCCGCACGGGCGTGTTCGTCGGCATGGGCAGCAATGACTTCCAGCGCCTGGGCGCGGGGGACGTCTCGCTGATCGACGCCTACTCGGCGACCGGCAGCTCGGGGAACTTCGGCGCCAACCGGCTCTCCTACGTGCTGGGCCTGGAGGGTCCGAGCATGGTGGTGGACACCGCCTGCTCCTCCTCGCTGGTGGCGCTGCACCTGGCGGTGCAGAGCCTGCGCGCCGGCGAGTGCGAGACGGCGCTGGCCGGCGGTGTCAACGTGATGCTGTCGCCGGACTCCTCGGTGGCGCTGTCCAGCGGGCGGATGCTCTCCGCGCAGGGGCTCTGCCGCACCTTCGACGCCTCGGCCGACGGCTACGTCCGCGGCGAGGGCGCCGGTGTGGTGGTGCTCAAGCGCCTCTCCGACGCGATCGCCGCCGGCGACGACATCCTCGCGGTGGTCCGCGGTTCGGCGGTGAACCAGGACGGCAAGAGCTCCGGCCTGACCGTCCCGCGCGCCTCCTCGCAGCAGGAGGTCGTCCGGCGGGCGCTGTCGGTGGCCGGGATCGCCGCCGCCGAGGTCGGCTTCGTCGAGGCGCACGGGACGGGTACGCCGCTGGGCGACCCGATCGAGGTCCGCGCGCTCGGCCGGGTGCTCGGCGAGGGCCGGGACCCCGGGAACCCGGTGGCGCTCGGCTCGGTGAAGACCAACATCGGCCACCTGGAGGCGGCCGCCGGCATCGCCGGGTTCATCAAGGCGGTCCTCACCGTCCAGCGCGGCTGGATCCCCCCGCACCTGAACCTGGAGGAGCCCAACCCCCATGTGGCCTGGGCGGACCTGCCGGTCTCGGTGCCGACCGAGCTGACCCGCTGGGAGCAGGAGCGACGCGTCGCCGGAGTGTCCGCCTTCGGGTTCGGCGGCACCAACGCCCACGTCGTACTGGAGTCCCCGCCGGCCCGTGAGCCCGCCGCCGTGACGGCCCCGGACGGGCCCGTGGTGGTCAAGGTCTCCGGCTCCGGCGCCGTGGCCCTGCGCGAATCGGCCGCCCGCCTGGCCGAGTTCACCGCCGCCGCCGACGCCCTCACACCCGCCGCCTTCGCCTGGTCGGCCGGAGTCGGCCGGGCCGACCTCAGCGACCGCGCCGCCGTGGTGGTCGAGACCTCCGCCGCCCTGGCCGAGGGGCTGCGCGCCGTGGCCGAGGGCGCCGACGCCCCCGGTGTGGTGACCGGCCGGCGCGGCGCCGGGCCGGTGCCGCAGGCGGCCTTCGTGGTCACCGACGGCGGTGCCCGGGCCGACGGCCTGTACGGGAGGCTTGCGGTGGTGACCGAGACCGTGGACGCGGTGGCCGCCGCCCTCGGCGTCCCGGGCGCGGAGCTGGCCGCCGACGACGGCCCGGCGGCGCACTACGCGGCGGCGGTGGCGCTCGGGGCCTGGTGGCGCTCGGTCGGTGTCGAGCCGGACGTGATCGTCGGTCAGGGAGCCGGCGCCTACGCGGCGGCGGCCCTGGCGGGCGTCCTCGGCATCGCGGACGGTGCCAGGCTGGCCCTGGCGGGCCGCTCGGCCGACCTGGCGGACGTGCCGCTGCGCATCCCGGCCGTCGACCTGATCCTCGACCACCGGGCCGGCCCGGCCGGCCCCGAGGTGGCCACCACCGAGTACTGGAACCGCTCCGCGGACGGCGCGCCGGACAAGCCCGCGGCGCTCGACGCGGCGCTGGCGGCGGCCCTGGACAGCGGGGTCGGGATCCTCCTCGAACTGGGCACCGGCGCCCTCGCCGCCACGGGCGGGGACCAGGACGTCCTGCGACTGGCCTCGGCGGCCGACGGGCCCTCGGCCCACCGGGTGCTGCTGGAGTCGCTCGCCCAGGTCTGGGCCCGCGGCCGGGAGGTCGACTGGTCCGCGGTGGTGGCCCGCCCGGCCGCACCGGCCAAGCTCCCCACCTACCCCTTCCAGCGCCAGGAGTACTGGCCGCAGAGCACGCCGGCCGGCGCCACCGCCTCGCGCACCGGCCGCGCGCTGCGCCCGCACATCCTGGAGACGGCGGACGGCGAGGTGATCGGCGAGAGCGAACTCTCCCTGGCCGCCCTGCCGTTCCTCGCCGAGCACCGGGTGCACGGGCGGCTCGTGGTGCCCGGCGTGGTCTACCTGGAGCTGGTGCTGCGCTGCGCCGAGCGGGCCTTCGACGGGCCGGTCGGCATCGAGGACCTCTCGATCTCCCGCCCGCTGGTCCTCTCCGACCAGGACACCCGCACGATCCAGGTGGTGCTGGGCCCGCTGTCCGACGGCAAGACCGAGGTCCGGGTGCACAGCAAGGACCCGGTGGCCGGCTGGCAGCAGCACCTGCGGGCGCTGGTCGTCCCGGCGGCCCCGGCCGGGGAGGAGCCGGCCGCGGTGACCCCGGCGGCGCTCTTCGAGGACGCCGACGCCCGCTGCCGGGAGACCGTGGACGGCGAGGAGTTCTACCGCCGGGCCTGGCACCCCGCGTTCCGGCTCGGCCCGAGCTTCCAGCTGGTGGAGTCCGCGCGGCGCGGGCCGGGCGTCTCGGTCGGGCGGCTGGTGCCGCCGGACGGGCGGACCAGGGGCGTCGCGGCCGGCGTCCGGGCCGACCTGCTGCTGCTGGACGCCTGCGTGCAGCTGGTCGCGATCGCCGGGCACCCGCAGCCGGCCGACTGGGCCGAGCGCCCGGTCCACCTGGGCACCGGGTACGAGCGGATGGTCGTGCACGGCGAGGTCGCGGCGGACGAGGTGCTCTGCACGGTGGTGACCCGGGAGACCGCCGACGGCTCCCTGGCCGGTGACCTGCGGCTGACCGCGCTGGACGGCTCGCTGGTCGCCGAACTGAGCGGGGTGTCGTTCCGTCCGGTCAGCGAGGCCATGCTGGAGCGGATGGTGTCGAGCGGCCGGCCCGAGGGCGTCGGCGGCTCGGTGGACCTCTCCCCGCTGCGCGCGGCGGAGCCCGCCGAGCGGCAGCGGACGGTCCTCGACCACGTGGTCCGGCTGGTGGCCGCCGTCCTCGGCTCCGCGCCGGAGGACGTCGACCCCGGGACCGAGGTCGCCACGGTCGCCGACTCGCTGATGCTCGCCGAGCTGAAGAGCCAGGTGGACCGCGACTTCGAGGTGAGCCTGCCGCTGGAGATGGTGTTCAGCGGCGGCCGGGTGACCGACCTCGCGAAGTGGATCGCGGAGGAGCTGGAGGAGCTTGCGGAGCCGGCGGCCGAGCAGCCGTCGCCCGCCGCCCCCGCGTCCACGTCCCCCTCCGACGCGGCGCCCGCCGCCGAGGCCGCCGTCGCCGCGCCCGGGGCGCCGCGTCCACCGGCCCGCCCGCGCGGGCTCGGCAGCCGCCGGGTGCGCTCGATGAGCGTGGCGGACATGGTGGAGAAGGCGGAGCTGGAGGCGTCGATCACCGCCACCACGCCGCCCGAGCCGGCCGGGACGGCCCCGCAGGACGTCCTGCTCACCGGTGCCACCGGCTTCGTCGGCGCCTTCCTGCTCGCCGAGCTGCTGGAGCGGCACCGGGGCGCGGTGCACTGCCTGGTCCGGGCCGACGACGAGAAGCACGCCCTCCGCCGGGTGCTCGCCAACCTCACCACCTACGGGGTCGACGTCGGCGACGCCGCGGCGCGGATCGTGCCGGTCGTCGGGGATCTCGCCAAGCCCCGGTTCGGCCTCGCCGAGGAGGCGTTCACCGCCCTGCACGCGCGGGTCGGCGGCATCTTCCACTGCGGTGCGACCGTGAAGTGGACGTACCCCTACAGCGGCCTGGAGGCCGCCAACGTCGACGGCACCCGCGAGGTGCTGCGGCTGGCGACCACCGGCGCGGCGCGGCCCGTGCACTTCATCTCCACCGTCGGGGTGTTCTCCTCCAAGGAGTTCGAGGCCGACAGCGTGCCGGAGAGCCAGGACCTGCTGAGCAGCGGCCCGCTGGTGGTCGGCTACGCGCAGTCGAAGTGGGTCGCCGAGCACATGGTCCGCACCGCGCACGAGCGCGGGGTGCCGGTCACCATCCACCGCATCAACTCGGGCCCGCACAGCAGCTCCGGCGCGTTCAACCGGCTGGACCACCTGAGCATGGTGATCAAGGGCTGCGCGGAGGCCGGCATCGCGCCCGACCACGTGGAGATGCCGCTGCAGCCCGCGCCGATCGACTACGTGGCGCGCGCGGTGGTGGAGCTGGCCGGGCGCCCGGAGCTGAGCGGGCGGACCTTCCACCTGGTCAATGACACCAAGCTCACCTGGATCGAATTCTTCGACCTGGTCGAGGAGTTCGGCTACCCGATGGAGCGGATGACGTTCGCCCGCTGGAAGGAGAAGGTGACCGGTCGCGAGGCCGGCACCATGGCGCTGCTCGGCCTGGTGCCCTTCCTCAACGACGCGGTCGACGACGTGCGGCTCCCGAGGTCCGACGCCGAGGACACCCTGGCGGCGCTGGAGGGCACCGGCATCAGCTGCCCGCCGCTGGACGCCGCGCTGGTGCGCACGTACCTGGAGTCCTTCACCGCGAGCGGCTTCATGGAGAGCCCGGCGGCCGGCTGAGCCACCGGCCCCGCCCCCGCCCCGAGGCGGCGGGGCCGGGGCCGGCCCCGTCCCGCTCCCCCGGCTCCCCCGCTCCCCCTCCCCCTTTCCCGCTCCCGCGCGTCGCGGCAGCTCCCACAGACAGGCCTGACAGAGAGGGCAACCATGACCATCAAGATCGACCTGGGCGACCCCGAGTACCACCTCAACCCCTGGCCGACCTATGTGCGGCTGCGGGACGAGAGCCCGGTCTTCCACGCCCCCGGCGGCATGTGGGACGGCTCCGACTTCTACGTCCTCAGCCGGTACGACGACGTCTCGCTCGCGCTCAAGGACAAGAAGCTCTTCTCCTCGCAGATCCGCAAGGGCGACTACCTCAACCTCCCGATGCTGGTGAACCGGGACGCGCCCGAGCACACCCGGCTGCGCCACATGGCCAACAAGGCGTTCAACGCCCGGCTGGTGCGCACCCTCGGCGGCTGGGTGCAGGAGGTCGTCGACGAGCTGATCGAGGAGATCCTGGCCCAGGAACAGGTCGAGTTCGTCGAGGCCTTCACCACCGCGCTGCCGCTCAAGGTGGTCGGCGGCATGCTCGGCATCCCGCTCGACCGCAAGGCGGACCTGCGCCGCTGGTCCTCGGCCGTGATGGCGTCCTTCGCGGTCGCCGCCGGCATGGACCCGGACCTCGTGCCCGGATTCTTCGAGGACATCGTGGAGTTCGGCAACTACATGGGCGAGCTCGCCCACCAGCGCAAGGGCAAGCCCAACCAGGAGGACATCCTCGGCGAGCTGGTCGCCCAGCTGGAGGCCGGGGACATGACCCGCGACGAACTGGTCACCATGGCCTGGTCGTTCGTCGCGGCCGGCCACGAGACCACGATGAACCTGCTCGGCGGCGGCGTGCACATGCTGCTGACCGACAAGGCCCTCGCCGACCGGCTCATCGCGGAGCCCGAGCTCACCCGGGACTTCATCGAGGAGTACCTGCGGCTGTACAGCCCCACCCAGTGGCTGCTGCGCCGGGCCGCCGAGGACGTCAACCTGCACGATGTCACCATCCCCGCGGGCGAGTTGGTGCACGTCCTGATCGGCTCCGGCAACCGCGACCCGCGCAAGTTCCAGAACCCCGACGTCTTCGACCTGGACCGCGACACCAAGGGCGACCACCTGGGCTTCGGCGCCGGACCGCACTTCTGCCCGGGCGCCGCGCTCTCCCGGCTGCTCGCCGAGACGGCGTTCCGCTCCTTCTACCCGCACCTCGACCGGCTCTCCCTGGACCCGCAGGAGCCGCCGCGGCTGCGCACCACGCAGGGCTCGTACGGGATCGCGAGCATGGGCATCCTCGTCACCGCCTGAGACCCGCGCCGGCACGGGCCCGCGCGGGCGCGTGCCGGCGCCCCCGACGCCGTCCCCCGACGCCGTCCCCGCCATCCACCGGCGCCACCCACCGGCAGAGTCGCTGCCACCGTCATTCGAGAGGACCAAGTGAACGGACCCGCAGTCAACAGACGGCAGATACTCCGCTACGGAGCGGCGGCCACCGGGGCCGCCGCCCTGTCGGGAACCCTGCTGAGCGGTGTCGCCCGGGCCGCCGAGCCCGTCGACGTGGTGATCGTCGGCAGCGGATACGCCGGCTCGGTGGCGGCGCTCCGGCTGGCCCAGGCCGGCTTCAGCAGCGTGCTGCTGGAGCGCGGCCGCCGCTGGCCGATCACCCCCGCGGGCGACACCTTCTGCACCCCGCAGGCCCCGGACGGCCGCGCCGCCTGGCTCGCCACCACCTCGCCCTTCACCAACGAGAGCTTCCACCCGTTCACCGGGGTGCTGGAGGCGTTCGTGGGCGACGGCGTGATCGGCCTGGCCGGCGCGGGCGTCGGCGGCGGCTCGCTGGTGAACAACGCGGTGATGATGGCGCCCCGGGAGGACTTCTTCCGCCGCAGCTTCGGCACGTCGCTCGACTACGCCGAGATGCGGGACGTCTGGTACCCGCGGGCACGCGGTCTGATCGGCGTCGCCCCGATCCCGGACGACGTGCTCAACTCCCCGTACTACGCCAACGCGCGCGACCTGCTGGCCGAGGCGGCGCGGGCCGGACTGCCGACGCTGCGCCCGGACATGGCGGTGGACTGGCAGATCGTCCGCAACGAGATCGCCGGCACCGCCGTGCGGTCGGCGATCCTCGGCCACTCGGACTTCGGCATCAACAGCGGCGCCAAGCGCAGCGTCGACCGCTCGATCCTCGCGTCGGCCGAGGCCACCGGACGGGTCTCGGTGCTGCCGCTGCACCAGGTGACGGACATCGGCACGCTGGACGACCGCTACCTGATCTCGGCGGAGCGGATCGACGAGCAGGGCCGGGTGGCGGCCCGCCCGCAGTTCGCGGCCCGCTACGTCTTCCTGGCGGCCGGCTCGCTCGGCACCACCAAGCTGCTGGTCCGGGCCAAGGCCAAGGGCACTCTCCCGCGGCTGAACGACCAGGTGGGGCGCAACTGGGGGACGGGCGGGGACCACATCATCGTCCGCGCCGGGCTGCCGCTGCGCGACACCGCCCAGGGCGGGCCCTCGCACATCGTGGCCACCGACTGGGCGGACCCCGAGACCCCGGTGACCTTCCTCGGCTTCCCGCTCGGCTACCCGGAGCTCGGCTCGCTCGCCAGCACGATGCTGGGCCTGTCCGTGCCGCCGGCGCTCGGCCGCTTCGACTACCGCGCGGCCACCGGCAAGGTCGAGCTGACCTGGCCGAAGTCGGACCCGCGGATCCAGCGGGTCTCCGACGCGATGTCGGCGACCACCACGAAGCTGGACCGGGCGAACCCCGGGATCAGGGTGGACGTGGTGACGCCGGCGCTCACCGCGCACTGCCTGGGCGGGGTGGTGCTGGGGCAGGCCACCGGCCAGGCGGGCGACGTCGTCGGCCACGACAACCTGTTCGCGATCGACAGTTCGCTGATCCCCGGCTCGACCGGCGCGGTGCCGCCGGCCCTGACCGTCACGGCGCTGGCCGACCGCTGCGTCGACCGGGCCCTGCACCGGCTGACCTCGTAGAACAACCTCGGGGGTCGTTTCCCGAGCCGGCCGGCTCGGGATCTCGCCGACGATGGTCGGCGTCGCGTAGGTGGAGAACTCGACCCCGCGCTCGTGGTCGAAGCGGTCCACCGACTTGATC
>NZ_JBEOSF010000043.1:0-79815 GCF_040302725.1 Kitasatospora sp. NPDC097605 | reverse complement strand
GGGAGCGGGAGACCGCGCTCACCCTGCAGCGCAGTCTGCTGCCGCAGGAGATCCACCGCACGGTGACTTCCCACTCCGGTCCCGGACCGGGCACGGCACTCGGTTCAAGTCCTAGCGGTGCCAGTTGCTCCAGTTCCCGTGCTCGTCGCGCTCCTTGTACCAGCTGCGGCCGTCCGTACCGCGCACCTTCAGCTGCAGGTGGTCGCCGTCGTGGTCACTGATGACGGCGTCGGACGTGACCACGCCGCCCAGCGAGACCACAGGGCTCTTGCCGGTCCGCGGGTCCATCCAGGTGGTCCAGATCGCGTGGTCCGGGCCGACGAAGAACGACTGGTGGGTGCCGTCGTCGAAGTGGTCCACGGGGGCGCCGAAGCCGTACCCCCCGCCGCAGAGGAACGTCGTGCCGGACCAGCCGATCCAGGGCTCGGCCGTGGCCGTCGGCTTCTTGCACAGGTCGTTCACCACGCTGTCCACCCGCGCGGCCTGGGCGGTGCCCGTCGTGGCGACGGCGGCCCCCGCCGGCGCTTCCTTGATCGTTTCCGGGCTGCCCGAGGGCACGTCACCACCTGCCGGCGGGTAACGGCCGTAGAGCCAGGTCAGGATGCCCGGTCGACCTTCCGTCACTGCCCTCGGCGGCGGGCGTCGACCTCGATCTCGATCCGCATCGCCGGGTCCGCCAGCCCGCACACCAGCATCGTGGCCGCCGGGCGGACCTCCCCGAAGGCGCGGCGCAGCACCGGCCAGCAGGGCTCGAAGTCCTCGCGCTCCGGCAGCAGGTAGCGGACGCGGACGACGTCGGCGAAGGTGCAGCCGGCCTCCGCCAGGGCCGCGCCGATGTTGCGCAGGCACTGTTCGGCCTGCTCCACCACGTCGTCGGAGATGGTCATGGCGGTGTAGTCGTAGCCGGTCGTGCCGGAGACGTGGACGCGGTCGCCGTCCACGACGGCGCGGGCGTAGCCGATCCGCTCCTCGAAGGTCGAACCGCTGAGGATGGCGCGTCGCTCTGTCATGCCCCGCACGCTAGGCGGGCTGCGGTGATACGTCTAATACGTGAAGGACCATCGCCTGATATCTCTTGGGATATGGACCGCCCCGAACTCCCGCTCCCCCAGGTGCACGCCTTCGCCGTCCTCGCCGAGGAGCTGCACTTCGGTCGCGCCGCAGCCCGCCTCGGTATCGCGCAGCCCCCGCTGAGCCAGCAGATAGCCCGGCTGGAGACGAAGGTCGGCCACCCGCTGTTCGTGCGCGAGCCGGGGCGGGTCGCGCTCACCCCGGCCGGGCGGGCGCTGCTGCCGGCGGCGCGGCGGGCGCTCGCCGACCTCGCGGACGGGCTGGCCGCCGCCCGGGCCGTGGGCGACGGGCGGGCGGGGCGGCTGCGGATCGGGTTCTCGGCCTCGCTCGCGCTGACCGTCCTGCCCGGGCTGCTCGGCACCTTCCGCGAGCGCTGGCCGGACGTGGAGCTGGACCTGCGCGAGATGACCACCGCCCCGCAGCTCGCCGCCCTGCGGGAGCGGACGATCGACGTCGGGCTGCTGCGCGAGCCCCCGGACGACGACGGGGCGGGGCCACTCGCCTTCCGCACCGTGCTCACCGAGCGGTTCGTCGCCGTGCTCCCGGCGGATCACCGGCTCGCGGCCCAACGGGTCGTGGACATCACCGAGTTGGCGGAGTCTCCGTTCGTGCTGCTCCCCCGCCCGGCCGGGCCCCGGCTGTACGACCGGATCACGGAACTGTGCGGCACCGCCGGCTTCGCGCCGCGGATCGTGCAGCACGCGGTGGAGTGGCAGACGGTCTGCGCGCTCGTCGGCGCGGGGCTCGGTGTCTCGCTCGCCCCGGCGAGCATCCGGCGCCTCCGTCTCCGGGAGGTCGCCTTCCGCCCCGTCGAACCCCGCACGGCCCGCACCCGGGTCGCCGCCGCCTGGCGACGGGAGGACCGGAGCCCCTTGGTGGCCAACCTGCTCGCAGCCCTCTAGAAACAGTGCCTGTACGAACGGTATGGTGACGACCAACCAGCCGAGGCAGCAGCCCGGTTGGCGGGCACACCATCCCTTGGGGGAAAACCTTAAGAAGCCCGGCATTCTCGCCGCCCTGGCCCTGGCCCTCGTGGCCACCTTCGGCCCCGTCGCCACCGCCCAGGCGGCGCCGGCCCCGAACGGGTCCGCCGGCGCCGGTGCGGCGGCCATCGCCGATGTCACCACGCGTGCCGTCACCGGCGGCACGCCCAGTGCCGCCGGTGACGGCTGCACGACCCCGCTCCCGTTGGGCGCGCCCACCGTCATCAGGCTGTGCGGCACCGTCGTCCATGGTTGGCAGTGGCCGGACGGCCGGAACGAGTGGGTGGCCGTCGGTTCGGACCGGCAGGTCTGGCACACCTTCCAGTCCAGCGCGGGCGGATCCTGGTCCAGCTGGGCCGTCTTCGGCTCCGCCAGCGGCGTCCTGGACGGCGTCGTCGGCTCCGTCACCAACGGCATCCCCCTCGTGGGGGTGCTCGGCAGTGACGGCTACGCCTGGTGCAACACCATCGGCGCCAACGGCATGTGGACGGACTGGCAGCACTGCTGACCGTAGCCGGTGAGCCGGGCGGGACCTGGGACGATCAGCGGTGCCAGTTGCTCCAGTTCCCGCCCTTGTCACGCTCCTTGTACCAGCTCTTGCCGTCCGTGCCGCGGACCTTCAGCTGCAGGTAGTTGCCGTCGTGGGCGCTGATGGTGGCGTCGGAGGTGACCACGCCGCCCAGCGAGACCACGGGGCTGGCGCCGCCGGTCGGCGGCATCCAGGTGGTCCAGATCGCGTGGTCCGCGCCGACGAAGAAGGACTGGCGGGTGCCGTCGTCGAAGTTGTACAGGGGGATGTTGAAGCCGTACCCGCCGCCGCAGAGGAACTTCGCACCGGGCCAGCCGATCCAGGGCTCGGCCGTGGTCGCCGGCTTGTTGCACATGTAGTTCACCAGGGTGTCCACCTGGGCGGCCTGGGCGGTGCCCGCCGTCCCGGCGACGGTCCCCACCAACGTGGCGGCGACCACGGCCGACGACGCGACGGCCTTCCCGAACCTCTTCTTGATCCCCATGACCCGCTCCTCCGGACAACGGACCGGCGTGGTGCAGGCCCTCACCGCCCAGCCTCACGCGGCCGCGACGCCCCGTCACCCCCGCCGAGTGGATCATGGTCGCGCGGCCGGCCCGGAGTGCCCCGTCGGCCGCCCGAGGTCTGCCCGGACGCGCGGCGGGCGCCCGCGTCAGACGGCGACCGGGACCTCCTCGATCCAGCAGTCGACTCTCCCGCGCGGCGATCACGGCTCGGGCCTCCTCGGCGTCGGCCCTGGTCAGGAAGACGCCCGCGCCGCTGATGCGGGGCCCGTCGCGGCGGACCGCCCGCGGAGGCGGGGGTCCAGCCGCTCGGAGAACTCGGCGAGGACGTTGAGGCTCGACCAGTCCTTGCGGTAGGCGGCCATGTCGAAGACCGGGGCCGGGGCCGACCGGGCGAGGCCAGGGGCGTTCAGGTGGCTGATGTCCTGCTTCTCGTCGTGCTTGTCGGCGTCGTTGCTGTGCGAGTAGAAGTCCTCGATCACGTGCCAGGAGCGGCCCAGGCCGTCGAGGACCTCGCACTTCTTGTAGTCCGGCCCCTCGTCGAGCCGGCACTCCCGGGCGGCGACCTGCGCCTGCACCGGCGCTCCGGCCGCGTCCACGATGCCGTCGGCGGCCGAGACGGCCCGGACGAAGTTGGTGTACGCGTACTGCGCGCAGTTCTGGAGCTCGCGGAAGGCGCGCGTCCGGGAGCGCGGGTACGCCGCGCCGCCGTTGTCGGCGTCGGTCAGGTGGTCGGCGTTGTCGCAGTGCGCCCTGGAGTCGTCCCCCCAGGGCTTCTTGTCGCTGACGTTGACCGCGCGGGTGACCTGGGCGCGGGCGACCTCGGCGAACTCGACGGCGTCCAGCGTCACCTTGGTGTGGTTGGCCGTGACGAAGGCCCGTGCCGGGGAGGCGGTGGCCAGGAGGTGCAGCAGGAGGCAGCCGACGGTCGCGGGGCCGAGCAGCCGGGCGGGGAGGCGGTGTCGCGGGGTGTCCATGGGCGGCTCCAGTGGAACCCCGCTCCCGCGCCCGCGGCGGTGCGGGCGCGGCCGATCGACGGAACCTCCCGGCCGGGCTCCGCTCGAACGGGCGACTCGGCGTCGGGCCCGGCCGGTCGGGGTGACCGGCCGGGGCCCGGGTGGTGCGGGGGTCAGGACAGGTAGCCCTTGGAGGCGAGGTTCTCGCCGATCTCGTCGTAGACGGCGGGGTCGTCGGGAGTGATCGCGGCGAGGCCGTCGACGTAGCGGTTGTACATGCAGAAGGCGGCAGCGATCAGCACGGTGTCGTGGACGGCCTCGTCGTCGGCGCCCGCCGCGCGGGCGGCGGCGATGTGCTCCTCGGTGACGGCCAGGCCGCTGATCTGGACGTGGCCCGCGAGCTCCAGCAGCGCGCGCAGCTTCTCGCTCACCGGTGCGGTCGCCAGGTCGCGCTTGACGGCGTCGACCACGGTGTAGTCGCCTCCGCTCAGCGTGTGCGCGGCGGCCGCGCTGTGCGAACCGGTGCAGTAGCGGGTCTCGTTGCGGGAGGAGACGTACGCGGCGATCAGCTCGCGCTCGCCCACGGTGAGCGGGGACTCGCCGCGGAGCAGTTGCTCCGCGAGCTGACCGAGTGCGCGCCCCGAGGAGGGCTTGGTGGCCATCAGCCCCCGGATGCCGGGTCGCTGGTGCGGGACGTCGATGTGCGGCATGCGAATCGGCCTCCGTGGCAGGTGACTTGTGGGACCACGATACGGTCGTGCGGCCCTTGTCGAACCGGTTCAACAACAACTGGGCAATCTGGAGGCCCTGGACCTAACGCGACGGGACCAGGCGGGGGACGAGGCGGACGTAGGCGACCATGCCGAGCACCTCGACCAGGGTCTGCGTGACGACCACGGACGCCGCCACGGCGAGGGTGTCGGGCAGGGCGAGGGCGAGCGGCAGGACGACCAGGGAGTTGCGGGTCGCGCCGGTGAAGACGATCGCGCGGGAGGCGCCGGTGCCGAGCCGCAAGAGGCGGGCGACGGCCTTGCCGGCGAACGCCATCACCAGCAGGAACAGCACGTAGAACGGGATCACCCCGGCGACGTCGCCGAGGCTGTCCCCCAGCTTGGGGACCTGGGAGGCGACGACGGTCAGCAGGGTCGCGGCCATCAGCGGCACCATCGTGGTGGTCGCGGCGGCCGCGACCCGGCGGCCGGACGGGCCGCGGGCGGCCCAGGCCTGGAGCAGCCAGGCGAGGGCGAGCGGGATGACGATCAGGGTGAGGAAGGCCTGGACGAACGGGCCGGCCTCGACGATGTCGGACAGCTCCGAGCCCATGAAGAGGTAGAGGAACACCGGGAGCAGCAGCATCTGCGCCACCAGCAGCAGCGGGGTGGCGGCGAGCAGGCGGTGGTTGGAGCCGCCGGCCAGGCCGGAGAAGACGATGACGTAGTCCACGCACGGGCAGAGCAGCACCAGCAGCACGCCGATGCGGACGGCCTGGTCGTCGGGCAGGAAGGTGAACATCGCGGCCACCACGAGGGGGACGACGGCGAAGTTCACGGTCAGGGCGGCGGTCAGGAAGCGGGTGTCGCGCAGCGAGCGCAGCAGTTCGGCGGCCGGGACCTGGAGGAAGGTGACGAAGAGCAGGGCGCCGAGCACGGGGTTGATGGCGTGCTCCAGGCCGGGGCCGGCGCCCGGGGCCAGCCGTCCCAGCAGTCCGCCGAGCGCCATCGCGGCGAGGTAGACCGCCACTTGGTGCTGTTCCATCCGCTCGACCAGGCCTCCGCCGCTGCTTCTGCCGCCGCTGCTGCTCTGCGGTTCCTGCTGTGTCACTCCCACTGCTCCCTCTCGCTCGGCGGCACCGGGCCGCCGCGGTGGCGGGCCGGCATCCATCCTCGCAGGTCAGGCGGGTGGCGTCGGGCGGGTCAGGAGCCGTCCTCGCAGGAGGCCTTGCGGCGCTTGTCGAACTCCTTGGCGGTGAGCAGCTTGTAGTCCCAGTCCCAGCCGCCGGCCGCCCACTTGTCGGCGGGCAGGGCGAGCAGCACGTCGCCGGGGACGGTCACGGTGAGGGTGCGGTCGCGGGCGACCTCGACGGTGTAGCGCTTGTCGGCGGCGACGCGGCCGGGGAGTTGGCCGTAGGACATCCAGCCGGGCGGGAGGTCGCCGAGGTCGACGGTGTCGGTGAGGGAGCGGCCCTCGTGCGGGCGGACCTCCAGCTTCTCGGAGCCGGGGAAGACCTTGACCCGGACGGCGTGCAGGCGCTCGTCGTGGCACATGCCGGTGCGGACGACGAGCTTGCCGCCCTCCAGGCGGACGGCGATCAGCTCGTCCTGCTTGGGCTGCGGGCCGCCGCACCCGACCACCGCCGCCACGCCCACCACCACGGCCACCACCGTCCCCGCCCCGCGCCGCCGCACCCCGTGCCTCCTCCGATCCGACCTGAACGGACCGATCCTGCCCCACCGGGCTCTGCCGCCGTGCAGAGGGGAGGGAGGTGGGGCGCACGGGGGCGCGCGGAAGGGGCAGGAGGGGGCGCCAGGCGCCGCAGGCCAGGGCGAGAGGGACGCCGGGCGCCGGGGGTGGTTGGGGGTGATGGGCCCGGGCTCTGCCGCCGCGCAGAGGGGAGGGAGGTGGGGCGCACGGGGGCGCGCGGAAGGGGCAGGAGGGGGCGCCAGGCGCCGCAGGCCGGGGCGAGAGGGACGCCGGGCGCCGGGGGTGGGGTCAGGGTGTCAGGGCGGGCTTCCTCCGGGGCGATTGGGGCTGGCCGAGCGTGACCGCCAGGAAGATGACGGCGATGCCGAGGAGTTGGAGGACGGACAGCGTCTGGTCCTTGAAGAGGTAGCCCAGCAGCGTCGCCACGACCGGGCTGCCCAGTGCGAGGAAGGAGACCGCGGTGGCCGGCAGCCGCTCGATGCCCCGGAACCAGACCATGTAGCTGAGCACCGCGCCCAGGGTGATCAGGTAGGTGAACCCGACGGCGTTGGAGCCGGTGAGGCCGTCGGGCAGGTCCTCCAGGGACAGCCAGAAGGGCAGCAGCACCAGGCCGCCGGCGGTGAGCTGCCACCCGGTGAAGGTGAGCAGGCCGACGCCCCCGGGCCGGCCCCACCGTTTGGTCAGGGTGATGCCGGAGGCCATGCAGAGCGCCCCGCCGAGCGCGGCGAGCACGCCGACGCCGTCCGGCGACACCGAGCCCTTGAACACCAGTAACCCCACGCCTCCGGCACCCAGCCCGCAGGCCAGAGCGTGCCGGCCGCGGACCCGCTCGCCGAGGAAGAGGGCGGCCAGGGCCACCACGAACACCGGCTGGGCCGACATGATCACGGCCGCGATGCCGCCGGGCAGCCGGTAGGCGGCGACGAAGAGCAGGACGTTGAAGGCGCCGATGTTCAGCACGCCGAGCGCCAGTGCGCGCCACCACCAGATGCCGGCGGGAAGCCGCCGGCCGAGGGCGACCAGGAACAGGCCGCCGGGCAGCGCCCGCATGGTGGTGGCCAGCAACGGCCGGTCCGGCGGCAGCAGTTCGGTGGTCACCAGGTAGGTGCTGCCCCAGACCGCCGGTGCCAGGCCGGTCAGCGCCGCCGTGGACAGGTTCCGTCCGCTCGTCACGGTGTTCACGCCGCCTCAGTCGAAGATCGGGTCGCGGTCGCGGCCGCGCTTCAGCTCGAAGAAGCCGTCGGTGCTCGCCACCGCCAGCACGGCGTCCCAGAGCCGGCCCGCCGCCTCGCCGCGCGGGCCCGGGGTGAGCACGGGGCCGAAGAACGCCAGCGGCCTGCCGTCCGGGCCGGGCACGTGGATCACGGGGGTGCCGACCTCGGAGCCGACCGGGTCCATCCCCTCGTGGTGCTCGATCCGCAGCCGCTCGTCCCAGCCGTCGTCGTCCCCGGCCGTGACCAGCTCGGCGGGCAGTCCGGCCTCCGCCAGGGCGGCGGCGATCATGTCGCGGCCGAGCCCGGCCCGCTCGTGGTGGATCAGCCGGCCCATCGCCTCGTAGAGGGGGCGCAGCACCGCGCTGCCGTGCCGGTGCTGCGCCGCTGTGCAGACGCGCACGCAGGCCCAGCCGTCGATCTGGCCCTGGCGGTACTTCTCGGGGATCTCGCGGTCCTCGTTGAGGACGGACAGGCTCATGAGGCGGAAGCGGGTCTCCAGCGGCCGGACCCGCTCCACCTCCAGCATCCAGCGGGAGGTGATCCACGCCCAGGGGCAGCGGGGGTCGACCCAGATGTCGGCGACGGTCTTCGCGGAGCCGTCCGGTGTGGCGCTCATGTCGGTCGTCGGTCCTTTCGGTGTGGCGGGCGCGCGCGGGCACGCCTCGGCGGGGTGCGCCCAGGGGCGGGAATCGGGGAGAGGGCAGCGGCGGCGGAGTCCTGCCGCGTGCGGTCGCCCTCAGTCTCGGGCCGGCCGGATCGATGAGTCCAACACATGCTTGTCACCCGATGCATCGCGGATCACGATGGATCGATGGAGCTCCAGCAGATGCGGTACGTCATCGCCGTGGCCGAGACGGGCAGCTTCACCAGGGCCGCCCAGCGCTGCCTGGTGGTGCAGTCCGCGCTCAGCCACCAGATCGCTCGCCTGGAGAAGGAGTTGGGCGCCCGGCTGTTCGAACGCACCAGCCGGCGGGTGCGGTTGACCCCGGCGGGCGCGGCCTTCCTGCCCGCCGCCCGGCAGTGCCTGGACGCGGCGGAGCGGGCGGCGACCGAGGTGGCGGCGGCCGTCGGGGAGGTGCGCGGGCGGCTGACGGTGGGGCTGATCCCCACCGTCGCGGCGGTGGACGTCCCCGCCGTGCTCGGGGAGTTCCACCGGCGCCATCCCGAGGCCCGGATCAGCCTGAGCGTGGGGGCGAGCGACGAACTGGTCGAGCAGGTCCGGCAGGGCGAGCTGGAGGTGGCCTTCCTGGGCATCCCGGTCACCGCCCGCCCCCGGGGCGTCCAGGCGCGGGAACTGGCCCGGGAGCGGCTGGTCGCGGTGGTCTCCCCGGACCACCCGCTGGCCGGCGAGGCCTCGGTCGACCTGCGCCGGCTGGCCGTGGAGGTGTTCGTGGACCTGCCGGCGAAGACCGCCGGGCGGGCCCAGTCCGATCTGGCCTTCGCCGCCGCCGGTCTCGGCCGGCAGGTCGCCTTCGAGGTGACCAACGCGGACTACCTGGCCCGGCTGGTCGGCGCGGGCCTGGGGGTGGCGCTGCTGCCGCCCTCCTACGTCACGGGCCTGAGCGGCCTGGTCACCATCGAGGTCACGGACGCGCCGGCCCGCGCCGAGTTCGTGGTCTGGGGGCGGGCGAGCCCCCAGCCGGCGGCGGCCGCGTTCCTGGCGCTGCTGGGCATCGCCGACGCGCCCCCTACGCCGTGACCGCTCCCGCCGCCGGTCCCGCCGTCGGTCCCGTCGGTCCCGCCGCTCCTGCGGCTTCCGTCGCGGCCTCGGCGAGGCGGGCGAGGGCGGCGGCCGCGGCGAGGTCCTCGCCCGGGGAGAAGACGTGCAGGACATGGCCCGTCTCGCCGGGGGCGGCCGGGATGTGCAGGGCCTCGAAGTCCAGGGTGAGGGTGCCGGTCAGCGGGTGGTGCAGGCGCTTGCGGCCCGCCGCGCACATCACCACCACTCCCGAGTCCCAGATCCGGCGGAACTCCACGCTGCCGGCGCAGAGTTCGGTGATCAGCGCGGTCAGCTCGGCGTCCTCCGGCCAGGTGCCGGCCGCCACCCTGAGCTGGCCGACGGCCTCGGCGGCGCGCGCCGCCCAGTCGGGGTGGACGGTGCGGGCGGCGGCGTCCCGGAACAGGAACCGGGCCTGGTTGCGGTCGCGGCGCGCCGGGTCCCCCGCACCGCCGAGGAGTTCGGCGCCCAGCGCGTTCCAGGCCACCACGTCGAGGCGGTGGTCCGTGACGAAGGCGGGCAGCCCCGCGCCCAGCGCGTCCAGCATCCGGCGCAGCACCGGGCCCACCCGGGGCGCGGGCAGCGGCACCCGGCTGCCGCAGGCCAGGGTGTACAGGTGGCGGCGCTCCGCCTCGTCCAGGCCCAGGGTGCGGGCCAGCGCGTCCAGCACTTCGTTCGACGGCTGGGTGGAGCGGCCCTGCTCCAGGCGGACGTAGTAGTCGACGCTGATGCCCGCCAGCTGCGCCAGCTCCTCGCGGCGCAGCCCGCGCACCCGCCGCCGGCCGCCGCCCGCCAGGCCGACCCGCTCGGGGGCGACCCGGCCGCGGCGGGCGCGCAGGAACTCGCCCAGGGCGTGCCGGGGGTCGACGGAGCGGGCGGCGGGCTCGGCGGGGCGGGCTTCCGGTTCGGCGGGGCGGGCGGCGACGGTTTCCATGCGTTCCAGTATGGGTGGCGTTCCGGTATGGGTGGCGTTCCGGTGTGGGTGGCCCTGGCGGTACCAGGAACGGGAGTCCACCGGAAGAACAGGGACCTGGCTGCGGGGCGCGGCGCGGGCGAGGGTGGGCGTCATGAACAGCCACGCAGCGCAGCAGCAGCCCGTCGACCGCCCCCGGCGCGTCCTGATCGTCACCGCCCACCCCGAACCGCACTCCCTGACCGCCGCGTTGGCGGACTTCGCGGTCGGACGGCTGCGCGCCGCCGGGCACGAGGTGCGGCTCTCCGACCTCTACGCGATGAAGTGGCAGGCCGCCCTCGGCGCCGACGACTTCCCGGAGCACCCGGCCGACGAACGCCTGCGGGTGCTCGACGTCCAGGGCGGGGCGACCCGGGACGGGCGGCTGGCGGCGGAGCTTGCGGCCGAGCAGGAGAAGCTGCGCTGGGCGGACGCGGTGGTGTTCCAGTTCCCGCTCTGGTGGTTCTCGGTGCCGGCGATCCTCAAGGGGTGGATCGACCGGGTGCTGACCTTCGGGTTCGCGCACGGCCCGGACGTCCCGCCGCCGTACAGCGAGGGCGCGCTCGGCCGCAAGCGCGCACTGCTGGCGGTGAGCGTCGGCGCGCGCGAGTCGGCGTTCTCCGACCGGGGCGCGCACGGGCCGCTGGCGGACGTGCTGTTCCCGCTGCAGCACGGTGTGCTCTGGTTCACCGGGATGGCGGCGCTCGAACCGTTCGCCGTGTACGGGACGGTGGGCCTGCCGGAGGAGGGGTTCGAGGCCGCCGCGGAGGCGTACGGGCGGCGGCTGGACGGGCTGTTCACCGAGGAGCCGGTGCCGTTCCGGCGGCTGGACGGCGGCGACTACGGTCGGGACATGCGGCTGCGGGAGGGCCTGGAGCGCCCGGGCGGCCGGGGGCTGGAGCTGCACACGCGCTGACCGCCCCCGGGGAAAAGGTGTTGACCAAGGGGCTTGCGGGTCACCACAGTTGCGCGGGTGATCGTTGTGACCGGCGCCTCCGGCGCCCTCGGCCGCCTCGTCCTCGACCGGCTGCTCGCGCTGGGGCCGCCCGGGCGGGTCGCCGCCGCCGTCCGGCGCCCCGCCGCGCTCGACGCCCACGCCGCGCGGGGCGTGGCCGTCCGCCGGGCCGACTACGACGAACCGGCGAGCCTGCGGGCCGCGTTCGCCGGCGCCGAGCGGGTGCTGCTGGTCTCCTCCCCCGAACTCGCCCCCGAGCGGCGGATCCAGCACCACCGGGCGGTGGTCGAGGCCGCCCGCGCCGCCGGGGTCGGGCGGCTGGTCTACACCAGTTTCCTCGGCGCGGACACCGCGCCCGACGGCCTCACCGAGGCCCACCATGCCACCGAACTCCTGCTGATCCTCAGCGGGTTGGCGACCACCGTGGTGCGCAACCCGTTCTACACCGAGGGGTTCGTGACCCCGGAGCTGCTGCGCGGCGCGCTCGCCACCGGCGTCCTCGCCACCACCACCGGCGGGCGCGGCCTGAACACCGCCACCCGGGCCGACCTGGCGGAGGCGGCGGCCCGGGTGCTGGTCGAGGAGGGGCACGACGGCGCGGCGTACGACCTCACCGGTGCCCGCTGGACCCACCCCGAACTGGCCGCCCTGCTGCCCGGCGTCACCCACCGGGACGCCGACCCGGCGGAGGAGCCGCCGGGCGTGCCGCGATTCCTCAACTCCCTGGTGCGCGCGGGCGCGTTGGAGCGGCGCACGGCCGACCTCGGCCGGCTGCTCGGACGCCCCGCCACCCCGCTCGCCGACACTGTCCGCGCCCTGCTCGCCGCCCCTCTGGAGCCCTGATGGCCTTCCCGTTCGACGCCCCGCCGCTGGAGGGCGCCCTACCTGCTCTTCCGGCACGCCTTCGAGCAGTGGCGGGTCGCCCGGGTCGACCTCAAGACCGACGCCCGCAACGCCCGCTCCCGGGCGGCCCTCGCCGCGGTGGGCGCCACCTTCGAGGGCGTGCTGCGCAACTGGTCGCGGTCCTGGGCCCCCGGCGAGGCCGGGCGGCTGCGCGACTCGGCGATGTTCTCGATCACCGCCGAGGAGTGGCCGGAGAAGCGAACCCACCTGGAGCGGCGGATCGCTCAGAAGGAGGCCAGGTCGAGGGCGTCGCTGAACGAGGCGTAGAAGACACAGGCCAGCAGCCAGACGCCGAGGCCCGCGGTCAGGACGGCAAGGATCCGGCCGAGGCGGCCGCGCCGCTCCCCGGGGCGGCGCAGCTGCCGCACGCCGAGGACGGTCACCAGGACGGCGACGGCCCCGAGGGCGCAGGCGAGCGCGGGGCTCTGGCGGTAGGCGAGTCGGGCGAGGACGAAGGCGGCGACCAGGGAGCCGGTGGTCAGCAGCGTGAGCAGGGTGCCGAGGACCGCTTCGAGCAGCAGCTCCCCCAGGAACTCGCCGATCGAGGACAGGCAGCCGCGCACCGGGCCGTGCACGGGGCCGGTGACGGGCGTCGGGTCGCCCGGCCGGTGAACGGGTTCGGCCAGGTCGGGCATGCCGTCGGTGGCGTTCAGGCTCTCGTCGCCCATCGTCCCCCCTCGCCCCCTCCCCCGTCGTCGCACGCTAACACGAGGGCCGTCGGGGCGCCGCCGGTCCCGCGGCGCCCCGACGACGGGGTGTCAGGGGCGGTGGCCGGTGGGCGGGCGGTCGTCGAGGAGGGCCTGGCCGAGCGGGGTCAGGGCGTGGCGCACACCGGAGCCGGCGCGTTCGGTGGTGAGCAGGCCGGCCTCGCGCAGCACGGTGGCGTGGTGGCTGGCGGTCGCGGCGGAGGTGCCGATGCGGCGTGCGAGTTCGGCGGTGCCCGCCGGATCGGCCACCGCCCGCAGGACACGGGCGCGGGTCGCCCCGAGCAGGGCGACCAGCGCGCCGCCCGGCTCCTCGGCGGCGGCGGCCGCCCAGACCGTGCGGTAGCCGGCGAGGTCACGGGCCAGCGGGTAGTGCAGCACCAGCGGGTGCTCCGGCCCCCGGTTGTCGGTCATCGCGATCGGCTCGGGCCAGAAGAAGGTGGGCACGAGCAGGATGCCGGTCCCCCGCAGGTGCACATCGGCCTCCAGCAGGCAGGGCACCGACAGCACCGGCGACTCCCAGCGGATGTCGGGGTGCAGCGAGCCGAGCAGCCCGTCCAGCCCGGCGTCGGCCGTCGCCAGCGCCCGCCCGGTCCGCTCGGTGTGCGCGGCGGCCATCAACTGCGACCAGTAGGGGGCGACCGCGACGGCGTGGTACTCGCGCAGCCGGCGGTCGACCACCCCGCGCCACTCCCGGGAGCCGGCGTGCAGCTCGCGCACCCAGCGGGGCGTCGCCGGCCGCAGGTACTCCAGCACGGTCAGGTCCGCCGCCCAGCGCCCGCGCGGCAGCGACCAGGTGTGGTCCAGGCTGTTCGGCAGGCTGTCGGTGGAGGCGTGCAGGAGCGCCTCCGGGGCCTCCGCCGCCCCGGCGGGCGTCGCCAGTTCGAACAGCACGCCCAGTTCGGGGCGCAGGCGTTTGCGGGTCCTGCTGCGCCACCCCTCCAGTGCCACGCCGCCCGCGTCGCGGGCCTGTACCAGTGACAGGCTCAGGACCGTCTCGGTGAGCGGGTCGGGTGCCCGCGCGATCCGGACCCTGGTCAGGTCGTCGTGGGTGAAGTGGATACGCAGCAATCCGGTCCCTTCCGTCGGCCTCCCGGCGGGGTGCGGCGAACTCCCGGCCTCGCCCCCACCGATCCCTGCGGCCCCGGGCGGCCGTAAGCCCACCGTAAGCGGACCGTTCGGGCGCGTCGGGCGCGTTGCCCGGCTCTGACCGGTTCGTGGCACGCTCCGGACATTGCCCCGCCCGATTTCGATGGACCTCGAAGGGTCTTGGGGTGATCACGGCCGGTTCGTGAGACTGATCGCCGAGGGCGCCCCAGCGCGGTGCCCCGATCCTTCGGTGAGGAGTGCGTTCATCATGCGATTCACCCGCCAGTCCCTCGTCCGCTCCACGGGACTCCGCTCCACCCTCGTCCGCTCCACCCTCGTCCGCTCCACGGTCGTCGCCGGTTCCGTGCTCGCCGCCGCGGCCGTGGTGGCCACGCCGGCCCAGGCCGCCCCGGTGCTGCACGGCTACGCCAACGTCGTCCAGGGCAAGTGCCTCGACATCCGCGGCGGCTCCACCGCCGAGGGCGCGATGCTCCAGGAGTTCAGCTGCAAGAACGCCTCGAACCAGCGGTTCTGGACGGACGACGCCGCCGTCGGCGGGACCGAGATCCGGGTGCAGAGCTCGTTCCTCTGTCTCGAACCGACCACGCCGAACGCCTACAGCAGCATCATCCAGCGCCAGTGCTCGGGCGCCGACACCCAGAAGTGGGAGCTGGTCCCGCAGGGCGTCAACGCCGTCACCCTCAAGAACAAGGCGAGCGGCCTCTGCCTCCAGGACTACCTCTCGGGGGACGGCAGCCGGCGCGAGGTCACCATGTGGCAGTGCAACGGGAGCGCCTACCAGCAGTGGCTGCTGCGCTGAGTCCGGCTCCCGCTCGCGCCGGGCACGGCCGTCCTCAGGCGGGCGTGCCCGGGGCGGTGGTGGAGCCGGCCGAGCGGCCGAGGGTGCGTTCGGCCTTGGCGACGGCGGCCCGGTAGTAGAGCGAGGCGCGTTCGGAGTCGCCCGAGCCCTGCTGGAAGAACCCGTAGCCGAGCAGCACGTCGCCGAGGCGTTCGACGCCGAGGTAGCCGTTGAGCTGGACGCCTTCGAGGGTGCCGTCGAGGCGGATGGCCGGGGCGTCCTTGCGGTCGCCGAGGGCGAGCGGGGTGACGGTGAAGGTCACGCTCTCGCCGGTGTCGTCGGTGAAGGTGATGCTGTGGCAGTCGGAGAACGCCGAGTTGACGGTGTCGAAGTCCGCGGCCAGCGCCTCGGGTTCCTCCGCGGTGAGCCACTCGGTGACCAGCGGGTAGCCGTCGGCGCCTTCGAACTGGGCCTCCTGGTAGGGGTTCTCGGCCGAGGCGGACGGCTCGTCGGGCTCGGCGGCGCCGGGCGACTCCTCGGTGTCGGTGCCGTTGAGCAGGGCGCGCAGCGCGTCGCAGCCGGCCACCGGGGAGGCCGAGGCGCCGGACCCGCCGACGGCGCCGGTGCCGGCCTCGGGCGAGGGGCTCTCGGTGTCCGGCGGGATCTCGGTGTAGTCGGAGCCGAGTTCGTCGGCGGTCAGCAGGGCGGCCGCGAGCTGGTCGTCCGTGGGCAGCCCGTCGGCGGCGGCGACGGCCGGGGGCGCGCTCGCGGGTGCGGGTGCTCGTGCCGAACCGGCGGCGAGCTGGGTGGCGCCGAGGGTGAGCACACCGGCCACGGCCGCGGCGGAGAGGGCGAGGAGAGGCCTCGGGAGAGACATGCGGCCCCCCGGTCGATGAGGTCGGACAGGGACAGGCGTCCAGTCTCCCACCGGCCGCCGCGCCCCGCCCGCCCGGCGGGCATCGCCGCAGGTCAGGACAGGTTCGGCCGGGCCGGGGGCAGGGTGTCGAGGGTCTCCGCGAGCCAGCGCGTCCAGAAGGTCTCCAGACCGATCCCGGCGCGCAGCACGGCGTGCTGGAGCGGGTCGCCGTCGGGCTCCTCCCCGGCCGGGAAGTCGCGCCGTTCGATCTCCTCGTAGTGCGCCAACCGCTCCAGGTGCAGGGCGAGATGACGGCGCAGCTCGGCGTCCAGGCCGGCCGTGCCGACCACGGCGGCGGCGCGCAGCCGCAGCAGCAGCGGGTCGCGGATCGGCCGGGGGTCGTCCGCGGCGGCCGTCCACCGCTCCAGCTCGGCGCGGCCGGCGGGCAGCACCTCGTACTCCTTCTTCTGCCCGCGCACCGGCCCGGCCTGCGGGAGCGCCCGGATCAGGCCGGCGGACTCCAGCCGGCCCAGTTCGCGGTAGATCTGCTGGTGGGTGGCGGACCAGAAGAAGCCGATCGACTTGTCGAACCGCCGGGTCAGCTCCAGACCGGAGGACGGCTTCTCCAGCAGGGCGGTGAGGATGGCGTGCGGCAGCGACATGGCACCGATCCTAGGACGTACCCGGACGGTGTCCCGCGGGTCGCCGGGACCGCCGGGGTCGCCGTCCGGGACCGCCGGGTCGCCGGGACCGCCGGGTCGCCGCCCGGGTCGCCGCCGCACGCGGGAGCAGCCGCTTGACAACAGCATTAGAAGGTGGCGGCCAGCTCCGTGCCCTGCTTGATGGCGCGCTTGGCGTCGAGTTCGGCCGCCACGTCGGCGCCGCCGATCAGGTGCGGGGTGACGCCGAGGGCGCGCAGCGCGGCGTCCAGCTCGCGGCGCGGCTCCTGGCCGGTGCAGAGCACCACCGTGTCGACGGGCAGCAACTGCGGCTCGCCGTCGAGGGTGAGGTGCAGGCCGGCGTCGTCGATCCGGTCGTAGCGGGCGCCGGCGACCATGGTGACGCCGCGGTGCTTGAGCTCGGTGCGGTGGATCCAGCCGGTGGTCTTGCCGAGTCCGGCGCCGACCTTGGTGGTCCTGCGCTGGAGCAGGTGGACGCGGCGCGGCGGCTCGGGGCGCTCGGGGCGGGCGAGGCCGCCGCGCTCGCGGTACTCCTCGTCGATGCCCCAGTGGCGCCGGTGCACGGCCGCATCGAGGCTCGGCGCGTCGCCGGCGTCGGTGAGGTATTCGGCGACGTCGAAGCCGATGCCGCCCGCGCCGAGGATCGCCACCCGCTCGCCGACCGGCGCGCCGTCGCGCAGCACGTCGAGGTAGCCGAGCACGCTGGGGTGGTCGACGCCCGGCAGGTCGGCGGGGTCGGGGGTGCGCGGGGTGACGCCGGTGGCGAGCACCACCTCGTCGAAGCCCTCGGCGGCGAGGCCGGCGGCCTCCACCCACGTACCGAGCCGCAGCTCCACGCCGAGGGTGTCGAGGCGGTGGCGGTAGTAGCGCAGGGTCTCGGCGAACTCCTCCTTGCCCGGGATGCGGCGGGCGATGTCGAGCTGGCCGCCGATGGTGTCGGCGGCGTCGAACAGGGTCACCCGGTGGCCGCGCTCGGCGGCGGTGACGGCGAAGGCGAGGCCGGCCGGTCCGGCGCCGACGACGCCGATCCGCTTGGCGAGCCGGGTGGGGGCGAGGACGAGTTCGGTCTCGTGGCAGGCGCGCGGGTTGACCAGGCAGGAGGTGATCTTTCCGCTGAAGGTGTGGTCCAGGCAGGCCTGGTTGCAGCCGATGCAGGTGTTGACGGCCTCGGGGCGGCCCTCGGCGGCCTTGGCGACGAAGTCGGGGTCGGCGAGCAGCGGGCGGGCGAGCGAGACCAGGTCGGCGCAGCCCTCGGCGAGCAGCCGCTCGGCCAGCTCCGGGGTGTTGATCCGGTTGGTGGTGACCAGCGGGACGGTGACCGAGCCCATGACGCGCTCGGTCACCCAGGCGTAGGCGCCGCGCGGCACCGAGGTGGCGATGGTGGGGATGCGCGCCTCGTGCCAGCCGACGCCGGTGTTGATGATGGTGGCGCCGGCCTCCTCGACGGCCTTGGCGAGGCGGATCACCTCGTCGAGGGTGGAGCCGCCGGGGACGAGGTCGAGCATGGAGAGCCGGTAGATCAGGATGAAGTCGGGGCCGACCCGCTCGCGGACCCGGCGGACGATCTCGACCGGGAAGCGCATCCGGTTCTCGTACGGGCCGCCCCACTCGTCCTCGCGGTGGTTGGTGGCGGCGGCGATGAACTCGTTGATCAGGTAGCCCTCGGAGCCCATGATCTCGACGCCGTCGTAGCCGGCCCGCCGGGCGAGTTCGGCACAGCGGGCGAAGTCGTCGATGGTCCGCTCGACCTCGTCGGCGGTGAGGGCGCGCGGCGGGAAGGGGCTGATCGGCGCCTGGACGGCGCTGGGGGCGACCAGGCCGGGGTGGTAGGCGTAGCGGCCGAAGTGCAGGATCTGCAGGGCGATCCGGCCGCCGGCGGCGTGCACGGCGTCGGTGACGATGCGGTGCTCGTCGGCCTCCTGCCCGGTGGTGAGCTTGGCGCCGCCGTCCCAGGGGCGGCCGGCCTCGTTGGGGGCGATGCCGCCGGTGACGATGAGGCCGACGCCGCCGCGGGCGCGTTCGGCGTAGAAGGCGGCCATCCGCTCGAAGCCGCCGGGCGTCTCCTCCAGGCCGACGTGCATGGAGCCCATGATCACCCGGTTGGGGAGGGTGGTGAAGCCGAGGTCGAGCGGGCGCAGCAGGTGCGGGTAGGGCGGCGTCGGGGTGCTGGCGTTCGTCGTCATCGCGGCGTCTCCTGGGACGGACGGGGCGGCCCATGGGGGCTGGTTGTTACCACACGGTAGGGGACGTGAATCCCCTATGCAACCAGTTGCATAAGTGACGCGGGGAACACCTGCGGGCCCTCGTCCCCGGGCTTCCGCTGACGGATCATCAGTTCACGTCGTATCGTCGGAGGCACGACGGACGGGGCCGACGGGGCCCCGGCGAGGAGGGGGGACGGGCGTGCGGGGTGGATCGGTCGCCGTGGTCGGCGGCAGCATCGCGGGGTGCGCGCTCGCGCGGGCGGCGTCCCGGGGCGGCGCCGAGCGGGTCACCGTGCTGGAGCGCAGCCCGGGGCACCTGGAGGACCGCGGGGTGGGCCTGTGCGTCCTGCTGGACCGCTACGACGAACTGGTCCGGGCCGGCCACCTCGACGACGGCATCCGCCACCACCCCGTCACCGCCCGGCACTGGGTGGCCCGCGGTGACGACGGCGACCCGCGCGGGCGGGTGCTGTGGGTGCAGCCGATGGCGATGCACGCCTACCACTGGGGCGTGCTCTGGCAGGGCCTGCGCGAACGCACCCCGGAGAGCGTCGAGTTCCGCCCCGGCACGGCCGTCACGGCGGTCGGCGGCACCGACCCCGCCGGGCCCGCCTGGCTGGAGACGGCCGCCGGCGGGCGCGAGGAGCACGACCTGGTGGTCGGCGCCGACGGCCACCGCTCGGTGGTGCGCACCGCCGTCTGCCCCGAGGCCCGCTCCGAGTACGCCGGGTACGTCGCATGGCGCGGCAGCTTCGACGCCCGGCTGCTCGACACCCTCCCGGGCGGCGCGGCCCGCTGGCCGGAGCAGGAGGTGATCACCGTCTGCTACCCCGGCGGCCAGGTCGTGCTCTACCGCATCCCCGGCCTCGACCCCGGCTCCACCCTGGTGAACTGGGTCTTCTACGCCCCCGCGCCCGACTGGCTGCGGCGCGCCGAGGAGGACTCCGACCCGCTGGGCTTCGCGGTGGGCTCGCTGGACACCGACCGTCACGGCGAGCTGGCCGATCTCGCCGGGCGCGTCCTGCCGCCGTACTGGGCGGGCGTGATCACCCTGACCCCGGTCGAGCGGATCCTGCTCCAGCCGATCCACGACCTGGAGACCCCGCGCCGCACCGCCGGCCGGCTGCTGCTCGCCGGCGACGCCGCGACGCTCGTCCGCCCGCACACCACCAGCGGCGCGGCCAAGGCGCTCCAGGACGCCTGCGCCTTCGAGGACGCCTGGCGGGCGGCGGCGGACTGGGCCGAGCTGCTGCCCGGCTACGACCGCGAACGCGGCGCGGCCGGGCGGGCGTTGGTGGACCTCAGCCGCCGGCTCGGCCGGGCGCAGGTCACCGGGGCGCCGGACTGGTCGGCCATCGACGAGCCGGGGATGGCCGCCTGGTGGCGCCAACAGCTCGGCGCCACCGGCGGGTTCGGCGGCCTGGCCCTCGACCGCACGCCGAACCCGCCGTCGGCAACCGGGCGTTGACCCGCCCAGTCGACCGCCCGGCGGGCCGCCACTGTCCTGTGACTCAGACGTTCACGCCGTAGTCGGTGGCGATGCCGCGCAGGCCGGAGGCGTACCCCTGGCCGATCGCGCGGAACTTCCACTCGGCGCCGTTGCGGTACAGCTCGCCGAAGACCATCGCGGTCTCGGTGGAGGCGTCCTCGGTGAGGTCGTAGCGGGCGAGTTCCTGCCCGTTGGCCTGGTTGACGATCCGGATGAACGCGTTGCGCACCTGGCCGAAGCTCTGGAAGCGGGCGTCCGCGTCGTAGATCGACACCGGGAAGACCACCTTGGCCACCTCGGCCGGGACGCCGGCCAGGTCCACCTTGATCTGCTCGTCGTCGCCGTCGCCGCCACCGGTCAGGTTGTCGCCGCTGTGCTCGACCGAACCGTCCGGGCTGCTCAGGTTGTTGAAGAAGACGAAGTGCTGGTCCGAGACCACCTTGCCGTGCGCGTTGCAGAGCAGCGCGCTGGCGTCCAGGTCGTAGTCGGCGCCGGTGGTGGTCCGGACGTCCCAGCCGAGCCCGACGATGACGGCCGTCAGCCCCGGCGCCTCCTTGGTCAGCGAGACATTGCCGCCCTTGGCCAGCGAAACACCCACGATTGCCCTCCTCGGTCGCTCTCCCTACCGACGAATCTACAGCACTGTAGAGATCACCACGCCCTGTCGTCCGACAACAACCCGGCCACATGCTCCGGCAGCAGGCAGGCCCGCCGGGACAGCAGTTCGACGAACGCCGCCGTCAACGCGTCCGGTCTGGTCCGGGTGTACGCCACCAGCGGCCGCCGCACCGGCGGCTCGGGCCGGCGCACCAGCCCGTCGAAGCCGGCCGGCACGATGTTCGCCGGCACCAGCGCCGGCCCCAGGCCGGCCGCCGCGAGCAGCGGCGCCGCCGCCGTCTGCTCGGTGCGCACCGCCGCCCGGGGCCGGAACCCCGCCTCCGCGCAGGCCGCGTCCAGCAGGTCCGCCAGGCCGTTGCCGGGCCCGTAGTGCACCCAGTCGCGCTCCGCCAGGTCCGCCAGCGGCACGCGGCCGCCCTCCGTTCCCGTCGTTCCCGTGTCCTCGGGGAGGACCAGCACGAACTCCTCCACCCCCAGCTCCCGGATCGGCCCCTCCCAGTCCGCCGGCGGCGTCCCCACCGCCACGTCCGCCTGCCCGGCCGCCATCGCCGCCCGCAGCTCCTCGTTGTGCGCGAACTCCCGCAGCCGGATCCGCACCCCCGGGTGCGCGGCCCGCCAGGCCCGCAGCACCGGCGGCAGGATGCCCAGGCTCACCGAGTACACCGTCGCCAACTCCAGCTCCCCGCCCGCCAGTCCGGCCGCCTGCCGGGCCGCCGCCCGCAGCCGCTCGGCGTCCGCCAGCGCCGCCCGCGCGTGCGGCAGCACCGCCCGCCCCATCGGCGTCAGCCGCACCGCCCGCGGCAACCGCTCCAGCAGCGGCCCGCCCACCGCCTTCTCCAGCGCCCGCACCTGGTGCGACAGCGCCGGCTGGGTGACGTGCAGCAGCTCGGCCGCGCGGGTGAAGGAGCCGGTGTCGACGACGGTCACCAGGTACTCGAACTGCCGGAGGGTAGCCATGCACA
Organism: Kitasatospora sp. NPDC097605; assembly: GCF_040302725.1. Lineage (NCBI taxonomy): Bacteria > Bacillati > Actinomycetota > Actinomycetes > Kitasatosporales > Streptomycetaceae > Kitasatospora > Kitasatospora sp. NPDC097605. The sequence continues at coordinate 58,210 of NZ_JBEOSF010000043.1, read as the reverse complement.
CAGTTTATGGCTCGCGGAGAAAACAAGCCTTGGACGCATCACCGCAGCTCAGGACAGCCTTGTCCCATGACTTCCGACACCTCCCTCCCCCTCGCCTCCCGCCGCGTCGTCGTGGTCGGCGCCGGCTCCCGCACCGGCCGCGCCCTGGCCCACGCCGCCTCCGCCGCCGGCGCCGAACTGATCCTCGCCGGCCCCGACCCGCGCAAGCTGGAGTGGACGGCCGGCGAACTCTCCGGCCCCGCCAAGGTCGTCCCCGTCGACCTCACCGACGAGGCGTCCATCGCCGCCCTCGCCGCCGCCACCGGCCGCTTCGACCACCTGGTCTCCACCGCCGCCCTGCCCGCCAACGGCCCGCTCGCCGACCTCGAACTCGCCGACATCCACCGCGCGTTCGCCGCCAAGGTCTACGGCCCGCTGCTGCTCGCCAAGCACCTCGCCCCGAACGCCGCCACCGACACCCCCGACGGCGCCTCGTTCACCTTCTTCTCCGGCGTCGCCGCCTGGCGCCCCGCCCCCGCCCGCACCGTGATGGCCACCACCAACGGCGCCCTCGCCTTCCTCGTCCAGGCCCTCGCCGTCGAGATCGCCCCCGTCCGCGTCAACGCCGTCTCCCCCGGCATCGTCGACACCGGCGCCTGGGACCGCCTGGGCGCCGACAAGGCCGCCTTCCTCCACTCCGCCGCCACCCGCAACCCCGCCCGCCGCACCGGCACCACCGAAGACCTCACCCGCGCCGTCCACTTCGCCATGACCAGCCCCTTCGTCACCGGCACCGTCCTCCACATCGACGGCGGCGGCCGCCTGGCCTGAACCGGGCCCCCCTGGACACCTCGGCCGTGGGGAACCCCCGCTCCACGGCCGAGGCCCACCGACCGACCGAAGCCCGGAGACCTCGAACCCCGCGCGCCTTCTCACCACCCCCCATCCAGGATGACGATCAAGTAACAGATCGCCTGCGCACAGTAATGAGGCGGTACTTTCGCCTCAATCACCCCGATCGCGCGATATACGGCATTCGCGCGAACACATCAGGAATCACCCGGCTTTGCGACGTAGACTGGCCGGTGTCCGGGGGGTCAGGGAGGTGGGGGCTCAGGGAGGTCCCCATGCGCCGGCGGCACAGCTTCCACCTCGACCGGAGCGGCCACTCCGTCACCGTCAACGTCCGCTCCGGGTGGATCACCGAGACCGAGCTGCTGGTGGACGGCAAGGAGATGGCCTTCCACCGGGTGCACGGTCACGGGGTGTATCCGCTCACGCTCGCCGCCCAGCTCGCCGAGGAGCCGCCCCGGCCGATCGCCGTGCGGCTGGAGCGGACGGGCGACCCGGAGCGGCCGCTGCGCTGCGCGCTGGAGCTGGGCGGGGCCGTGCACCCGATGGCGGAACGGACGGAGCACTGACCTTCCGCGTTCTAGGCCTTCGCCGCGATCTCCTCGACGGCCGCCCGGGCCCGCTCCGCGTCCGCCGGGACGAGGCCGATCCGGGTACGCCGGTGCAGCACGTCCTCGACGTCCAGCGCGCCCTCGTGGGTGAGCGCGTACGCGATCTCGGCGCGGCTGACGTCGATCCCCTCCGCGACCGGCGCGCCGTACCCGGCGCCCAGCCGCTCCTCCCCCAGCGCCAGCACCTCGCGCGCCGCGCCACCGTGGCGGGCGAGCAGCGAGGCCGCCACCTCGCCCTCCGGCACCGGGCGGCTGTCGCGGTGGCCGGGTGCGCCGACCAGCGGCAGGCGGGCCGTCCAGCAGGCGCGGGCGGGCAGCCCGCGCAGCCGGACGGCGGTGTCCACCGCGTCCTCGGCCATCCGGCGGTAGGTGGTGAGCTTGCCGCCGACCACGGTGATCACGCCGTCCGGGGACTCCAGGACGGCGTGCTGCCGGGAGAGGTCGGCGGTGGCGCCGTCGCCGGTGTCGATCAGCGGCCGCAGTCCGGCGTGAGCGCCGAGTACGTCGTCCCTGGTCAGAGCCGTCTCCAGGGCAGCGTTCACGGTGTCGAGGAGGAAGTCGAGCTCGGCCTCGGTGGGCTGCGGCTCGTCCGGGATCGGGCCGGGCGCGTCCTCGTCGGTGAGGCCGATCGCCACCCGGCCGAGCTGCTGCGGCAGCGCGAAGACGAACCGGCTGGTGGAGCCGGGGACGGGCACGGTGAGCGCGGCCGTGGGCCGGCCGAGCGCGGCCGCGTCGACCAGCAGGTGGGTGCCCCGACTGGGGCGCAGCCGGATGGACGGGTCCACCTCGCCCGCCCAGACACCGGTGGCGTTGACGACGGCGCGGGCGCTCAGCAGGAACGATTCTCCGGTCAGGGTGTCGGTGAGCCGGGCACCCGTGCCGGTCACCTGCTCGGCGCGCACCCGGGTCAGCACGGACACCCCGTACTGCGCCGCCGTCCGGGCCAGCGCCACCACCAGGCGCGCGTCGTCGACGAGTTGGCCGTCGTGGGCGACCAGCGCGCCGGACAGCCCGGCCCCGCGCAGGCCCGGCACCAGGGCACGGGCCCGCCCGGCACCCACCTTGCGCACGCGCGGCAGCAGGCGGCCCGGGGTGCCGGCGCTCAGCCGCAGCGCGTCGCCCGCGTGGAAGCCCGCCCGGACCAGGGCGGCCTGCCCCGGCTTCATCAACCCGTCCAGCAGCGGCACCAGTTGGGGCAGCGAGCGGACCAGGTGCGGGGCGGTGCGGGTCATCAGCACGCCGCGCTCGACGGCGCTCTCCCGGGCCACGCCGACCCGCCCGGAGGCGAGGTAGCGCAGGCCTCCGTGGACCAGCTTGGAGCTCCACCGGCTGGTCCCGAAGGCGAGGTCGCGCGCCTCGACCAGCGCCACGCAGAGCCCGCGCGCGGCCGCGTCCAGCGCGACGCCCGCGCCGGTCACGCCGCCGCCGATCACCAGCAGGTCGACGGCCGGCCCGTCCGCCAGCGCGCCGAGCTCCAACTCCCGGCGGCGGGCGGTGAGTCGGGTGGTTCCGGCGAAGGGCCCGGCGGTGGTGGTCATCTGCGGCCTCCGTGGCGTTTCCTGGCTCGGTGCTGGTGATCTCGGTGCTCGGTGCTCGGTGCTCAGTGCTCAGTGCCCGGTACTCAGTGCCCGGTGCCCGGCGGTCACGGCGCGAGGTAGCCGTCGAGCGCGCGGGCGAGTTCGCGCCGCCAGGCCGCCTCGGGCAGCAGCGTGGCCACCATGCGGTGCGACTGGACGGTGGACTGGGCGATCAGCAGCACCATCGCGGCGAGTTCGACCGGCTCGCCCGCCCGGATCGACCCGTGCTGCTGCCCCTGGACGATGCCGGCCCGCAGCGCCTCCAGCAGCCCGCGCTGGCTGGCGCCGAGGCGCTCGACCACGTACTCGAAGAGGGTGTCGGAGTCGGCGGAGCGCAGCAGCGCGCCGAGCACCGGGTGGTCGCGCAGCCGGACGGCCACCTCGACCACGCCGTCGACGAACGCGGCCCGGTCGGCGCCGCCGAGCCGTACGGCGTCCCGGGTGGCCCCGATCTCGCGGGTGAGGAGCGCGCCGATCACCGCCCGGACGTCCGGCCAGCGCCGGTAGACGGTCGGCCGGCTCACCCCGGCGCGGCGCGCGATCTCGGCCAACTGGGTTCGGCCCACGCCGAGTTGGACGATCAGCTCGGCGGCGGCGTCGAGGATCGCGTCGTCGGTCCCGCGCTCGCGCGGACCCTCGCTCGGAAGCTCGTTACTACTTGACATGATGTGTAAAACTGTAACGCATGACCCCCGAGAAGCAAGCAGCGCCGGCCGGTGCGGCCACGCTGCCCCTCCCCCCGATGAAGTGGGACGCCTGGGGCGACCCGGCCCTCGCCAAGGAGCTGTCCGCCGACATCAAGGGCCTGCTCGCCGCCGCCCTCGGCGTCACCGGCGACGCCGCCCCCGGCCCGGACGCCTCGGAGGTCGTGCTGCGGCCCTCCACCCTCTCTCCCGAGGACCTCGCGGCGCTCGCCGCCGTCGTCGGCGAGGAGCACGTCGGCACCGCGGACGCCGACCGCCTCCCCCGGGCCGGCGGCAAGTCCACCCCCGACCTGCTGCGCCGCCGCTCGCGCGAGCCGCAGGACGCGCCCGACGCCGTGGTGCTGCCCGGCGACGAGGAGGAGATCACCGCCCTGCTCGCGGTCTGCGCCGAACGCCGCATCGCCGTCGTGCCGTTCGGCGGCGGGACGAGCGTCGTCGGCGGGCTGGAGCCGGAGCGCGGCGCCTTCGCCGCCGTCGTCTCGCTCGACCTGCGCCGCCTCGACCAGCTGCTCGACCTCGACGAGACCTCCGGCGAGGCCCTGCTCGGCGCCGGCCTCACCGGCCCGGCCGCGGAGGCCCTGCTCGCCGAGCGCGGCTTCGAACTCGGCCACTACCCGCAGAGCTTCCGCTTCGCCACCATCGGCGGCTTCGCGGCCACCCGCTCCTCCGGGCAGAACTCGGCCGGCCACGGGCGGTTCGACGAGATGGTGCGCGGCCTGCGCGTCGTCACCCCGGCGGGCGTGCTGGACCTCGGCCGCGCCCCCGCCTCCGCCGCCGGCCCCGACCTGCGCGAGCTGTTCCTCGGCTCGGAGGGCACCCTCGGCGTGATCACCGCCGTGCGGGTGCGGGTCCACCCCGTGCCGGCCGTCAAGGCGTACGAGGCCTGGTCGTTCCCCGACTTCGCGACCGGCGCCGCCGCGCTGCGCGCCGTCGAGCAGCAGGGCACCGGGGCGACCGTCATCCGGCTCTCCGACGAGGCCGAGACCATGATCAACCTCGCGATGACCGAGAAGATCGGCGGCGAGCCCGCGGTGACCGGCTGCCTGGCCGTCACCGTCTTCGAGGGCACCGCCGAGCAGGTCGCCGCCCGCCACCAGCTCACCCGCGCCGCGCTGCTCGCCGCCGGCGGCAGCTCGCTCGGCGAGGCGCCCGCCCGGGCCTGGGAGCACGGCCGGTTCAACGCCCCCTACCTGCGCGACTCGCTGCTCGACGCGGGCGCGCTGTGCGAGACGCTGGAGACCGCGACCAGCTGGCAGCAGCTGCCGGCCCTGCGGTTCGCCGTCACCGCCGCGCTGACCGAGGCCCTCCCCGGCTCGCTGGTGCTGTGCCACATCTCGCACGTCTACCCGACCGGGGCGTCCCTCTACTTCACCGTGGTCGCCGCCCTCGGCGAGGAGCCGCTGGAGCGCTGGGCCGCCGCCAAGCGCGCCGCCTGCGACGCCATCGTCCGCTCCGGCGGCACCATCACCCACCACCACGCGGTCGGCACCGACCACCGCCCGTGGATGGCCGCCGAGATCGGCGACCTGGGCGTGCGCGTGCTGCGCGCCGTCAAGGCCGAGCTGGACCCGGCCGGCATCCTCAACCCGGGCAAGCTGATCCCATGACCGGCCGGAGAACCATCGCCCGCGTCGTTCTCCTCACCAACCCCGCGGCGGCCGCCGGCCACGCCGAACCGGCGGCCCGCCGCGCCGTCGCCCGCCTGCGCGCCCACGGCATCACCGTGGACGCGCGGGCGGGCGAGTCCGCCGCCGACTCTCTCGCCCTCGCCCGCGCGGCGGCCGCCTCGGGCTCCGGTTCGGGCTCCGGTTCGGACTCCGGCTCCGGCCCCTGTGACGCCCTGGTGGTCGTCGGCGGCGACGGGATGATCAACCTCGGCCTGCAGGCCGTCGCCGGCACCGCCACCCCCCTCGGCGTCATACCCGCCGGCACCGGCAACGACCACGCCCGCGCCCACGGCCTCCCCCGCAACGACCCCGAGGCCGCCGCCGACGTCATCGCCGCCGGCCACACCCGCACCGTCGACCTCGGCCGGGTCACCGCCGCCGACGGCAGCACCCGGTGGTTCGGCTCCGTCCTCGCCGGCGGCTTCGACTCCCTGGTCAGCGACCGCACCAACCGCCTGCGCTGGCCGCGCGGCCGGCTGCGCTACCACCTCGCCATCGCGGTCGAGTTCGCCAACCTCCGCCCGCTGCCGTTCCGGATCACCCTCGCCGACGGCACCGAGATCGACCGTGACCTCACCCTCGCCGCCGTCGGCAACACCACCAGCTACGGCGGCGGCATGCTCATCTGCCCGGACGCCGACCCCGCCGACGGGCTGCTGGACGTCACCCTGGTCGACGCGATGCCCCGGCGCCGCGTCGCCCGCTTCTTCCCCACCCTGCTGAAGGGCACCCACATCCACCACCCGGAGGTCACCACCTACCGCACGCCCTCGCTGCGCCTCGCCTCCCCCGGCATCACCGCCTACGCCGACGGCGAGTTCATGGCCCGGCTCCCGATCGAGGTCACCGCCGTCCCGGCGGCCCTGCGCCTCCTCACCCCGGAGGCCTGAGCGGACCTTCCTCCCACGCCCCACAACGGGCGTCCGGATCAGTAGACTGACCGCCCTCAACTCCGTCCATCACCAGGCCTTGGGGGGCGCTCGTGGACGTGCACATTTCCGTGACCGAAGGGGAGACCGTCGCGGAGGCCGAGTCGTTGACCGACTGGCTCCGGGGGGAACCGGGCCTGCGGGGCGTGGCCCTGACCGGACGCAGGCCCGGGCCCGGCGAGATGGGGGCGGTGCTGGACACCGTCTCCGTCGCCGTCGGGGCGGGCGGCGGCCTCTCGGTGCTCGCCGCGTCGCTGCGCACCTGGTTCGCCCAGCCGCGGCGCAGCGACGTCCGGCTGAAGATCCGCCGCCCGGGCGGTGTCACGGTGGAGCTCGACGCCAGGCGGGTGCGCGCCGGGGACCTGGAGACGATCCTGCGCGCGGCCCTGGCGGACCCGGACGAATCCACCTCCGAGCAGGGCTGACGTGCCGCTTCCCGACCCCCGGCGGTCCCGGATCGTGCTCGTCGGCGCGAGCGACTACACGGACCCGGACCTGCCGGACCTCCCGGCGGTCCGGGACACCGTCACCGACCTGGCGAAGGTGTTCACCGACCCGGACCACGGCATCGTGCCCGAGGAGAACTGCGCCGTCCTGCTGAACGACGGCGACCTGTTGCGGGTCGGCCGGCAGCTGCGGCACGCCGCGACGACGGCCGAGGACCTGCTGCTGGTCTACTTCGCCGGACACGGGCTGGTCGGCGGGCGCCGGCACGACCTCTATCTGGCGCTGCCCTACAGCGAGTACGAGGCGCCGGAGTTCAACTCCGTCGAGTACGACAAGCTGCGCGCCACCGTGCTGAACAGCCGCGCCACCACCAAGATCATCGTGCTGGACTGCTGCTTCTCCGGCCGCGCCGTCAACGACACCATGGCCGGCGCCCGTGACACCATCAACCAGCTCCAGGTCGCGGGCACCTACGTCCTCGCCTCCGCCCCGCACGACCAGGTCGCCCTCTCCCCGCCCAACGAGAAGCACACCGCCTTCTCCGGGCGGCTCATCCGGCTGCTGCGCGAGGGCATCGTCGGCGGCCCGGAGGAGCTCACCGTCGTGGAGCTCTACCGGCGGCTCGCCGCCGACATGCGCGCCGAGAACCTGCCCGTCCCGCGCAACCGGGGCACCGAGAACGCCGACCAGACCGCGCTCGGCCTCAACCGGGCCTTCGCCACCACCGCCGCGATCGCGCTGCGCAAGCTGCGCGAGGAAGCCGAATCGCAGGCACTGGAGGGCGACTGGACCGGCGCCGCCGAGGCTCTGCGTTCCGTGCTGGACGAGCAGACCCGCATCCTCGGCCCGGACGACGAGGACACCCTGCTCTCGCGCCGCGCCCTCGCCCACTGCCTCGGCGGCGCCGGCGACCCGGAGGAGGCCGCCCGCCTGCTGAGCCCCCTCCCCGAGGCCTACGCACAGCTGCTCGGGCGGGAACACGCGCAGACCCTGCACACCCGCCAGTTCCTCGCCGTCAACCTCGGCGAGGCGGGCCGGCGGGCGGAGGCGATCACCGTGCTGCGGATCCTGCTCGCCGACCGCAGCCGCGTCCTCGGCGGCGAGCACGAGGACACCCTGCGCACCCGGCACATGCTCGCCCGCAACCTCGCCCTCACCGGCCACCGCGAGGAGGCGGCGGCCCTGTTCCGGCAACTGATCGCCGAACGCGACCGCGTCCTCGGCCCGGACCACCCGCACACGGTCCGGGCCCGGGCGGACCTGGCGGCGCTGGAGAGGAGCGGGCAGCGTGTTTGACGACTTCAGCGACCGCGCGCGAAGGGCCGTCATCCTGGCGCGGACGCAGGCCCTCGCACACGGTCACGAACAGATCGACACCACCCACCTCCTCCTCGGCCTGCTCGACGACCGGGGAGACGCCGACAGGATCCTGACGGCGTGCGGCGTCGATCCCGGGGCCGTCCGTCAGGAGGCCGAGAGCCGCATCGGACACGGTGCGCACCACGGCTCCGTCCAGTACTCGCCCGGCGCCGAGTCGGTCTTCAAAGCGTGCCACCGCTCGGCGGCCGCGCGCGGCGACAAGGAGGTCCGGATCACGGACCTGCTGCGGGAGCTCACCGTCCGACGCCCCGGCGAGCGCGCCGCCGAGGTGTTGGCGCACTTCGGCGTCACCGGACGGAAGATCGAACTCCTCACCCTCGGAGCCGCCCTGCCGCCACCCGCTCCTCCCACGGCGCTCTCCTCCCTCACCCGGGACCTCACCGCGGCCGCGCGGGGCGACAGCGTCCGCGGCCGGCAGTCGGAGCTCGAACAGGTGACGCAGGTCCTGCGCCGGCACACCCGCAACGTCGCGCTGCTGGTGGGCGATCCGGGTGTCGGCAAGACGAGTGTGGTGCTCGGCCTGGCCGAGGCCATCGCCCAGGGCAGGGCTCCGACGGACTTCCACGGAAGGACCGTTCGGCTCCTCGACGTGGGCGCCCTGTTCGCCGACCCGAAGCACCACGGCCGGTTCACCGAGCTGATGGCCGAGCTGGTGGGCGACATCCTGGAGGTGACGGGCCTCGTCCTGTTCCTCGACAACGCCCTCGCCACGGTGCGGACGCGCGAGGGGCAGACCGAGGCGCTGACGTTCCTGCGGCCGGTCTTCGGCCATCCCGGGGTGGCCGTCGTCGCGGCCGCCACCACGGCCGAGTACCAGCGCTGGGAACGTGACTCCGGGCTCGACCGGACGATCGTGGCGGTACCGGTCCACGAGCCGGCCACGGACGACGTGCTGGAGATCCTGCGCGACGCCCGGCCCCGGCTGGTCGAGCACCACGGCGTGGAGATCACCGACGGCGCGCTGGAAGCCGCCGCCCGGCTCGCCCCCGGCCACCTGCCCGGCCAGGCCCTCCCGGGAGCCGCCGTCGACCTGCTCGACGAGGCGGCCGCGCGGGTCCGTTCCGAGCCCGCGACAGCCGGAACGGCACAGTCGGTCACCCATGCCGTGGTGGAACGCACCGCCGGCTCCTCCGTCGCCCTCCCCCGGCCGCCCGTCTCCCCACCGGTCCCCCACGACCCGTTCGTCTGGTCGATGAGCTGATCCCCCCACGCCCGCCGCGCCGGAAGCCGGGCCGGTCCGACTTCCGGCGCGCCGTCGGCCCGGGCGCTACGGCAGCTCCAGCGCCTCCCACTCGTGCGCCGCATCCCACCCGGGCTCACGGCGCGCCCACGCGGTCATGGTGGCGATCACCGGCTCGACGTCGTCGAGGAGCACCTGGAAGTGCCTGTCGGACCCGCCGTCCCGGTACTCCAACGTGTACTCACCGCCCTCCTCGTGCCACACCTGGACGTAGACATCCGGCTCGTCGGGTATCCGCTCCACCACCAGGAACCGGTCCTTCCGCTCCCCGATCCGCCGCACCAGCCCCGCCAACACCTCGACGCCCGGCCGCAGGTGGCTCTCGTCGTTCTCCGTCCGCACCGTGATCTCCAACATGACCTCAGATCCTGGCACGCCCCACTGACACCCGGCGGCGCCATCTCACTCCGGACCGACGCCGACGGCCCCGCACCCGGGAGGTGCGGGGCCGTCGACGGCACGGCGGGGCACGCCGGGACGAGACGGTCGCCCGGCGGCTGCGCCGGGTCGACGACCGGCGGATGGCGTACCTGCGGTCGCCGCACGGGGCGTTCTGCCCGGACCCGGCGGACGTGGAGGTGCGCAGCTTCGTGTCGTTCACGCTGCGGATCGGGTCAGAGCGCCCCGATCGCCGACGGCCGGGACGGCGCCGCCTGGCTGGCGGAGGTCCTGGCCGGCCTGGACGTGACGGGCGCCCACCTCGTCGGCTGCTCCTACGGCGGCTGGCTGGCCCTCAGCCACCAGCTCCACCATCCGGGCCGGGCCGCCTCGCTCACCCTGGTGGATCCGGCGGGCTTCTCCCGCGTCGGCCCGCGGTTCTACGCCTGGCTGATCGCGGGCGGGCTCGCGGCGGCCGCACCCCGGCGGCTGCGCCCCGCCCTGGCCCGCCTGGTCGGCAACGGCACCGTCCTGGAGACCGAACTGATGGGCCTGGTGCGCGCGTCGATGGGGTTCCGCCGCGCGCTGCCGGTGCCACCGGTCTTCTCCGACGAGGAGTTGGGCCGCCTGTGCGTTCCCGCCCTGTTCCTGCTCGGCGCGCGCAGTGCCCTGCACGACTCGCGCGAGGTCGCCGGGCGGATCGGGCGGCTGATGCCCTCGGCGCGGGTGGAGATCGTGCCCGGCGCCGGCCACGCGGTAACCAGCGACCGGCCGGACCTGGTGGCCGAGCGCATCCTCGGCGCCGTCGGGAATTAGCGCCATTTCGTCATCCGGCCATTCCCCGGCGGGAATTGTCGGCCTCCGGCGGCCCGCGCAGGATGGTGGCGAAGCGACCACCACGAGGGGGAAGACCACATGACCGGCACCGCACAGCAGATCGCCGACCGCTACGTCGCGCTCTGGAACGAGCCCGACCCGAAGCGGCGGCGCGAGGCGATCGAGGAGCTCTGGGCGGCGGACGGCGTCCATCTGCTCCAGCCGCCGGAGGACATGCGCGAGCGCGCGGCCGAACTCGGCTTCGCGGACAGCGTGTTGGAGGCTCGCGGGCACGACGCGCTGGAGCGGCGGGTGACCCGTGGCTACGAGCAGTTCGTGGCGGGCGGCGAGTACGCCTTCCGCGGGCAGGGGCCGGCGATCCTGGTCGGCGACGCGCTCAAGCTCACCTGGGTGATGGTGCGGCCCGGCGAGGACGAGGTGCTCGGCGGCGGGGTGGAGGTGCTGGTGCTGGACGGGGACGGCCGGATCACCACCGACTACCAGTTCCCGGGGCTCTGATCGGCCGGCCCCACACCCGGCCCCGCCCCCGACTCCGCCCCCGACTCCCGCTCCGCGTACGCGCGCAGCGCGGCGGCCGTCGCCTCGTCGACCGGCAGGAACGCCTCCAGCCGCAGTTCGGCGAGCGTGACGTCGACGGCGGTGGCGAAGGTGGTCACCGTCGTCATCAGGTGCAGCTCGCCGAACGGGCTGCGCAGGTGCAGCGGGACGGCGAAGCCGAGCTGGTCGGACCGGCCCGGAAGGTCGTCCAACGGCGGTACGTGGGCCAGGAGTTCGGCGTGCAGCTCGGGAAGGTGGGCGATCCCCGCCAGGACGTGCCGGGACCAGGCGGGGAAGTTGAGGATCCGCGGCGCGAGCCCGTCCGGGTGCAGGGCCAGCCGGTAGGCGTTGGTGCCCAGGCCGACGAGTCCGGGGGCCGCGCCGTCGGTGAGCAGGCCGAGCGCGGCGTTGGCGGCCACCACGTCGCCATTGCGGTCCACCACCAGGGCGGGGTACGGGAGATGGCCCTCCAGGATGTGGCCGAGCGCGGCACGGACGGGCGCGAGTTCCGGGCCGTCGAGCGGGCACTCGGCGTACACGGGGGCGTAACCGGCGGACAGCAGCAGCTCGTTGCGCTCGCGCAGCGGCAGGCCCAGCGACTCGGCGAGCCGGACGACCATGGCGCGTCCGGGAGTCGAGCGACCGGACTCGATGAAGCTGAGGTGACGTTGGGTGGTGCCGGCGAGGGTGGCCAGGTCGAGCTGGCTGAGGCGGCGGCCGGTGCGGCGGGCGCGGAGGGTCGAGGGGAAGTCCAGGGCAGCCAGTTGTAGCCGGACGGGGCGCTCGCCGCCATTCCCCGGAAGGAATGACGGCGGCCCCCCTGATGACCCTCGGTCCCTCAGACCCCCCGGCGCGCCGTCAGCCTGCCTGCGTCGATCGCCGCCAGCAGCGCGGCGTGGTCGGCGGCGGTCCGGTCGGCGTACAGGACGGCGAAGTCGGCGACGGCCTCGGCGAAGGCGTCCGAGCTGCCGAGGTAGCCGGCGACGGCGATCCGGTCGCCCGAGCGGGCGTGCGCGCGGGCCAGCGCCCGGCCGCAGAGGTCGGCGTAGGCGCGCAGGGCGCCGGGAGTCAGGGCGGCGACGTCGACGGAGCCCTTCATGTCGCGCAGCTGGCGCCCGTAGAAGTGCCGGCCGGCCGGGCCGGTGGTCCAGCCGAGGAAGATGTCGCTGGCCGCCTGGAGCAGCCGCTGGCCGGTGACGACGCGGTGCCCGCCGTGCACCACCGGGGCCTCGCCGGCCGGCCGGGTGGTGGGCAGGTACGGCTCCAGGACGGACCGCCCGGCCTCCTTGATCTGGAGGAACAGCGGATCGCGCTCGTCGCGGCCCTCCAGCAGGAGGATGAAGCAGCGGGTGCCGACGCTGCCGACGCCGACCACCTTGCGGGCGGCGTCGACCAGCCGGAAGCGGTCGAGCAGGACCCGGCGGTCCTCGGCGAGGGTGGCCCGGTAGTCGCCGAAGATCTTGCCGACCCGGCGCAGTTCGTCGCGCGGGACCGGTTCGATCAGCGGCGGGTCGCTGACGATCCGGCGCCGGCCCTCCTCGTCCTTCTCGGTGAGCTTGCCGAAGGCCTGCAGGCTGGTGCGGCGGCGGGCCTTGTCGAGGCTGTCCTCGACGAGCTTGCGGCGGCCCTTGCGGACCAGCGGGAGGAGGTCGGCGGTGTCGATCCGGGCGTACCAGACGTCGAGTTCACCGAAGCCGGCGAGCCGGCGCATGGCGCGGGCGTAGCCCTGCGCGGCGGTGAGCGCGGCCCGGCGGACCCGCTCCTCGGTCTGCCCGTTGTCGCGGGCGGCGACGGCCACGCTGGCGGCGAGCCGCTTGACGTCCCACTCGAAGGGGCCGGGGTAGGTCTCGTCGAAGTCGTTGACGTCGAAGAGCAGCGCCCGCTCCGGGGAGGCGTACAGGCCGAAGTTCAGCAGGTGGGCGTCGCCGCAGAGCTGGACGGTGAGGCCGGTCTCGGGGACGGCCGCGAAATCGGCGGCCATCACGGCGGCGGCGCCGCGCAGGTAGGCGAACGGCGAGTCGGCCATCCGGCCGTAGCGGATCGGGCTGAGGTCGGCGAGCCGGTCCACGGCCTGCTGCGCCAGGACGGTCAGCGGGTCGGGCCGGTCGGCGGCGGGGATCCAGCGGCCGTGGGCGGAGCGCGGGATGCGGTCGCGGGCGGCCCGGCCGCGCCGGCGGCGTTCGGTCGGACTGGTCATGCGCGACTCCTCGACTCGACGTGGCGGCGCTCCCGGGGGGCGGGCCGGCGGACGGCCGCCTTCCCCGCGACGCTAGGGCAGCGGCGGCGGGGCGGCATGTCGGGACGCGGCGCGTCGGAGCGCGGCCCATGGGGCGCGAACGCCGGGGCGGGCGTCCTGGACGCCCGCCCGCGCTCCGCCGAACGGGTGAAAGCGACCGCGCCGCTCACTCCACGTCGAAGTCCGCCATCATCGCCATGTCCTCGTGCTCCAGGTTGTGGCAGTGCAGCATGTACGACCCCGGGTAGTCGGTGAACCGCACCAGCACCTCCACCCCCTCCGCCGGCCGCAGGTCCACGGTGTCCTTCCAGCCCTCGTCGTACGGGCCCGGGTCGCCGCCGTCGCGCGACAGCACCTGGAAGGAGTTCAGGTGCACATGGACGGGGTGGTGGACGTCGCTGAAGAACCGCCAGATCTCGGTGCTGCCGAGCGCCGGGCGGGCGAGCGCGCGGCCGGGCTGGTAGAGCCGGTTGTTGATGGTCCACCCGCCGTCGCGGCTGCGGCGGAAGCCGAAGGTCCGGGTGGCGACGGCGGCCCCGGGGTCGAGCCGTTCGAGGGTGCAGAGCCGCTCGGGCACCGTCGAGTCGTCGCTGACCGGGCGCGAGCCGACCTCGAAAAGCATCACCTCCTCGGTCCGCCCGCCGCCGAAGCGGTTCATCAGCCGCACCTCGCTGCCGGGCGGGTAGCGGGAGAAGTCCACCACCAGGTCGAAGCGCTCGGCCGGCGCGATCTCGACCGCGTCGTGCGCGACGGGCTCCTCCAGCAGGCCGCCGTCGCCGCCGATCTGGACCAGCGCGTCGCCGCCGGGCGGCTGCGGGTCGAGTTCCAGCCGGTAGAGGCGGGCGTTGGAGGCGTTGAGCAGGCGCAGCCGGTAGCGGGCGCGGTCCACCTCGGCGCGCGGCCAGGGGGCGCCGTTGACCAGGATGACGTCCCCCAGGACGCCGTTCATGTAGTCGTCGGTGACGCCCGGGACGGCGAGTTCCGGGTCGGCGGCGGGGTAGGCGAAGGAGCCGTCGGCGGCGAAGGCGCGGTCGGCGAGCATCAGCGGGAGGTCGCGGTCGCCGCGCGGCAGCGGCAGGGCGTCCTCCTCGTCGTCGTGGACGAGGTGGAAGCCGGTCAGGCCGCGCCAGACGGCGGGGCCGGTGAAGCCCATCCGGTGGTCGTGGTACCAGAGGGTCGCGGCGCGCTGGTGGCCCGGGTAGGTGTATTCGCGGGTGCCGGTGGCGGTCCGGACGGCGTCGTCGGCCTCCGTGCCGGCCATTCCGGCCATTCCGGCCATCCCATGCGCGGCGAGGTGATCGCCGGACGAGCCGACCGGGAGCAGCAGGTTCACCGGGTAGCCGTCGCTCTCCGCCGGGGTGTGGCCGCCGTGCAGGTGGACCACCGTGGGCACCGGCAGCTCGTTGCGGTGGCTCGCCACGGTCCGGCGGCCGGAGCGGACGGAGAGCGTCGGCCCGGGGTAGCTGCCGCCGTACGTCCAGGCCTCGGTGCGCAGGCCGGGCAGGATCTCCAGTGAGGCGACCTTCTGGACGATCTCGTAGTGGTCCGCGGTCGCGTCGGAGCGGACCGGGGCGAGCACGGCCGGCACCGGGAGCGGCACCTGGAACGGCTCCGGCAGCGGGACCTCGCTGGTCAGCAGCAGGCCCGGCCGGCCCTCGGTCAGCAGCCGGGCGGTCGCGGGGACGGCGAAGGCCCCGAGCGCGCCGGCGCCGAGCACGGCCGCGCCGGCGCCGAGGAAGCGGCGGCGGTTCACGGCGCCACCTCCACCGGCCCGGCCCCGGTGCCGGTGCCCGTCGCCGTGCCGGAGGGCCGGGGCAGCCGCCCGGTCCCGTCCTCCGCCATCGCCGACGCCGGCGACAGCGCGGACGCGGACGTGGACGAGGACGTGGACCTGGACGCGGACAGCGTCAGCGGCAGCCGCCACACGCCGACCAGGCAGAACAGGTGCGCGCTGACCAGCAGCACGCCCAGCGTGATGTGCACGCCGATCGCCCGCTCGTAGCCGGCCCCGGTCTGCGCCCCGTCCGCCGCCAGCAGCAGCACCGCGGTCGCGAACGGCCACCACGGCCCGCACTCCCCCGCCGGCCCGGCGGCCCGCAGGACCAGCGCGGCCGCCGCCAGCTGGACGACCAGCACGCCGCCCAGCGCCATCGCGGCCACCTCGTGCGCCCGCAGCGCCGCGTAGTGGCCGTTCAGGAAGCCCGCCGCCAGTACCGTCCCGGCCAGCACCAGCGCGGCCGCGGCGGTCGCGGTGCCCCGCAGCAGCAGCCGGGGCAGGCGCACCGCCGGGGGCGCCGGCGGACGGTCCGACGAACGCGCCGAGGGGAACAGCGGCAGGCGGGACGTGCGGGTCACCGGGGGACTGCTCAACGGTCGGCCTTCTCTCTGCCGGGCGCGCCGGGGCGCGGGGGCACGCCGGGGTGGCGGACATGCCGGACGCGCTCGGCGCGGGGTGGGCGGGACGGGCGCCACGGGCACGCGGCACCGGAGCGGGGCGCGGCCGCGAGCGCGGCTGATCACCCCTCACTATCGGTGCGACGCCGCCGCTTTCCGCCCGACGCCCCCGCTGTCCCGTCTGTTCAGCGCGGCGTTGTCACCCGAACGGGCGGTGCGCCACCCCCGCGCGCACCGCCCGTTCACGCCCCCGGTCCGTACCGGGAGCTCCCCGACCCGGAGCCCGGAAGGGCCCCCAGGTCCGCCACCGGCCCTACTGCCGCCCGCCGCTCGCGGCGACCGGGCTGGTCCCCAGCAGGGCCCGGGCCGGCAGGGCCGTCGCGGCCAGGCAGAGCACCACCGCGCCGGCCGCCAGCGGCAGCGCCGTCCCGGCCGGGATGTGCGGCGCCGCACCGACGATGCCCCGGGTGATCGGCACCAGGGTGAGCCAGGCGATCACCGAGCCGACGCCCAGACCGGCCGCGGCCACCAGCAGCGCCTCCCAGCGCATCATGTGGCGCACCTGCCGCCGGGTGGTGCCGGCCAGCCGCAGCAGCGCGACCTCGCGGCGCCGGTCCAGCACCGTCATGACCAGGGTGTTGGCGGCCGTGACGGCGGCGAACCCGCCCAGCACGCCGGCCATCACCGTGTTCGCCCAGGAGCCCATCTCCTGCGACTTGTCGGCCTGCGCCGCGAAACCCGCCCGGTCGGTCACCGTCAGACCGGGGACGCCGAGGCCGGCCAGCCCCTTGGCGACCGCGGCCCGGTCGGCGCCGGGCGCGTCCGCGACCAGCACCTGGCTGTCGTACGCGGCGGTGACGTGCTCCGCGACCGCCGCCCGGGGCAGCAGCACCTGGCCGAAGCCGAGCCCGCGCTCGTACGTGGCGACCACCCGCGCCTTCGCCGCCGTGCCGTCGCCGAGCCAGAACGCGAGCTGCCCGCCGACCTCGACGTCCAGCGCGGAGGCCAGGTCGGTGGAGAGCGCGACGGTGCCCGCGGCGCGGCCCAGGTCGTCCAGCGACCCGCTGCGCATGCCCAGGTCGAGCACCCTGGGCAGCCGGGACGGGTCGCCGGTGAGGCCCAGCGCGGTGGCGGAGAGCAGCTGGTCGCCGGTCCGGTAGACGATGCCGGTGCGCAGCACGCCGACGGCGGCGTCCACACCGGGCACCTTGGCCGCCTGCTCGACGACGCCGGGCGTGGCGGGCGCTCCGGACGTGCCGGACGTGCCGGACGTGCCGGACGTTCCCGGTACGGCGACGGGCAGGCCGGGGCCGGTGCTGCCGAGCACGTGGTCGGCGGTGATGCCGGTGCGCACCTGCTCGCCGGTCTCGAACCGGATGGTGCTCTGCATGAACAGCAGGGTGCCGCAGAAGGCGGTGACCATCACGATCGGCGTGATCGCGGAGGCCAGCCGGCGGGCGTTGGCGCGGCTGTTGTCGGCCGCCAGCGAGCCGGGCGCGCCGCCCGCCCGCAGCGGCAGGCCGAGCACCCAGGCCGCCGCGCGGGCCACCCAGGGGCCGAGCAGTGCGACCGCGACCAGGAAGGACATCACCACGCCGAGCGCGGTGTTGGCGGCGTTCTCACCGTCCAGACCGGCGGCGACCCCGGCGAGCACCACGCCGCCGGCCGTGAAGACCACGCCCAGGAGGGTGCGGACGATCCCGAGCCGGGCCGGTTCGACCGCGGCCGCGCCGAGCGCCTGGCTGGCCCGCATCTTCGCCGGGCGGCGGGCGGCGAAGAAGCCGGCGGCGAGGGCGGCGAGCGTGCAGGCCGCGACGGCGACCAGCATCGGGATCGGTCCGACGGACAGCTCGACGTCCGCGGGGACGGCGCCGCGCTCCACCATCCCGTCGAACCACCAGCGGGCCAGGCCCACGCCGGGCAGGATGCCGAGCGTGGCGGCGAGCGGCGCGACCAGCATCGCCTCGGTGGCGATGGTGCGGCGGATCTGGCGCGGGGTGGCGCCGACGGCGCGCAGCAGGGCGAACTCGCGGGCCCGCTGACCGGTCGCCAGCGCGACGGTGGAGACGACCACGAACACGGCGGTCATGGTGGCGGTGCCGCCGAAGGAGCCGCCGAGCGCGATCAGCATCACCTTGGCCTCGTTGAGCAGGGGCTGCTCGACGACGCCGCGCCCCTTGCCGGTCAGCACCTCGGCGGCGCCGCCGACGGCCTGCTTCACCTGCGCGGTCAGGGTCTTGCGGTCCACGCCCTCGCGGGGCTGGACGGCGATGGCGTCGACCCGGCCGGGGTGGCCGGAGAGGCGGTCGGCCTGCTCGTCGGCGAACCAGGCGGTCGGGCCCGCCTGCTGGGAGGCGGCGAGGCCGGAGATCCGGTAGCCGCCGGTGCCGCCGGGGGCGGTGAGCGCCACGGTGGCGCCCGGCGCGAGGTGGGCGGCGCGCGCCGTGTCGGCGTCCAGCACGACCTCCCCCGCGCCGGGTGCGCGGCCCTCGACCAGCTTGTCCTGCGGGCCGGCGATGCCGAGCGCCGCGAAGCCGCGGCCGGTGAGCGGGCTCGCCGGGCCCTGGGACTCCGCGTTCGGCGCGGCGTTCGGCGCGGCGTTCTGCCCGGCGTTCTGCCCGGCGTTCTGCAGCGGGAAGGCGGTGTCCGGGCGGGCGGCCGCCACGCCGGGCTGGCCGGCGATCCTGGCCACCAGCCCCGCGTCCACCCGGGCCCGCTCGGACAGCGGCTGCTCGTGGGTGTCGGAGTCGTCGTTCTTCTTGTAGGTGATGGTGACGTTCGGATCGGCGGCCACCACGACCGGTGCCTCGGCGTACCGGACGGACGGCACCGAGGCGGTGATGCCGCTCTGCAGCAGCGTGCCGCAGCCCATGATCACGGCGGCGGCGAACAGCAGCGCGACGAAGGTGCCGGCGAAGGACGCCGGACGGAAGCGCACCGAGGCGCGGGCGAGTCCGTTGCTCATGCCGCCGCCCCCACCGGGCGCGCGGTCAGGCTGACCATCCGGTCGGCGACCGTCTTCGGGTCCGGGTGGTACAGCTCGTCGGCGAAGGCGCCGTCGGCCAGGAAGACCACCCGGTCGGCGAACGAGGCGGCCACCGGGTCGTGGGTCACCATGACGACGGTGGCGCCCATGGTGTCCACGGCGCGCCGCAGCAGGCCGAGCACCTCGTGCGCGGTCGTGGTGTCCAGCGCGCCGGTCGGCTCGTCCGCGAACAGCACGTCCGGGGCGGTGATCAGCGCGCGGGCGATCGCCACCCGCTGCTGCTGACCGCCGGACAGCTCACCGGGGCGCCTGCGGCCGAGGTCGCCGAGACCGACCTGGGCGAGCAACTCCTTGGCCTTGGCTCGGTCCTGGCGCTCCCCGGCGAGGCGCTGCGGGAGCAGCACGTTCTGCAGCACGGTCAGCGAGGGCAGCAGGTTGAAGGACTGGAAGACGAAGCCGATCCGGTTGCGGCGCAGCTTGGTGAGCCGGTCCTCGCTCAGCCGGGTGATCTCCTCGCCGCCCAGGTAGACCTCGCCGGCGGTCGGGCGGTCCAGGCCGGCCGCGCACTGCAGGAAGGTGCTCTTGCCCGAGCCGGACGGCCCCATGACGGCGGTGAAGGTGCCGTGACCGAGCGTCAGGTCGATGCCGCGCAGGGCGTGCACGGTCTCGCCGCCCCGACCGTAGCTGCGCCGGACGCCGCGCAGCTCGATCGCGGCGTGGGCGGCGGGGCGCCCGGTCGGCTCGGGCTGGGGGCGGGAACGGCGGGGTGCCATGGTGGGGCCTTCCTTCGTGGATCGTCGCCGGTCGTCGACGTGTTCCAGGCTAGGAAGGCGGGGGACGGCGGACCATCCAGGCCGCTGGCGGACCCGGGGTGGGGTTAACCCCCCGTCCGGCCCCCGGGTGACGCCAGGGGCGCGCGTTCCCGGTCGCGCGCCGCCGGTCAGATCCGCTCCGGCTCGACCCCCTCGTAGGCGGCGCGCAGGCCGGCGACCACCGGGTGGGCCGGGTCGAGGACGGTGCCGTCGATCGCGGCGAGCGGGCGGACGCCGACCCCCGCGTTGACGGCGACGGCGGCGACGAACCGGCCGAGGTCGTCCGTGGTGACGGGCTCGCGCCGCTGCGGGCCGGGGTGGGCGCCGGCCAGCAGGGCGGCGGTGACGCCGGGCAGCGCGGCGGCGTCCGGCCAGACCAGCGCGCGGCCGTCGTACAGGGCGAGGTTCCAGGTGGCGCCCTCGGCGATCCGGCCCGCCTCGTCGAGCAGCAGGGCGTCGTCGTAGCCGTCGAGTTGGGCGAGCCGGCGCTGGTGCAGCAGGCCGAACAGGCCGACGTGCTTCACCTCCGGCAGCTCGCGCCGGTGGGCGGCGGTGCGCACCCGCAGCGGCCCGGGCGCGGCGGCCGGCGCCGGGCGGGTGGTGACCAGCAGGTGGGGCACGGCGGGGGCGGAGGGGCGTTCCAGGCCTAGCGCCGGGTCGAACACGGTGACCCGGACGATCACCGGCGCGCCGTCGGCCGGCAGCGCCCGGCGGATCCGGGCGCGGACCTCCGCCCGGTCGAGCTCGGCGCCGAACACCGTCCGGCAGTCGCGGACCAGGCGGTCCAGGTGCAGCGCGAGGCCCCGGGCCCGGCCGGCCTCGGCGCGCAGGGTGGTGAAGTGCCCGTAGTTGAGCAGGCCCAGGGCCGCCAGCCGGGCCGGGTCGGCGGGGGCGCCGTCGATCTCGATCTCTGCCATGGTGTCGAGTTTCGCAGGGCGCCCCCCGCCGCGGTGGGCCTGCTCGCGGCGGGCCCACGGGGCGAGCGCCGGGCCTACGCGCCGAGCGCCGGGCCTACGGGGCAAGTGCCGGGCCTACGGGGCAAGTGCCGGGCGCGGCAGCACGCCGGCGGCCAGGCCGTCCACCAGCACCAGCACACCCGGGTGCGCCGCCCCGAGCGCCGCGCGGGCCTCCGCCGGCGACTGCCCGACACCCACCGCCGGCAGCGCCGGACCGAGCAGGGCGCCCAGCGGGGCGTCCGGCCCGGCGGTGCCGTCCGCGAGCGCCGCCGCCAGCACCTCCCGGGACACCGAGCCGACCACCTCCGCCGCACTCACCCCGTACGGGCGCGCGACCCGCGCCAGGACAGCCGGCGCGACGTCGCCCGGCACGCCGCGCAGCGCCCGCACCGCCTCCCCGACCGTCGCGCCGGCGTCGACCGTGACCAGCGGGCCGGCGTCGGCGAGCAGCGGCCGCAGGCTCTGCGGCTCCTCCAGGAAGCCCCACTGCCGCATCCAGGCGTCGCTGTGCACCTTGGAGAGGTAGGAGCGGCCCGAGTCCGGCAGCAGCACCACGACCAGGTCCTCCGGCCCCAGCCGGCGCGCCACCCGCAGCGCCGCCGCCACCGCCGTGCCGGAGGACGGCCCGGCCAGGATGCCCTCCTCGCGGGCGAGCCGGCGCGCCGTCAGCAGCGACTCGCGGTCCGGGATGCGCTCGAAGGCGTCCGCGACGTCCTTCCGGTAGGCCTGCGGCCAGCGGTCCTCGACGGTGTCGGGGTGGATGAAGTGGCCGATGCTCTCGACGTAGTACGGGCTGCCGTCACCGCCGCCGTAGACCGAGCTCTCGGGGTCGGCGCCGATCACCTCGACCCGGTCGCCGGAGGCCTCCTTCAGATGGCTCCCGGTGCCGGTGATGGTGCCGCCGGTGCCGACCCCCGCCACGAAGTGGGTCACCCGGCCGCCGGTCTGCGCCCAGATCTCCGGGCCGGTGGTACGGACGTGGGCATCGGGATTGGCCTGGTTGTCGTACTGGTCGGCGAGCCAGGCCCCGGGGGTCCCCTCGGCGAGCCGGCGGACGACGTTGAACAGGTGCGCCGGGTCCTCCAGCGGCACCGCGGTCGGCGCGAGCACCACCTCCGCGCCGTACGCCCGCAGGATGTCCGCCTTCTCCGGCGCTGCCCGGTCGGCGACCCCGGCGATCACCCGGTACCCGCGCTGGCGGCCGACGATGGCCAGGCCGATGCCGGTGTTGCCGGAGGTCGCCTCCACGATCGTCCCGCCGGGCGCCAGCCGCCCGTCCCGCTCGGCGGCCAGCACCATGGACAGCGCGGCGCGGTCCTTGACGCTGCCGCCGATGCTCAGGAACTCGGCCTTGGCGTAGACCGGCGCGGCGAGGCCGGCGCCGAGCCGGGCGAGGCGGAACAGCGGGGTCCCGCCGATCGCGTCGAGGACGGATTCGTGCACGGCGGGCGCGGGCCTGGGAGGCAGGGGGCTGGGGGGCAGGGGGCTGGTGGGCAGAGGCCTTGGGGGCATGGCGGGCTCCTCAACTCGGTGTCCGGTGGGCGAAGTCGACGCGGGCGTCCGGCGGAGCCTGCCCAGTGCGGCACGCCGGTAGGCCGGGTCGCGCGGGGTGGGCCGTCCGGGGGACTCAGCGGGTCGACGCGCCGTCCGGCGGGCGGGGGGGCGGTGGTGTCGGGGTGGTGCTGCTCCTGCGCGGGCCGGGGCTCCTCCGCGGGCCGGGGAACGCCGACCGGGACGGCCGGGGGCCGGTAGGGCGTGGCCACCGTGCGGCCCTGGGCGCGGGCGTACTCCTCGAACTGCGCGATCCGGTAGGCGAGGCCCTCCGGTTCGCCGGTGTCCGCCCAGCGCCAGGCCTCCGCCCACCACTGCGGGCCGCGCACCAGCGGGCGGCCGGCGAGCGCGAGGTGCAGGGCGAGCGTCGAGCGGGCGTAGCCGTGCACCCAGCCGTCGGCCTGCCGGTAGGCGGCGGTCTCGTCCAGGCGCAGCCGGCCGCCCTCGCTCGCGGCGGCGAGCAGCGGCGTCCAGACGGCCCCGTCGGGGTCGGGGCACGGGCGGTCGGCGACCAGCAGCACCAGCCGGCCGTCCTCCTCGCGGACGCGGTAGGGCGGGAGTTGGGGCATCCGGGCGAGGCCGAGGGCGTGCTTCCAGGAGACCACCCACAGGCCGCGCCGCAGGTAGTAGCGGACGGCGTGCTGCCAGGTCCAGTGCGCCTGCAGCCGGTAGCCGGGCAGGCCCTCGGCGGTGGCGGCGCGGTAGACCCGGTCGAGGGCGGCCGCCGCCAGGCCGCGGCCGCGGGCGGAGGGGCGGAGGTAGAGCGAGGAGACGGCCAACTGGCCCGGGCCTCTGGTCCAGTTGTCCACGGCGAGGGTGCCGACGGGCTCGGCCGCACCGGTGCCGGCGGGCTCGCCCGACCGGTCGTCCAGCAGCCAGTACCGACGGCGGTACAGCTCGCCGCCGGGCCACTCGCGGCCGCTCTCGCCGAGGCGTTCGCGCAGCCGGCGCTCCTCGGCCGGGCCGATCGCCTCCGGGTCGATGTGCTCGCCCAACTCGCCCTCGGCGCAGGAGGCGAGGTCCCGGAGCGCGAACCCACGCCCCTCGTCCTCCCCCACCGCCCGCACCCCGGGCGCCGCCGCCAACCGTTCCTGCGCCCGCCCGGCCGCCGCATCCCAGGACCTCGCCATGCGGTTCACGATAGCGAGCAATCGGCACCGAATGTAATTCAGTGGACACCGAACGTGAGATCGGATACGAATTCCCTTGTTCGGAAAGCCGACTGACGAACGACTCACGAGGAGGAACCCACCCCCATGCGCCGCGACCGCACCCACGACGCGATCCTCCGGACGCGCGGACCGCCACGGCGGCCCGCCCGGTGGTAGGGGAAACCCGACCAGAGGACTCGACCTGACCGTCATGACCTCGCTGACCAGCACCGCTGCAATGAAGTGGTGCTGATTCACCGCATCCGTACCCCACGTTCGTCGGTTCCCGGCCACGCCTCCCGTCCCGGCCGTGCGCACCGCCTCCAGCGTCTCCACCGCGTCCCCCGTCCACCGGGTTCCTCCGGTCCGCCCCGCCCACCCGGCGGGCGGAGGGCGCTGTGGTGCGGCGGGTGGCTGGTCGCGGCCGGGTGGGCGGGGGCGTTCCCGCTCGCCTCCGGGCTGGGGCCGCACCGGAGTTGGGGGCTGCTCGCGGCCGCGGGGTACCTGGCGGCGGCGATCGCCGTGCTCGCGCTGCCCTCGCGGTGGGCGCGCGCCTGCTCGGTGACGGTCGCGCTGGCCGGTGCGGTGCTCGCGCCGCTGCTCGTCCTGGTCGTGGCCGGGCAGGGGCAGAGCGAGGTCGCCGTCATCGAACGGTCGGGCGAGTTGCTGCTCCGGCACGGGACGCCGTACCTGGCCGAGCCGCAGACGGTCGCCGAGTACACCCCCTACCTGCCCGGGATGGCACTGTTCGGGCTGCCCCGCGCCCTGTTCGGCGCGGACGGATGGCCGGCCAGACTGCTCGGTGACGCCCGCCTCTGGTGCGCCGCCGCGTTCCTCGGCTGCCTGGCCACCGCCGTCCGACCGCGCGGCGTGCGTCGGGACGGCGTGCGCGCGGACGGCGTGGCCGGCGTGGCCGCAGCCGGTGGCCCGAACGTGCCCGTTCTCGCGGTGGCCGCGCTCGTCGCCTCGCCGCTGGTCGCGCTGCCGCTCTGCGTCAGCGGGGTCGACCTGCCACTGACCGGCCTCTGCGTGCTCGCTCTCGCCCTGGCCGGGCGGGCCCGCCCGTTCGCCTCCGGGTCGGCCCTCGCCCTGGCCTGCGCGCTCAAGTGGACGGCCTGGCCCGCTGTCGCGGTGGCCGTCGCCCTGCTCGCCGCCACCGTCGGGTGCCGGGCCGCGCTGCGGGTGCTCGCCACTGCCGTCACCGGCACGGCCGCGCTCGTCCTGCCGTGCGCCCTGCGCGCACCGGGGCCACTGGTGGAGCAGGTGTTCGCGTTCCCCACCGGTCGCGGCGCGCTGCCCACCCCGGCGAGCAGCCCGCTGCCCGGCCGGCTGCTCGCCGACCTCGGCCCGGGCGGCTGGTACGCGGCGCTCGCCCTGCTGCTGCTCGCCGGGCTGTCCGTCGCCGCGTCCCTCGTCCGGCATCCGCCCCGGGACGCCCTCGCCGCCGCCGACCGGCTCGCCCTCGGCCTCGCCCTGGCGTTCCTGCTCGCCCCCGCCGGCCGCTACGGCTACCTCGCCCTGCCCGCCGTGCTGGCCCTGCTCCCGCGCCTCACCCGGCTCCCGCGCCCGCCGCGCCGCACCCTCCCGCGGTCCGTCCCGGCCGCCGCCCCCCGCAACCGCACCCGCACCCGCACCCGCACCCGCACACCCCAGGTGGTCACCGTCCCATGACCGGCACGCTCATCGTCACCAACGACTTCCCGCCCCGGCAGGGCGGCATCGAGACCTTCGTCCACGCGATGGCCACCCGGCTGCCCGCCGACGAGGTCGTCGTCTACACCTCCGGCGAACCGGGCGCCGCCCGCCACGACGCCGCGCTCCCGTTCCCGGTGGTCCGCGACCGGGCCCGGATGCTGCTCCCCACTCCCCGGGTGACCCGCCGGGCCGCCGAACTCGCCCGGGCGCACGGCTGCGACCGGGTCTGGTTCGGCGCCGCCGCCCCGCTCGCCGCGATGACCCCGGCGCTGCGCCGGCAGGCCCCCGGCATCCGGCGCACCGTCGCCACCACCCACGGCCACGAGATCTGGTGGGCCCGCACCCCCGTCGCCCGGCGCCTGCTGCGGAGGATCGGCGACAGCGTCGACGTCGTCACCTACCTCGGCGACCACACCCGCAACCGGATCGCCCCCGCCCTCGGCCCCTCGGCCCGTCTCGAACGGCTGGTCCCGGGCGTCGACACCGACCTGTTCCGCCCGCGCCCCCGGGAGGCCGACCCGCAGGCACCGGTGATCCTCTGCGTGGCGCGGCTCGTCCCCCGCAAGGGCCAGGACACCCTGATACGAGCGCTCCCGCTGATCCGCCGCGCCGTGCCGGGCGCGGTGCTCGTCCTGGTCGGCCAGGGGCCCGACGAACGTCGCCTGCGCGACCTCGCCCGCCGCCTCACCGCCCCCGGCGCCGTCGTCTTCGCCGGCGGCCGCGACCACGCCGACACCCCCGCCGCCTACGCCGCCGCCGACGTCTTCGCGATGCCCTGCCGCACCCGCCGGGCCGGCCTGGAGGCGGAGGGCCTCGGCATCGTCTTCCTGGAGGCCGCCGCCGCCGGCCTGCCGGTCGTCGTCGGCCGCTCCGGCGGCGCCCCGGACGCCGTGCTCGACGGCGTCAACGGCACCGTCGTCGACGGCCGCGACCCGTCGGCCGTCGCCACCGCGATCACCCGCATCCTCCAGGCCCCCGCCCCCGACCGCACCCGCATGGCCACCGCCGGCCGCACCTGGGTCCGCACCGAGTGGTCCTGGGACACCACCGCCCACCGCCTGACCACCCTCCTGACCGGGGAAAGCCTCACCCCGCCCCACGCCCCGATCAACCACTCCCCCTCAACAAGCCCATGACATCACCTCGGGCCATCGACCAAGGCCCCAACCGCACCGGCCCAGGCCACGGACCGACCCACACCACCCACCGGAGCACCCCCACGCCGCCGGCCCGGCCCGCCGCCCCCGCCCCACATCCACACCGGCCGGCCGGCCGACAGCCCCAACCCCAGCCACGAACCGACCAGCACCGCCCACCGGATCACCCCGCCACGTCCGTCCGCACCCCTGACCGACCAACAGCACCCGGCGCAACACCTCTCACCGCCGGCCTGGCCCGCCGCCCCCACCCCACATCCACACCCGCCGGCCGACAGCCCCAACCCCAGCCACGAACCGACCGACACCACGCAGCCCAAGTACCCCGCCACATCCGTCCGCGCCCGACCGACCAGCACGCCCGGCGCAGCGCCCCCACGCCACCCTCCCGGTCCGCCGGCCCCCATCCGCACCCGCCGGCCGCCGGCGGAGACGGCGTGTGGCCTGAGCCGGAGATTCGGCGGCGAATCTCCGGCTCAGGCCACCAGGGAGCTCCCGACGCAAATAGGCGGATGGCTCGTGGAGTTGACGGGGAGTCCGTCCGGTCAGGACCCGCCTGAACCGTCCTGCTCCGAGGGGTCCTCGGCCGAAGCTCCGGAATCCGGGCCCTGCTTGGGCGGGCGGCCGCGGCGGGGGATCCGGGCGGCGCCGCCGGGCATCCGGCCCGCGTCGGCGAGGGCGCGGCGGAGCAGGAACTCGATCTGCGCGTTGGTGCTGCGCAGGTCGTCCGCGGCCCAACGGGCGAGCGCGTCGTGAACTGAAGGGTCCAGTCGCAACAGGAGCTTCTTCCGTTCCGTCGCCAAGGCCTCGCCTTACTGGTAGAGGGAGCCCGTGTTCACGACGGGCTGGGTGCCGCGGTCGCCGCAGAGCACCACCAACAGGTTGCTCACCATGGCGGCCTTCCGCTCCTCGTCCAGGTCCACGACATCGCGTTCGGCGAGCCGGTCCAGCGCCTCCTCGACCATGCCGACGGCGCCCTCGACGATCAGTCGGCGTGCCGCGACCACGGCCCCGGCCTGCTGACGCTGGAGCATCACCTGCGCGACCTCCGGAGCATACGCGAGCCTGGTGATCCGGGACTCCACGACCCGCACACCCGCCGAGGCGACCCGGGCGGCGATCTCCGCGGAGAGCTTGCGGGCGACCTCCTCCGCACCGTCGCGCAGCGACAACTGGCCCTCCTGGTGGGCGTCGTACGGGTAGCTGGTGGCGATGTGCCGCACGGCCGTCTCGGTCTGGATGGCGACGAAGTCGGCGTAGTCGTCCACCTCGAAGACCGCCATCGCGGTGTCCTCGACCTGCCAGACCACCACGGCGGCCATCTCGATCGGGTTGCCGTCGGCGTCGTTGACCTTGGTGGTCTCGGTCTCGTGGTTGCGGATCCGGGTGGAGATCCGGTGCCGGTTGGTGAACGGGTTCAGCCAGGTCAGGCCCGCGGTGCGGACGGTGCCCCGGTAGCGCCCGAGCAGCTGGACCACCCGGGCCTCGCCGGGCGAGACCACCGTCAGGCCGAACGTCATCAGCAGCGAGCCGAGCGCCACCAGCGGCCCGACGGCCACCAGCGCGATTCCCAGCCCCCGGCTGCCGTCCGAGAGTTGGACGCCACCCGCGACGGCGGCCCCGACCCCGGCGACCAGACCGAGCAGGGTCGCGCCGAGCATCGGCAGGCCGGCCCGCCCGGTGATCACCCGTTCGCTGATCCCCGGGGCCGGGAGGTCCAGAACGAGGCCGTCCTCGACGGGGACACGCGGTGTGGTCATGGGAGCGACTCCTTCGGCGAGCATCGGCATCCGATAGCAAAGTGATAACACTTTTTTGCGCCGCCAGGCCACTCCCCGATGTCGACCACTGCTCGGCCGGACTACTCGCCGCGCAGGTCGGCGAGGTGGGCCAGGACGGCGAGGACCCGGCGGTTGCCCTCGACCGGGTCGAGGTCGAGCTTCATGAAGATGTTCCCGCAGTGCTTCACCACCGACGCCTCGGTGATGCTCAGCCGGGCGCCGACGGTCTGGTTGTTGAGGCCCTCCGCCATCAGCCCCAGCACCTCGCGCTCGCGCGGGGTGAGCCGGGTGATCGGTCGGTCGGCGGACTGCTGCCGGAGCAGCACCCGGACCACGTCCGGGTCGATCACGGTCTCCCCGGCCGCCACCCGGCGCAGCGCGTCCAGGAACTCGGACACCTCGCCCACCCGGTCCTTGAGCAGGTAGCCGAGCCCGGCCCGCTGCGCGCCCGCCGCGCCGAGCAGCCGGGTGGCGTACGGGGTGGCCACGTACTGGGAGAGGACGAGGACGGGCAGGCCGCGGTGGCGTTCGCGCAGGTCGAGGGCGGCGCGCAGTCCCTCGTCCTGGAAGCCGGGCGGCATCCGGACGTCGGTGACGACGACGTCCGGGCGGTCCGCGTCCACGGCGGCGGCGAGGGCGTCCGCGTCACCGACGGCCGCGACCACCTCGTGGCCGCCCCGGGTGAGCAGTTCGACCAGGCCGGCCCGGAGCAGCACGGCGTCCTCGGCGATGACTAGCCGGAGCACGGCACCTCCAGCCGGAGGCGGGTCGGCCCGCCGCTCGGACTCGTCACCATCAGCCGTCCTCTCAGGATCGCCACCCGGTCGGCCAGCCCCTGGAGCCCGGCCCCGGCGGCCGGGTCGGCCCCGCCGCGGCCGTCGTCGGTCACCTGGAGCACCAGCCGGCCGCCCACCATCCGCCCGTGCACGGTGATGGCGGTGGCGCCGCTGTGCTTGGCGGCGTTGGTGAGCGCCTCGGTGACGGTGAAGTAGGCGGTGGACTCGACCGGGCCGGGCAGTCGTCCGGGCAGGTCGAGGTCCACCTCGACGGGGATCGGGTGGCGCAGCGCGACCTCGGTGACGGCGGCGGCCAGCCCGTGGTCGGTGAGCACCTGCGGGTGGATGCCGCGGACCAGGCCGCGCAGCTGCTCCAACGCCTGCCGGGCCTCGCCCCGGGCCCGGTCGACCAGGTCGAGCACCGGGTCGCCGTCCGCAGCCCCGCCCGGAGCGTCGGCGCGTTCGCGCAGCTCGTGGGCGGCCAGGCCGAGGGTCATGGTGAGGGCGACGAGCTGCTGCTGGGCGCCGTCGTGCAGATCCCGTTCGATGCGGCGCCGCTCGGCCTCGAAGGCGTCCACCAGCCGGGCCCGGGAGCGGGTCAGTTCGACGACCTGCCGCCCGAGGTCCTCCTCGCGGGGGCCGAGCAGCAGCCGGGCCAGCCGGACGTGGACGGTGGTGAGCAGCGCCGCGGCGTAGCTGCCGAGCAGGAGCCCGGCCAGGCCGACGGCGGTGGCGGGCAGCGCCTCCAGCGGTCCGGGGACGGCGTGGCCGGGAATCAGCATGACGGTCTCCGGGGCCAGCGCCCAGACCACGACGGGGCTGATGACCAGTGCCACGGAGAACACCAGCAGGGCGATGAGGCCGAATCCGGCGACGGTGAGCGGCGGACCGACGAGCACGGTGTGGGCGAGTTCGCGCCAGGTCGCGCGTTCGCGCACCCGGGTCCGGATCCGGGCGCGACGGCCGGCCCCGGGCAGCGCGCGGTGCGGGTCGGGCACCGGCAGCGGTTCGACGAGCCGCAGCCGTCGCCGCTCCAGGGCGCCGACCGGCAGGCCCGAGAGGGCGACCGCCAGGAGCAGCGGCAGGCCGACGCCGATGACCGAGAGCCCGAGGCCGAGGACGGTGAGGACGGCCAGCAGGACGACCACCACCAGCCCCATCAGGGCGCCGCCGACCAGGTAGGCCCAGCAGCGCAGCGAGTCGCCGGTGAAGGGGAAGCGGAGCGGGCGGGCGCGCAGCGCGGCCTGGACGGCGACGTCCGGCGAGGACGAGGACGAGGGCGACGGCGGCGGCGTGTCGGCCGTGCCGTCCGCCTCGACGTACTCCTCCGTCGCCCGCCCCGTGCCCATCGGGCCACCCTAACCGACCGGCTGACGCTCCCTCCGGCTCCGGCGGCCGGTGCGCCCGGGGCCGCGCCGTCCGTCGTCCGGGGCGGCGGGCGGCCGGCGGGTGAGCGCGACGGCGGCGATCACGGCGAGGCCGCCGACCAGGGTGTTCCAGCCGACGGGTTCGGCGAGCAGCAGCGCGCCGAGCGCCGTCGACCAGAGCGGTGTCACATAGGTGACGGCGGCGGCCACGGCGGTCCCGGCGGCGCGGACCAGGTCGAGGTTGAGAACGTAGGCGACACCGGTGCCGAGCGCGCCGAGCACCAGCAGGGCCGCCCCAGCACCGGCGCCCGGCCAGTGCGGCACACCGGCGGCGATCGGGGCGGCGACGGCGAGTTCGGCGGCGCCGCAGGTGATCTGGGCGGCGGACAGGGCGGCGGCCGAGTGCGGGCGGGCGGAGAGGTGGCGGCGCAGGTAGGCGAAGCCGGCGCCGTAGCAGCAGGTCGCGGCCAGGCAGGCGAGGCCGCCGGTCACCACCGCGGACCCCGAGCCGGAGCCGGACGCGGGGGCGGACCCGTGCCAGACCCCGAGCAGGGTGAGCACCCCGGCGAAGCCGAGGACGAGCCCGGCGATCCGGCGCTGCCCCGGACGCGGCTCCCCGGGGACCACGGCGAGCGCGAAGAGCAGGGTGAACAGCGGGGTGGTCGCGTTCATCACACCGGCCAGCACCGAGCTGACCCGGGTCTCGCCGTAGGAGAAGAGCACGAACGGCACCGCGTTCAGCAGCAGCGCGACCACCGCGCTGTGGCCCCAGGTGGCGAGGTCGCGCGGGGCGGCCTCGCGGCGGGCGGCGAGGATCGCCCACAGCGCGGCCGCCCCGAGCAGGCAGCGCCAGGCCGCCACCCAGAGCGGGGGCACCCCCGCGTCGACCGCGACCTTGATCAGGGCGAAGCTCGCCCCCCAGATCGCCGACAGGGCCATGAACCCCGGCCACCAGCGCCGTCCCATCCCGTCCACCCGTCCACCCGCCTTCCGGTCCTACCGCTCACGCCGCACCGCGCGTCGATGGACAGAGGGTGACGGGTCGCCCGACCATGAGTCCAACAAGTGATGGTGCGGCACGGATGAGGAAGTCTCATGGCTACGGAGGTGAACCTCGCCCAGCTCAGGGCGCTGGTCGCGGTGGCGGACGCGGGCGGCTTCGGGGCGGCGGCGGCCGAGCTGGGCGTGAGCCAGTCGGCGGTCTCGCACGCGGTGGCGGCGCTGGAACGGGTGCTCGGCGCGCCCGTCCTGCACCGGGGCGCCCCGGCCCGGCCGACCCCGCTGGGCGAGCGGATCCTGCCGCACGCCCGGACGGCCGTCGCCTCCGCCACCGCCGTCCGGACGATCGCCGCCCACCACTCGGGCGGCCTGACCGGGACGGTCCGGCTGGCCGCGCCGACCACCGTCTGCCAGGGCCTGCTGCCCGGGCTGCTGCGCGACTGGCGCACCGAACACCCCCGGCTCACGGTCCGGGTGTTCGAGGGCGAGGACGACGAACTGGGCGTCTGGCTGGAGGCCGGCACGGTCGACGCGGCGGTCCTGGTGGACGCGGACCCGGTGCCGCCGGGAGCGGTCGCGCTCGACGCGGACTCGATGCACGCGCTGCTGCGCCGCGACCACCCGCTCGCCGGCGAGGAGGGCGTCGACGTGGCCGACCTGGAGGACGACGACTTCCTGCTCTCCGAGGGCGGCTGCGAGCGGCACATCCGCGACGCCTACCGCCGGGCGGGCGTCCGCTTCGCGCCGCGGCACCGCATCCGGGACCTCAACACGCTGATCGGCATGGTGCACGCGGGGGTGGGGGTGTCGGTGATGCCGGCGCTGGCGCAGCCGATGCTGCCGGCGGACTGCGTGCTCGTCCCGATCCGACCGGCCGCACACCGAACGCTCACCCTCACCGGCCCGGCGAGCCGGCCGTGGTCGCCGGCGGTGACGGGCCTGCTGGCAACCGTGCACGGCGCCCCCGGGGCGACCGGCCCACACTGACCCGCTCGCCCCCGCCCGGTCCAGGATGCGCCCCGGCATGGCCACATCCCCCGCAGCCGCCGGTCCCGCTCGAACCCGCCCCCTCCACACCGGCGTCGCCCCCCCGGCGGCACCGGCGTCCTCCAGTGGAACGGCTCCTCCTGGGCACAGATCGGCGGCCCAGCAAGGTGGCTCACCGCCTCCTGACCGCTTTCCCCCCGGCACCGGGGCGCCCCTACCCGGGCGGCACCACGCTCACACGGTCACCGCCACTGCCGACGGCGTGCTCCGCCCCGAACCGGCCTGCCGCCTCGGCACACTGTCCGCGATCACCACCTCGAAGCCCTCCGCCCCAACCCCCACCCCCGGGCGGCACCACAATCAGCGCCACCGGCGTGCCCCACCCCGAACCGGCCTGCCACCACCGCGACGCCGTCGACCACCTCGCCGCCTCGCCTGCGGTCCGACCTGCCCGAACGCCGCGCGCGGCGCTCCCGTAGATTCGGATCCGACTGACGGAACGTCCGATCGACGGGGGCCTGGATGGAGTGGCGGCGGAGCCGGGTGGGGATCTGCGCGGTCCGGCCCGCGCGGCGGTCCGCCGGTTACCATCGCCCCTATGCCCGCGCCATCACCGCACCGCCCCGAGCCACCCGAGCATCCGCTCGGCGCGGCTCGACGGAGGCCGCTGAGCCGTGATAGGCGCGAAACTCAGCCAGCAAGCCAGCAAGCCAGCAAGCCAGCAAGCCAGCAAGCCAGCAAGCCAGCAAGCCCCTGGCCCCTCGCCTCAGCACCCGGCCGGTGGACCCGGTGACGCCGCCCGACGCCCCGCGCGGCGTGCTGTTCGCCGTCCGATCGGCCGCCGCGCTGCACCGGCTGCTGGACCTGCTGCCCGTCTTCGAGGGCGACGCCCGGGTCCGCTGCCGCTTCACCCTCGTCCCCGGCTCCGCCTTCGACACCGACGCGCTGGCCGCCGTCGAGTCGTCCGGCGCGCGCTGCCTGTCCTGGCCGGAGGCACTGGCCGGCCGCCACGACCTGATCCTCACGGCCAGCCCCAAGGGTGAGCTGGCCGCGCTGCGCGGTCCCAAGGTGCTGCTGCCGCACGGCGCCGGGTTCAACAAGGCGCTCTCCGAGGAAGGTTCGCCGCACCTCCCGTCCGGCCTGGACCCGGCGTTCCTGCTCACCGCCGACGAGCGCCCGGTCGCCGACCTGCACGCCCTCGCCCACCCCGACCAGGTGGCCCGGCTCGCCGCACAGTGCCCGCCCGCCGGGGCGACGGCGCTGGTGGCGGGCGATCCGACGCTCGACCGGATCCTCGCCTCGCTGGACCGGCGCGAGGCGTTCCGGTCAGCGCTCGGCACGGGGCCGCGCCGACTGGTCGTGCTCTCCTCCACCTGGGGTCCGGAGTCGCTGCTCGCCCGGCACCCGGACCTCCCCGCCCGGCTCGCCGGCCGACTCCCGCACGACGCCTACCAGTTGGCGCTGGTCGTGCACCCCAACGAGTACAGCCGGACCGGCTCCTTCGACCTCGCCCGGCGACTGCGGCCGGCCCTGGACGCCGGGCTGGTACTGGCCGGGCCGTACGAGGAGTGGGCGGCGCTGGTGGTGGCCGGCGACACGGTGGTCACCGACCACGGCTCGACGGCGCTCTACGCGGCGGCGCTCGACCGGCCCGTGGTGGCGGTCTGCGACGGCGGCGCCGAGCTGGTCCCGGGCAGCCCGATGGACCGGCTGCTCGCCGCCGCGCCCCGGCTCGACCCGTCCGGCGACGACGCGGCGGCCGTCCTCGCCGCGCAGCCAGCCACGGCGGGCACCCGCCGGTTCGCCGAGGCGGCGTTCGCCCTCCCCGGGCAGGCCCTGGCGACGCTCGGCCCGGAGCTGTACAAGCTGCTCGGCCTGGCCCCGCCGCCGTGGCCGGCCCAGCCGCGTCCACTGGCCTCCCCGCCCGCCGCGCCCCGCACCCCGGCCGCCTTCGCCGTCCGGGCCCGGTCGGGACGGGCCGCCGACGGCACCGTCGTCGTCGACATCGACCGCCTGCCGCCATGGACGGACCTGCCGTACCACCACCTGGCCGCCGAGTACGGCCGCGCCGACATCCGCGAGACCCAGAGCGCGGCGCTGCTCTACCGCCGGGCGGACAGCATCCCGCCGTCGGACGCCGCCCGCCACCACGAGTACCGCACGGCCGCCGACTGGACCGCCGAGGCCCTCGCCGACCACCCGGGCTGCCGCACCGCCGCCGTCATCCTCTCCCCCACCCACTGCCTGGTCCGCCGCCCCGACGGCGAGCCGTTCACCCTCCGGATCGCCCCCCACCGAACCCCCGGCCGCGTCCGCTACACCGACCCCGCCGCCGCCCTCTCCGCCCTCCACACCGCCCTCAGCGGCCTCGCCCACCCCCACCCCTCAACCCTCACCCTCCGAATCGACGGAACCCCCCACCCCCTCCACCTCACCCCACCCACCCCCACCGACCTCCACCACCTCCTCTGAACAGCCCCACCACCATCTACGCGCATAGAATCCCCGGCTGGCCAACCGCGCACGGATCCAAAAGTCGGACCCGCCGACTTCCCACTCCACACCCTCCCCTGCTGCACCGCGCACCACCTCGCCGACGGCACCCAGAACCCAACTCCGTCAACCTTCCACGCCCCCGCGCACGGTTCTATGCGCATAGACCCCACGCGCACACTGCGAGCGGATCCAAAAGTCGGACCCGCCGACTTCCTACTCCACCCTTGCTTCCCGCCATCGCCCCTCAGGCCGGCCGGATTGAAAAGGCGACCCCGCCGACTTCCCATGCTCCCCCCGGCGCGCCTCTACGCACATAGAGGCCCGGGCGCACCGCGCACGGGCCCAAGAGTGAGACCCGCCGACTTCCTGCTCCAGTCCGCCAGCCCTCCGCAGCCGGCCAGATTGAAAAGTCGACCCCGCCGACTTCCCACGCCAACCAGGGGATTCTACGCGCATAGAAGCCCCTGCTGCGCCGTGAGCAGATCCAGAAGTCGGACCCGCCGACTTCCCGCTCCCGCGCCCGCCAGCATCGCTCTATGCGCATAGATGCGCCCGGGCGGATCGCGGACAGGATTGAGAAGTCGGATCCGCCGACTTTCTGCTCCGCACCACGCCCCGCCACCCCTCGCAGACGGGATTCGAGGGTCGACTCCGCGTGCCGGCGAATCTATCTACGCGCATAGACTAGTGCTGGCGGGTCGCGGGCGGGATTGGAAAGTCGGACCCGCCGACTTCCTGCTCCAGTCCGCCAGCCCTCCCCAGCCGGCCAGATTGAGAAGTCGACCTCGCCGACTTCCCACGCCAACCAGGGGCTTCTACGCGCATAGAAACCCCTCTGCGCCGTGAGCAGATCCAGAAGTCGAACCCGCCGACTTCCCGCTCCCGCGCCCGCCAGTATCGCTCTATGCACATAGATGCGCCCGGGCGGATTGCGGACAGGATTGAGAAGTCGGATCCGCCGACTTTCTGCTCCGCACCACGCCCCGCCATCCCTCGCAGACGGGATTCGAGGGTCGACCCCGCGTGCCAGCGAATCTATCTACGCGCACAGACTGGTGCTGGCGGATCGCGGGCGGGATTGGAAAGTCGGACCCGCCGACCTTCTGCTCCCGTCGGTCGCTGCCCGCGCCGTCATGCGAGCGGGGTGGCCCCGCTCCCGCCGGACTGCCGCAGTGTCTCGGCGGCTGTGCGGTAGGTGGTCGCCGCTTCGGTGTCGCCCGTCTCCTCGCTGAGTGCGGCCAGGGCCTCCAGGACTCGCAGCTCGTCCCCCGGCGAGTGGCGTGTGCGGGCTGCGGTGAGGGCGGCCTCGTACAGGGGGGCGGCTTCTGCGGGGCGGCCGGCTGCGCGGAGGGCGGTGGCGAGCTCGAAGCCGGTGCGGGCGGTCATCCGGTCCCGGCCCAGGGTGTCCGCCGCCGCGTGCGCCTCGCTCAACAGCTCGACGGCTCGCGGCAGTTCCCCCAGGGCGACGGCGGCGCGGCCGAGCAGGTAGGTCTGCAGCATCACGCCGTACGCGTTGCCGATGGCCCGGTGTTCCTCGCGGGCTGCCTCGAAGTCCGGGACGGCCGCCGCCCAGTCGCCGCGCACGGAGGCGAGCTTGCCGCGGAACTCGACGGCGGAGGCCCGGAGCTTGCGCTCCCCGGGCGAGTCCCCGAGCAGCCGGGCGCCGTTGACGGCCAGCCGCAGCTCCTCGGCGGCCTCCTCGTAGCGGCCCTGTTCCCAGAGCGGGCGGGCGAGTTGGCAGCGCATCCGGACGGTGGCGGCGAGCCGTTCGGAGCGGACCGCGGCGGCGACGCCCCGCCCGAAGGCGTCGATGACGTCGGCGTAGTGCCGGTGGTCGAGGAAGTGCGTCCAGAGCGCCTCGCAGAGCGCCACCGCCTCCTCGTCGAGCCCGTCCTCGGCGGCGAGCCGGACGCAGCCGTAGAGGGCGAGCCGTTCGTCCTCCAGCCAGCGCAGGGCGGTGCCGGTGTCGGGGAAGGGGAGGTCCGGCACCTCGGCGGGGGCGGGCGCCTCGGCGGCGGGGGCGGAGACGGTCAGCCGGGGACCGGCGGCGACCAGGTCGGCGCGGCCGGCCTGCCGCCGGTACCAGCGCACCAGCCGAACCCGCGCAGCCGCAGCGTCCTCGCCGCCGTCCGCCGCCGCGCGCGCCCGGCGCAGGGCGTGGCCGCGCAGCAGGGCGTGCATGCCGAGGCCGTCGGGGCGCCGCTCCAGCAGCCCGGCGGTGTCGAGTTCGTCCAGCGCGTCGGCGGCCCGGTCGGGGTCGGTGCCGAGCAGCGCGGCGGCCGCGTGGTCGCCGACCACGGGCGCGGGGTGGTGCGGCAGCAGCCGGTAGAGCCGGGCCGCGACGGGGCCGAGGCTCGCGTACGCCGCGTCCCAGACGGCCTCGACCACGGGCAGTCCCTCCCGGTCCAGTTCGGCGGTCAGGTCCGCCAGGAGCCGCCGCAGTTCGCGGCGCCGGTGGCGGCGGATCCAGCGCCCGGCGACGGAGAGCGCGGCGGGCAGGCCGGCGCAGCGGCGGGCG
This sequence comes from Kitasatospora sp. NPDC097605, assembly GCF_040302725.1. NCBI lineage: Bacteria > Bacillati > Actinomycetota > Actinomycetes > Kitasatosporales > Streptomycetaceae > Kitasatospora > Kitasatospora sp. NPDC097605. Next base: position 21,210 of record NZ_JBEOSF010000043.1, on the reverse strand, counting down.
AGTTCGGCGGCGGCCTCGGGATCGGCGGCGAACCGGGGGTCCGCGACGATCCGGCGCAGCAGGTTGACGGCGTCCTCGGGGCCGAGCGGGCCGAGCGGCAGGTCGACGAGGCGGACACCGTCGAGGTCGTACAGCGGCCCGTGGCTGGCCACGATGACGACGCCGGCGGCGGAGGCGGGCAGCAGCGGGCGCAGTTCGGCGCCGCTGCGGGCGTTGTCGACCACGACGACCAGCCGCCGCCGCTGGGTGGCGGTCCAGTACTGGCGGGCGCGGGCGCGGAGTTCCGGCTCGGGCCGGGCCTCCGGGTCGAGCGCGCGCAGCAGGTCGCCGAGGGCGTCGGCGGTCTCCACGGCGCCGTCGCGCCGCAGATCGTCCAGGTCGACGTGCAGGGCACCGTCCGGGCAGTGGTCGAGCAGGGCGCGGGCGAGCTCGAAGCCCAGCGCGGTCTTGCCGACCCCGCCCATCCCGCTGAGCGCGACGACCAGCGGCCCGCCGCCGTCCCCCGGTCCCTCGGCGACGGCGGCCAGCACCCTGGCGCGTTCGTCGGCGCGGTCCTCGAAGTGCGCGAGCGCCGGGGGCAGCTGGCACGGTACGGCGGCCACCCGCGGGGCCGCCTCGTGCACGTGCAGTTCCCCGACGGACCCGGCCTGCACGATGGCGCCGGCCCGCACCGGTCCCTCCACCTTGTTCCACGTCTCTTCGGCCACCCGTCAACTCTAGGGCCTGTCCCGGCGATCGCGCCGGATCGCACGCGGAGCAGCGGCGGAAGCGGTTGACGCCCCTTCATAACAGGTCTATACCAGTGAGCACCTCGCGGCGGCCCGGCCCCCCGCGGGTGCCGTCGGCCCGGCGCGCCGCCCCCACGATCGGCGCGGGTGGGCCGTACTCCGCCGTTTCCTGGAGAGGTCGATCCCGATGGAACGTGCCATTCCCCCACACGCGCAGGAACGCCCGCCCCGCCGACGCGCCGCCGCGGTGGCCGGGGTGCTCGGCCTGCTGGCCGGCGGACTCGTGGCGGTCGCCGCCAACGCGACCACCACCACCCCGGCCGTCACCACCGCCACCGGCGGCATCGGAAGCAACTGGTACGCCTCCGCGCCGTACCTGATGCCCGAGGACAACAGCCCGCCGGACGTCGCCACGGTGATGGACGCCACCGGCCAGAAGGCCTTCCAGCTCGCGTTCATCCTGGACAAGGGCGGCTGCGTGCCGGCCTGGGGCGGGACGTCCCCGATCGACACCGACACCACCATGCCCGCCGTGATCCGGACCGTCCGCGCCAGGGGCGGCGACGTCTCGGTCTCCATCGGCGGCTACGGCGGCACCAAGCTGGGCCAGACCTGCGGCACCCCGGAGGCGACCGCGGCGGGGTACCAGAAGGTCGTCGACAGGTACCAGGTGAAGGCGCTCGACTTCGACCTGGAGGAGCCGGAGTACGAGAACACGGCCGCGATCCGCAACGAGATCGGCGCGGCCCGGATCCTCCAGCGCGACAACCCGGGGCTGTACATCTCGGTCACCACGGCCGGCACCGCCGCCGGCACCGGGTGGTTCGGCCGGCAGATGCTCAACGAGGCCAAGGCGCAGGGCTTCACGCCCGACAACTTCTCCATCATGCCGTTCGACGGCGGCTTCAACGGCGCGGCGGCACAGACCTCCGCGCTGGTGAACTTCAACCAGATCCTGCGCACCACCTTCGGCTGGTCGGAGGCGGAGGCCTACGCCCACGAGGGCGTCTCGCAGATGAACGGCCGCACCGACGTCGCCGAGTACTTCCGGCAGGCGGACTTCCAGGCGGTGCTGGACTTCGCGCTGGCGCACAGGATGGCCCGCTACACCTTCTGGTCGGTCAACCGGGACCGGCAGTGCCCGGGCCCGGTCGACCCGGGGCTGTCCGGCTCCTGCTCCAGCGTGGCGCAGAACGACTGGGACTTCACCAGGTTCACGGTGCGCTTCGCCGGCGCGACGCCACCCACCACGCCGCCCACCACCCCGCCGACGACCCCGCCCAGCACCCCGCCGACCAGCCCGGGCACCTGCGTGGACCCGCCGTGGAGCGCCGGCACGGTGTACGTCGGCGGCGCCAAGGTGTCGTACCAGGGCCACGAGTACCACGCCAAGTGGTGGACCCTGAACGAGAATCCAACCGCGAGCGGCCCGTGGGGCGTCTGGGCGGACGACGGCCCCTGCTGAACCACCCGACCGGCGTCCGACGGACGTCCCGGGGCGCGGTCGCCCGGGCCGCGGCGATCGCGGCCCGGGCACGCGGCCGTCACTCCGCGAGGCGCTCGCGCAGGTCGGTGAGGATCGCCGCCGCCTCGTCCAGCCCGAGCGCCCGGCAACGCTTGACCGCGCCGGCCAGCCGCTCCCGGGCCGCCTCGACCCGGCCGAGGTCGGTGCCCTCGATCAGCGCGGCCAGCCGGACGGCCTCGGCGCGCGGGGTCTCGGCCTGCTCGCCGCCCTCCTCGTAGCCGGCGATCGCCCGCTCGGCCTCGGCCAGCGCCTCCTCGTACCGGCCGGCCACCGCGTGGACCCGGGCCCGCTCGTAGTGGACGGCGGCGCGCGGGTACCACGTCTCGGCCCCGGGGTCCTCGCGCTCCAGGCCCTCACGCACGGCGTCCGCCTCGGCCAGCCGGGCGAGCGCCGACTCGACGCCGTCCGGGCCCTCCTTCTGCGCGGTGAGCCGGGCGAACTGCCGCAGCATCGCGGACACCGGGCCGGCCTGCGGCCACTGCTCGTGCGCGGCGAGCGCCCGGGCGCGGGCGGCGTGCGCGGCCTCCCAGCGGTCGGCGTGGATCAGCGCGACGGCCGCCTCCGCCGCGACCATGGTGCGCAGGTGGAGGTCCTCGGTCCAGCCCTCCAGGACGGCCGCGAGCCGCAGGTACTCCTCGGCGGCGTCGCGGTCCTCGTCCAGCGTGAACAGGCCGCGCGCGAGGTCGAGCCGGGCCTGGGCCAGCACCCGCTCGTCCAGGCCGCCGGACGCCCCGTCGGCCAGGACCGACTCCAGGACGGCCACCGCGTCGGCGGTCCGGTCGGCGTTGGTCAGCAGGTCGGCGAGCTGCAGCCGGGTGCGGGCCGCGTCCTCGGCGGCCGCCGGGCCCTTGCGGTCGAACCGGGCGGCGGCCTCGGAGAGCGAGCGGATCGCGGCGCCGGTGTCCCCGAGGTGGGCGCTGGCGTGCCCGGCCATCAGATAGGTGGCGGCGAAGGGGTACGAGTCGTCGGCCCAGCGGGCGGCCGCCGCCAGGGCGCGGTGCAGCACCTCGACGGCCTCGGCCTGCTCGTCGTTCTGCAGCAGCGCCTGCCCCAGCAGGCCGTACGCCCGCGGGGTGTGCCACGGCTGTCCGGCCCGCTCCAACTCGGCGATGACGATCCGCAGTTCCGCCACGGCCTCGGCGTTGCGGCCCTGCCGGGCGGCGGCGTCGGCGGCGTACTGGCGGGCGACGGACAGCCGGCGCGCGGAGCCCCGCTCGGCGGCCGCCTCGCGGTAGGCGGTGACGGTGGCGGCGAAGCGCGCGCTCTGCTCGGCGGGCGGCTCGGGCAGCGCGCGCATCAGCTCCTGGTGGGCGGCGTAGGCGCGGCACTGGAGGACGACGAGGTAGTCGTCGTCCGAGATGCCCGGCGTGCCGCCGGCGGCCGCGGTGGCGGCCAACTGCTCGGCGCGGGCCAGCGCGGCGTCCAGGGCCGGCCAGTCGATGACCGGCGCGGTGGCCTCGACCGGCTCGCCGTTCTCGTCCTCCTCGTCGTCCCGGACGAGTTCGGCGACCAGCGCCCTGGTCCGGGCCGCCAGCGCGCGGCCGGCCAGCCCCTCCCGCTTGTACAGCCCGCCGGCGGCCAGCAGTTCGGCGGCGCCCTCCTCCCAGCGGCCACCGTCCAGCGCCTCGTGCGCGCGCCGCTCGGTGAGTTCGGCGCGCAGCTGCCCGAGCGGCCCGGCGTCCGGGCCCAGCAGCGCCTCCAGGCCGCCCTCCCCGGCTCCGGCCCCGGCACCGTCCCCGGCCTCGGCGGCGGCGACCCGCTCGCCGATCCGCTTCCAGAGCCGGTCCGCGTCCGGGTGGCCGACCAGCTGCAGCTCACGGGCGCGCAGCAGCAGGGCGGTGAAGTCCTCGGGCTCCGGCTCGGCCTCCCGGACCGGCACCGCCGGGACGACCGGCACGGCGGCCAGCTCCGGCGCGGACGCGGCCCGCACACCGAGCGCGAGCGGCTCGGCCAGCAGCGGCCGGCGGGCGAGCCGGTCGCGGCGGCGGCCGCTCACCGCGGTGGTGCCGTTGCGGGCGTCGAAGCGGGCGGCGAGCGCGTCCGCCTCGGTGCGCAGGTGGGCGAGCAGGGTGTCGACGGTCCAGCTCGCGCCGGGCGGGCCGCTGACGGTGAGCCCGCCGTGCCCGCCCCTGGCAAGGCCGGCGATCAGGACCTCGACGCCGGTGAGGAAGTTGAGCAGGCTGTCCGGGTCGCCGGTGACGCCGAACAGGTCGCGGTTCTCGGCGAGCAGCTCCAAGCCGCGCGGCTCGTTGCCGGACAGCGCGCAGAACTCGATGTGCAGGCCGACCGAGCGCGCCAGCCCGCTCTTGCCGCGGGCGAAGCGGTAACCGACCAGGTGACTGGAGCGGGCCTCGTCCAGCCGGCCCTGGCGCAGCATCGGCAGCAGCGCCTGGGCGTGGCTGACGTAGGGCTCCTCGGCGCAGGTGGCCTCGCCGCTGAGCACCGGCCGCCAGATGTCCAGCGCGGTCGCGTCGTCGCCCTGGCGCAGGTGGTGGACGGCGCGGGAGCGGATCTCGCAGGCGTGGCAGTCGCTCATCTCGGTGCGCGGCCGCCCGGACCACAGCTCGTAGGCGTCCTGCACGTCCTCGCCGATGTGCGCGGCGAGGTGGAAACGCTGGGCGTAGTACGGCTGGAGGCCGTGCCCGGCGGCGCGGTAGCGGCTGCGCATCTCCTCGTGCCAGCGGCGGATCGCGGCGAGCGGCACGTCGGGGGTGCCGAGCAGCGAGGTGGCGACCCACTTGAAGCGCCAGAACACCTGCTGGCGCGCCCACTCGCCGAACTCGTCCGGGTCGGTGTCCCAGAGCTTGAGGACGCGGGCGAAGACGACCGGGGCCTTGCTCCGCTCGCCGTCGTACTCGTAGGCCTCCATCAGTTCCAGGAGGGCCATGGCGCGGACCGCGGTGTCGTCGAACTGCTCGGCGGCGTCGACGAGTTCCTCGGCGGTGACGGTCCGCTGGCGCCCGTAGGGGCGGGCGTCGTTCTCGCGCAGCGCGGTCATCACCGCGTCGATGCTGGTCAGCATCACGCCTCCCCGGAACCGAGGTCGCCGGTGTCACCGGAACGACCCGCAGCGCCGGACGCCGCCTCGTGCCCGAGCATCGCGTGGTCCAGCAGGCTGATGAACGAGCGATTGAGCAGCGCGCTCTCGCTGGAGGTGAGCGGCCGGCGGGTGAGCAGCACGGCCTGCCCGTAGAGCGTCTCCACGGCGGTGACGGCGAGTTCGCGGTCACCGATCGAGGCCGCCCGCCGGACCAGCGGGTTGAGGTGGTTGAGGACGAGCTGGGCGCGCGGCACCTCGGCGCGCAGCGAGCCGAGGATGTCCGCCCACAGCCCGTCGGCCTCGTCGGCGAGTTGGGCGCGGGTGCGCTCGTGCCGGGCCTCCCGGTTGTCGAGCAGCAGGGCGGGCGCGCTGGTCGGGTGGAAGCTGCGCAGGGCGACGTCGCAGTCGAAGCGGCCGACCACCTCGCGAGCGGTGGCGAGGAAGGCCGAGGCGGCGAGTTCGGCGGCCGGGTCGACGGTGTCGAGGTGCGCGGTGACGGTGCTCGGGTCGAGGTCGGCCACGGAGGTGCCGGGGCGGATCTCGGGCAGCCGGTGCACCAGGTCGCGGTCGTAGGTGTAGCCGCCGTTGACGACGCCCAGCCCGGCGGCGCCGGCGATCGGGGCGACCTGGCGGAACTCCTCGACGGTACGGGTGACCAGCACCACCGGGTGGGTGCGGGCGAACTCGTCCAGGGTGACATTGCCGTCGGTGGTCTCGAACGGCAGCCAGGGCAGCAGCATCCGCAGCAACTCGTCGTCGTAGCGGGCGAGTTCCTTGACGGCCAGGTGGTGCACCGAGATGAAGCGGTGGAGCAGCGCCGGGTCGCTGGCGGACAGGCCGGTGAGCCAGTCGCGGATCCGGGCGCCGAGCGCGTCACGGACGGCGGCGAGCGTCTCGTCGGCGTACAGGCCCTCGCGGCTGGCGGTGGGGCGCAGGCCGTCGGTGTCGACCACGCAGCGGACGAAGAACGCCCAGTCGGGCAGGAGTTCGTCGGCGTGGTCGGAGAGCAGCATGCCCTTGAGGTGCACCCGGTGGCCGGCCCGGCGGGAGGGCGGGACGGCGTCGGGCAGGACGTAGGCGACGCCACGCAGGCCGACCAGCGGCAGGTCCAGCTCGATGGTGTCCAGCGGGGTGAAGTCGAAGGTGGAGCGGCAGTAGGCGGCCAGCGCTTCGCGGCGGGCCAGCGGGGAGCCGTGCTGCGCGGCCCACGGCGGGGTGTGGTTGACCCGGGTGGCGTCGCCGCGGCCGTCGATCACGGTGACCTCGTGGCGCAGCAGGCTGCCGAAGTCCCGGGCGAGGGTCAGCACGCGGTCGGCGCGGGTCCACTCGGCGGCGTCGGAGCGGGGTGCGAGGCGCACGGTGGTGCCGGGCTCGGGCTTGGCCTCGGTGGGCAGGGTGCGGATGGTGTAGCGGCCGTCGGAGCCGCCGCGCCACTCGATGACGGGGGCGTCGGGGGTGGCGGCGGAGCGGGTGACGACGGTGATCTCGTCGGCGACCACGAAGCAGGCGAGCAGGCCGATGCCGAACTGGCCGATGAAGTCGCCGCGGGCGCGGGCGAGTCCGTCGCCGTCGAGCCGGCCGTCGGCGTCCCGCTTGGAGCTGCGGCCGATGGTGGCGAGGAAGGTGTGGACGTCCTGCTCGGTCAGGCCGATGCCGGTGTCGGTGATGCTCAGGTCGCCGTCGGCGCGGACGGTGATGGCGGCGGGCGCGGCCGGGTCGAGCGCCTGCCGGGCGGAGATCGCGTCGACCGCGTTCTGCAGGAGTTCGCGCAGGTAGACGCGCGGGCTGGAGTAGAGGTGGTGGGAGAGCAGGTCGACCAGGCCGCGCAGGTCGACCTGGAAGGTGTGCGCGCTCGTCGGGTTCTCGGATGGGGACACCGGTGGCTCTTTCGATCGCAAGGGGTGGGGTCGGGCTTCGGTGGCCGGCGGGGCGGGACGTCCCGGGCGGCCGGTCGGCGCGTGCTGTCGCCGGGGTGCGGGCGGGCTCCCCGCCGCCGGCTCAGCGCGGGGCGCAGCGGTCGCGGTGGATCCGGAAGTTCTCCGCCTCGTCGCCGCCCAGGTAGTACCAGGGCCACTCGGTGACGACGTCGTCGAGGGTGGCGAACACCGCGTGCGCCAGCTCGCGTTCGTCGGCGAGCGAGAGGACCATCGCGAAGGTGTTGTGGGTGGCCCGCCAGTCGCGCCGGCGCCGGTAGGCCGGGTGCAGCACGGAGCGCAGGGCCGCCTCGCGCAGCGAGGAGCGCACGGCGGGGCCGGTCAGGTAGGCGTGGTCCTCGCCGTCCGGCAGGTCCAGCCAGTGCTCCAGGTGGGCGGCGGCGACCAGCTCGCCGAGCGGGCTGCCCTCCGGTGCGCCGAGCATCGCGGTGCGGGCGAAGGCGTGCATCTCCTCGTGGGAGCCGCCCCACTTGGAGCAGAGCTGCTGGAGGCGCTGCTGGTGGGAGGCCAGGTGCTCGGGGTCGCGGCGCAGCGCGGCCTCGAAGCGGGTGGTGGCGACGGTGCGGCCGAGCGAGGCACCGCGCGCGCCGACCTGGAGGAAGTACCAGGGGGCGAGCCGGCTGGGCTCGCGCTCGGCGGCCTCCAGCAGCTGCTCCTCGGCGGTCTCCAGGCGTTCGCCGAACAGCCGCCACTGCTCCTCGGTGACGTCCTTGGCGCGGGCGCCGGTGCGGGCGTCCCAGGCCCAGGAGATCTGCCGGGCGCCGGAGAGCAGCAGCGCGAGGGTGTCCTCGGGCTGCTCGGCGACGACCTTGGCGAGCCACTCCTCGGTGCCCTCGAGGTCGGAGATCCGGTTCATCAACCAGGTCAGCTCGCCCTGGTCGGGGACGGCGGCGAGGGCGGGGCGCAGCGCGGCCCAGTCGCCGGCCTCGGCGAGGGCGCGCAGCCGGCGCAGTTCCTCGTCGCCGTGCGAGAGGTCCAGTACGGGGGGCAGTGGACGCGGCGGCTTCCGCCCGGCCAGGCGGCGGAAAAAGGACATGGTGCGGCCCCCCTGAGACCTCGTCGACCGGCGCGGCCGTCGGCATCGTTCGTATGGCCTCGGTGCGGCCAATCGGATGATGCACTGCATATCACGTGCCACCGACGTCCTGCTGACCAGCCCTGTTCCGGGAGACGCCGCCGGGGGCGCCACCACGCGACGGAGGCCCGCCCCTCATGGCCGGAACGCGGCAGGGCGCGCCCCCGGGAACGCGGCGGACCCGGCCCCGCCGCCGTGCGGCCGGGCCGGGTCCTCGCCGTTCGGCGACGCGGGGTCAGACCCGGTCGGCCGCGATCAGCAGGTACTGGAAGGAGCCGTCCTTGTAGGAGTTGATGAACGCCTCCTCGATGCCGGTCACCAGCGAGGGCACGGTGGCCCGCAGCTCCCAGTACGGGAGGGTGGCGGCGGTCAGGTCGACGACGGCGTTCGGGACGAGCCGGTTGTCGGCCATCGCGCGCAGGTACTCGCGGCGGGAGTGGATGTTGCACTCGAAGTGGGCGTTGATCTGCGAGACCCACTTCGACGGCTGGCCGTAGATCGGGTTCCAGCAGCCGGTGATGGTCACGTACCGGCCGCCGACCGACAGGATCCGGGAGTGCTCGGCGAACAGGTCGTTCAGGTCGACGTACATGCTGGACTCGTTGTTCCAGGAGGCCTGGACGGTGCCCTTGCCGAACGGCATGTCGAGCATGTTGCAGACCTGGGCGTGCACCGAGTCGTCGATGCCCAGCTCCTTGGCCCGGCGGTTGCCGAACTCGGCCTGCTTGGCCGACAGGGTGACGCCCTCGACCTTGCAGCCGAAGCGCTGGTGGGCCATCACCATGGAGCCGCCGCGCCCGCAGCCGGCGTCGACCAGGGTGTGCTCGGGGCGGATGTCGCCGAGGCTGTCGAGCAGCACGTCGGTCTGCGCGGACTCCAACCGGTGCAGCTCGGCGACGAGCTTCTTCTCGCGCTCGCTGTCGTCGGGGGCGCCGAGCGCCGCCTGGTCGACCTCGCCGATGCCGTAGTGGTGGTGGTACAGGCCGTCCACATCGCCGAGGCGCAGGTTCACCGGCCGGGCCTCGTGGTCCCAGTAGCGGGCGATGTCGCCCTGGTAGGGAGTGGCCGGCCCGGGGACGGCGGTGCGGTTCACAGGGGTGGTGTCGGTGACGGACACGGTTCAGCTCCTTGGTTACCAGAAATCGGGCAGGCTGTATCGGTAGGTATTGGTCTGGTGCCAGTAGTGGTTGCCGTCGACCCACGCGGCGACCCCGCGCAGGAAGCGCACCACCACCGGGACGGGCGTGGCGGCGGCCAGGGCCGCGGCCTCCGCCTCGAAGGCGTGCATCAGTTCGTTGTGCACCTCGACGGCCTTCAGGTAGCCCGCGCGGTCGTCGACGCCCTCGCGCTCGGAGATCACCACCGGCAGGTTGAGGTGCCGGCCCGGGCTCGCCAGCTCCTTGGTGTACGAGTACAGGTCGTTGACGATGGTGGTGGCGTTGGAGGCGAGCGCGATGACCCGCTGCATGGCGGGCCGGGCGTGCAGGTCGGCGGGCAGCTCGTAGCCGCCGACGGTGTCCGTGATGGTCGGGCAGGGGCGGAAGTTGTTGAACTGCCGCATCGCCAGGTACTCCCACACCTCCGGGACGTGGTGGTCGTCCTGGTCCCAGGCGGCCTCGGCGAGGTACCCGAGGTGCAGGCGCGCCATGTCGTGCCGGAACCGGTCCGCCTGGGAGTCGGTGGCGGCCCGGGTGAAGTGCTCCATCGCCGAGCGGTAGGCCCGCCGGGGCGCGTCCGAGCCCAGCGACTCCTGCCAGCCGCCCTGGTACTCGGCGGTGGTGTGCAGCGGGTCGAGGGCGGTGTGGGCGAGCAGCAGCCGGCTGCCGAGGCCGACCGGCGAGCCGCCGAGGTCCTCGCAGTAGCAGTCGTCCACGGCGTTCTCGGCGACCATCAGCCGGGTGGCGAGCATGACGTGGTCGACGCTCGGGGCGTCCGGGTGGCAGGCGACCATGTAGCGGCTCACCGAGAAGCCGTCGAACTGGTCCTCCCAGTCCGGCGGGTAGAGCTCGATCTCCTCGGCCCACAGCTTGATCCGGCGGTTCACCTCGGCGACCCGCTCCGCGTCCGGCTCGGCCACCGGGTGGAAGTAGAGACCGGGGACCGGGTCGCCGGACTTCGGCTTTCCCGACCCCCCTTCGACCACCGCGGCCGCCTCCTGACGGGGCGCCAGCTTCAGCGCCGCCGTCCCGAGCCCGCTCGGCCCGCGGAGCAGCTGCTCCAGGGCCGTCCCGCTCATGACCGCACCGCCGCGCGCCGGCCGGGGTGCGGATGCGGACGCGGGTGAGGATGCTGCTGCGACGCCTGCGGTGTCTCGCCGCTCGTGGCCACGGGCATGGGAGAACCTTCCTCTGTGAAGGGGGACACGCCTGACGGGCCGTCGGCCGTCGCCGTCGCCCCGGACAGAGGGGAACTCCGCATGCGGCGGCGGCCCCGTGTCGTCTGCTGCCCAACCGTAGGCGGGGCGGAACGATCTGGACCGCTTCGCATGATCCTGTGCACTCGAAAGGGTGAACGTTCACATCAGTCGCGTTTGAAATGACGCATCCGATGATCAGAATTGGTCGGCACCGACGACGAGGCGGCACCGCCGGGGTGGCGGGGCCGCCCGGCAAGGATCGTTCCGGTACCGACGGGCCGTCAGACCGCCCGGGGCGCAGCCGCTCTCAGCGGTGCTCCGGATTCTCGAAGTCGAACCGGCAGCCCGCCTCCCACTCCGAGCGCTGGTTCCCGTACGCCGGGATCCCGCCCGCGTCCTTGAGCATCCTGGCCAGGTGGAGCAGGTTCCAGGTCATGAAGGTCGCGTTGCGGTTGGTGAAGTCGTTCTCCGGCCCGCCCGAGCCGGCGTCCAGGTAGGACGGCCCCGGGCCCGCCTCGCCGACCCATCCCGCGTCGGCCTGCGGCGGGACGGTGTAGCCCAGGTGCTGGAGGCTGTAGAGCACGTTCATCGCGCAGTGCTTGGCGCCGTCCTCGTTCCCGGTGATCAGGCACCCGCCGACCCGCCCGTAATACGCGTACTGCCCGCGCTCGTTGAGGATCGACGAGCACGAGTAGAGCCGCTCGACCACCTGCTTCATCACCGAGGAGTTGTCCCCCAGCCAGACCGGCCCCGCCAGCACCAGGACGTCGGCGGCCATCACCCGGCTGTAGAGGACGGGCCACTCGTCGGTCTCCCAGCCGTGCTCGGTCATGTCCGGCCAGACCCCGGTGGCGATGTCGTGGTCCACCGCGCGGATCACGTCGACCCGCACGCCCTGGCGCTCCATGATCCCGGTGCTGACGTCGATGAGGCCCTGGGTGTGGCTCCGCTCGGGCGAGCGCTTGAGCGTGCAGTTGATCACCAGGGCGCTCAGATCGGCGTACCGGGCAGGGGGCGAGGAGGACATCGTCGGCCTTTCGCGGCTCCGTCGGGGCTGGTCACCCACCAGTCCACCGTGCCCCGTTCGCCCCCGCCCGCCGGGCTGCGCCAACCGGAGTCGCCTCAGCCCTCCCCGTCCGGCTGCTCCAGCGGCGGCAGCACGGGGGTCACCAGCATCTGCCCCGCCAGCGCCGTGCTCGCGGTGACCGCGGCGAGCGTCGACTCGTACATCGGCCGGATGTTGCGCTGGTGCCAGAGCGTCTGGGTGGTCGCCCAGGCGGCGTCGCGGGCCCGGGCGATCGAGAAGCTGGACACGATGTGCTTCAGCGGCTCGGCCTGCGCGGTCGCGACCCTGATGATCTGCGCCTCGAACGACGCCCGCACCTCCGCCTCCACCTGCGCGAGCAATTCGTTCACCTTCAGGTAGTCGGCGTGCACCGGCGGCGTGTCGGGCGTGGTCCGCCGCTCGATGCAGGTCTCGACGACGGCCGGCGCCAGATCGTGGTTGATGTGCGCGTTCATCCCCGCGAAGGCGAACTGGACCGGCCACACCTTCCGGTGGCTGCGCGCGTCGACCAGCGGCTTCCACGCCGCGTTCACCGGACGCCCCGCCTCCCCGGCCTCCACCGCGTCGAAGTACAGGTTCGCGAACACCACGTCGAGCCGCTCGATGAACGCCTGGTCCTGGAAGTACCCCGCCGTGAGCCGCTCCCCGACCAGCTCCGTCACCGTCAGGTACATCCGGTTGAAGCAGGCGACCCCGTCCCGCGGGTCCAGCCGCTTCCTGATCGCCCGCATCCGCTCGATGGCCTCGTCGACACTCTGCGCGGGCTTGGCGGCTGACCGGGTCATGGGGCTGGTCCCTTCCGTCGGTGTGCTCCGGCTGTCACCTATACACACCGCCGCCTCCCCGCATCCCCCGATCCGGGAAGCACCTCGCCACCCATCACCCGTTCCGGCGAGTCCCCCCGCCGCGGCGCCGCGGTCAGGCGGACGGCGTGCCCGGGCCGGCCGTGAGGCCCCGGAGGGTGGCGGTGAGGATGCGGGTGAGGCGGGGTTCGAGGTCGATGACGGCGTGGGCGAGGCGGGGGTCGGCGCGGTAGAGGGCGGCGACCTCCGGGCCGGGGTTGGCGATCTGCCACATCGCGCCGGCCAGGGCGACGGCGGTGGCGAAGAGGTCGGTGACGTCCTGGCCGGTCAGGGCCGGCAGCCGGGCGCGGACGGCGGCGGTCACCGGCTCGCGGGCGGCGAGGGTGGCGAGCTTGAAGTCGCGGACCGCGTCGAGGGAGACATTGCGTTCGAGGTTGAGCGGGGCGTGGGCGAGCAGGTCGCAGAAGGGCCCGCGGGCGGCGAGGGTGGCGGCGAAGGCCCGGGCCACGGCGGCCGGGCCCAGGTCGGGGGTGTCGCGCAGCCGTGCGGTCAGCGCGCGCGACCACTCGTCCCAGCCCTCCGCGGTCAGCCGCAGGAAGATCTCCTCGCGCGTCTCGAAGTAGCGCAGCAGCGCCGACTTGTGCATGCCGACGGCGGCGGCGATGTCCGTCAGGGTGACGTCCCTGATGCCGCGCTCGCGGCCGAGCGCCCGGGCCGCCTCCAGGATCGCCGCCTCGCGCTGCCGCTTGGCCTGGGGGGAACGCGCGCGCTGGAACTCCGATGCCGTCACCCCGCCATCGTAGCGCAACGCCGTTGCACTATTAGCGCAACGGTGTTTTACTAACGGCATGGACAAGACCTGGTTCATCACCGGAAGCTCCCGCGGTTTCGGCCACACCCTCACCCGCGCGGCCCTGGAGGCCGGCGACAGGGTCGCCGCGACCGCCCGCCGCCCCGAGCAGCTGGCCGACCTCGTCGAGGAGTTCGGCGACCGGATCCGCCCGATCGCGCTCGACGTCACCGACCCGGCGGCCGCCCGGGCCGCGCTCGCCGAGGCGCGGGCGCGGTTCGGCCGGATCGACGTGCTGGTGAACAACGCCGGCTACGCCAACGTCTCGCCGATCGAGACCACCGAGGACGCCGACTTCCGCGCGCAGTTCGAGACCAACTTCTGGGGCGTCTACAACGTCACCAAGGCCGCGCTCCCGCTGCTGCGCGAGCAGCGCGGCGGGCTGGTCGTGCAGTTCTCCTCCGTCGGCGGACGGGTCGGCGGCTCCCCCGGGATCGCGTCCTACCAGGCGGCCAAGTTCGCCATCGACGGATTCAGCCGCGTGCTGCGCGCCGAGACCGCCCCGTTCGGCGTCAAGGTGCTGGTGGTCGAGCCCAGCGGGTTCCGCACCGACTGGGCCGGCTCCTCGATGACCGTCCACGGCGTCCCGGCGGACTACGAGGCGACCGTCGGCGCCACCAACACCCGGCTGCGGCAGGGCGAGGCCGGCGGCGCCGGCGACCCCGCCCGCGCCGCCGCGATCCTGGTGCGGATGGCCGCACGCCGTGACATCCCCGACCACCTGCCGCTCGGGGTCAACGCGGTCGAGTACTCCCTCGCCCACGGCCGCCGACTGCTGGCGGAGGACACCAGGTGGCGCGAGGTCTCCCGTTCGGCCGACTTCGCCGAGGCCTACCCCGTGCCCTTCCCGCCCGACTCCGCGCACTGATCCGCGACGGGCACGGAAGGGCCCCGGGCCGGGGAGCGGTGTGCTCCCCGGCCCGGGGCCTTCGTCCGGGTGCGGCGGCCGCTACGGCTTCGTGGCGACGGAGACGTAGTCGACGCGCATCGGGTGCCCGGGCTCGGTGGCCGGGGTGACGGCGCCGCCGAACGCGGCGGGCAGGTTGCCGCCGACGGCGACGTTGAGGATCAGGAACAGGCCGTGGTCGACGGCCCGGTCCCAGGTCGCGCGACCCAACTGCGCGGCGGTCACCCGGTGGTGCTCCCGGCCGTCGAGGTACCAGCGGACCTGCTCGGCGCCCGGCCGCAGGTCGACCTCGACCGCGTAGCGGTGGAAGCCGGTGCGGCACTCGGCGCCACAGGGCTGGTCGCCCGAGCCCAGACCGCGCGGCTCCTGGCAGGGGCCGCCGTCGAGGACGCCGCAGTGCATCGTGCCGAACACCGCGTCCCGGCCGTTGACCTGCTCCATGATGTCCAGCTCGCCGATGGCCGGCCAGCCGGTGTAACCGTTGCGCAGCTCGCCGCCGAGGGTCCAGAAGGCGGGCCAGTAGCCGGCCGCGGCCGGGCCGGTGACGTCGGGCAGGGCGATCCCGGCCTCGATCCGCAGCACACCGCCGGGCGGCGGGGCGAAGTCGGCGCGGCGGGACTCGATCCGCCCGGACGACCACCGCCCGTCGGCGTCCCGGGTGGGCACGATCTCCAGCGCGCCCCGGCCGTCGAGCCGGACGTTGGCGGTGGAGTCGGTCATGGTCTCGATCTCACCCGTCCCCCACTGCGGGGCCGGGCATCCCGGGTAGCAGGTACCGAGGTCGTACTGCCAGTCGGCCTCGGACGGGCGGCTGCCGGCCGGGCCGTCGAAGTCGTCGCGCAGCAGCTGCGTCCAGCCGTCGACGGTGACCTGCGGTGCCGCCGCGGGCGCGGTCCTGGACGGCAGGGCGCCGGACTCCGTCAGCAGCCGCTCCAGGCGCGGCGTGAGGACGACGGCCGCGACATTGGTGAGGTGCGCGTCGTCGCGGTAGAGCAGGATCCGCTCCAGTACCGCCGGGCAACTGCGGCCGCTGCCGGGGCAGATGACGTCGTTCACCGACACGGTGCGCAGGCCCGGCATCCGGCCGGCCGCGATCGCGTCGGCGAGCGGGTCCGCCCAGAGCGCCTTGTCGCGCGGGAACTCGCAGGCCGCCGGGTCGTCGGTGTGGCCCGACACGCAGGCCGGCACGTCCGTCCCCGGGATCGGGGTGTCGCGCAGATAGACGATCGGGACGCCGAGCTCACGCAGCGGGGCGAGGGTCTTCTCCCAGCCCTGGAGCAGCAGTTCGCGGTCGTCGGTGTACCGGTTGAGGGTGGAGACCACGATCAGGCGGGGCTTGGGGCCCTCCTTCAGCCGGGTCAGCGCGTTCGCCCGCCAGGTGTCGCACTCGCGGTAGGTGCGGCCCAACTGCGGGTTGACCACCGTGAGTTCCGGCAGCGGGCAGCCCTGCTTGACCAACTCCTCCAGTTCCCAGCGCCGTTCGGCGGCGATCGCGAGCAGCGCGGAGAACCACTGGCCGGCGTGCGAGTCGCCGAGCAGCACGATCCGGTCCGGGCTGCCGACCACGCCGAAGCGGCAGTCGGGGCTGGTGGTGGCGGTCGGGGCGACCTCGCACTCGCCGTCCGGCGGGAAGTCCTTGCGGGCCTGGACGGCGTCCGGCACCACCGCGGGACCGCCCTTGGCGACGGCCGCCGTGCGCACCAGCAGCGAGGTGCCGTCGGACGAGCCGGGCGGCAGCCCCTGGAGGTCGACCGGCGCGGCCGGGCCGAGCAGCCGCAGCGTGCCGGTACCGACGACCAGTGCCAGCACCACCGGGATGACCACCGAGGCGAGGCCCAACGACAGGCCGCGGCGCGGGAGTTCGGAGAGGGTACGGCTGTGCCGCAGCGGCCGCTCGACCCATCGCATCACGGCGGCGGCGGGCAGCGCGGCGGCCGCGGTGAGCGCCACCTTCACCGGCCAGTCCAGCGGGCCGAACTTCGCGCCCACGAGCACCAGCACCGGCCAGTGCCACAGGTACAGGTTGTAGGAGAGCCGGCCGATCGCACGCGGCGCGCGCAGTCCGAGCACCCGGTCCACGCCGAGGCCGGAGGCACCGGCCGCGCCGGCCCCGTCCCGCCCGGGCGTGCCGGCCAGGATCACGGCGGCCGTACCGAGGGTGGGGACGAGCGCCGCCCAGCCCGGGTACGGCGTGGTGGTGTCGTACGCCAGCACGCAGCCCACGACGGCCGCCGCCCCGCCCCAGCCGACCAGCACGCGCAGCACCCGCGGGCCGCGCAGCAGGTGCCAGGGCAGCAGGGCCAGCAGCGCGCCGACCCCGAACTGCCAGACCCGGGACGGCGTCCCGAGGTAGGCGAGCGAGACGGAGTCCTGCGTCCAGTACAGCGAGAGCGCGAAGGAGCCGGCGGTCAGCACGGCGGCGAGCGCGGCCACGACCGGCCGCACCGCCCGCCCCCGCCCGTCCGGACGGCCGCGCCGCACCAGCCGCAGCACCAGGAGGACGGTCAGCGCCAGCAGCGGGCCCCAGACCAGGTAGAACTGCTCCTCGACGGCCAGCGACCAGAAGTGCAGCAGCGGGCTCTCGTCCCGGCCGGCGGCCAGGTAGTCGGTCTGCTGGGCGACGAAGCGCCAGTTGCCGACGGAGAACGCCGCCGCCAGCACGTCGTACTCCAGATCGGCGCGCCGCAGCGGCACGGTCAGCCAGGCGCCGAACAGGGCCACCGCGCCGAGCACGATCGCCGCCGAGGGCAGCAGCCGGCGGGCCCGGCGGGAGAAGAACTCGCCGAGCCGGATCCGGCCGGTGGTGACGGCCTCGCGCAGCAGCAGGCCGGTGATCAGGTAGCCGGAGATGACGAGGAAGACGTCCACCCCGACGAATCCGCCGGCCAGGCCGGGGACGGCGGCGTGGAACGCGAGGACGGCGAGCACGGCGACCGCGCGCAGGCCCTCGATGTCGGGACGGAAGCCGGCCGAGCGGGGCGCCGGGCCCGGGGCATCGGAACCCCGGGAGGCGGCGCGGTCCCGTGGACCGGGAATGGTGAAGGCGGCCGGCCGCAGCTCGGGGACGGCCGGCGATGACGGTATCGGTGACGGTGACGCTGCCGGTATGGGTGACGGCGGCGGTACCGGGGAAGGCGACATGGAAGGCGACGACCTTTCAGCCCAGCCAGGGCAGCATCGGGCGGACCCAGCCGGAGGCGAGCAGAGCGGTGAGCACGAGCGTGGCGGTGGCGGCCAGGCCCTCGGGCCAGCGCCGCGGCAGCATGCCGGGCCGGGGCGCCTTCGGCCCGGCGGCGGCTGCGTCGGCACGGGCGGTGCCGCGCACCTCGACGAGGAGGTCGCGCACCAGCGGCAGGCCGATCTGCGCCTGCACCGCGAGGTAGAGGCCGAGGCCCCAGTTGGGCGCCCAGCCGTACTCGGCGACGGCGAGCGCGAGGCCGAGGGCGCCGGCGCCGAGCGAGGCGCAGAGCCAGGCCAGCGAGAGCAGCACCACCTTGCGGGCCATCCCGCCGGAGCGGGACTTGCCGCGGGCCGCCGCCGCGCCGGCCGGGCCGGTCGCGCCCACCGTGCCGGCCGCACCGGTCGGCACCCAGGCGGCGCTGCGCCCGCGCAGCGTGTGCCAGAACGCGACACCGGCGGCGACGCTCATCAGCACGTTGGAGCGGATCACCTCGATCCGCCAACGGGTCCGGCTGACCCGCGGCAGCAGCACGTGCCAGAGCCAGAGCGGCGCGAGCATCGGCAGCACGTGCCAGGGCCGGATCTGGTCCGGGTAGCCGAACATCATCACCAGCGGCGGCAGTGGCGCGACGAAGATGTTCACGGCGGCGGCCAGGTAGCCGACGATGCCCTCGTAGAAGCAGAGCCGCATCCGCCAGGGCGCGCCGATCCGCTTGAGCTCGGGCGAGCCCAGCAGGTGCAGGTTGCCCATCGCCCAGCGGTACTGCTGGTTGACGTACGCGGCGAGGTTGTCCGGCGAGGTGCCCTTGGCGACCAGCACCGGGACGTACAGCGTGCGGTACCCCTTGGCGTACAGCCCGAGGCCGGTGAAGAGGTCCTCGCTGTGGTCGAGCCGGGCGAAGCCGCCGGCCTCGTCGATCGCGGCCCGCCGGTAGACGGCGTTGCTGCCGCAGCAGATGGCGGCGTCACTGGCGTCGCGGGAGGGCTGGATCCAGCGGAAGAACCACTCCTGCGCGGCACCGGCGGCGCGCTCGATCCAGCTCATCGACTCGTCGGTGTCGAAGCACTGCGGGCTCTGCACGATGCCGATCCGCGGGTCCGCGAAGTACGGGACGAGATGACGCAGGAAGTCGGGCCGGGGCGCGAAGTCGGCGTCGAGGATCGCGATCAGCTCAGCACTGCTCAGGGTGAGCGCGTGGTTGAGGTTGCCGGCCTTCTTGAGGTGCCCCCGGTCGGGCCGCACCACGTACCGGTACCCGTGCGCGGCCGCCAGCTCGGCGACCTCGCTCCGGTCGGCGTCGTCGAGCACCCAGACCGTCAGCGCACCGGGCCAGTCCACCCTGGCGACCGCCCGGTAGGCGTTCTCCAGGACGTCCAGCGGCTCCCCGCAGGTCGGCAGGTACAGGTCGACGGTCGGCAGCTCCTCCGGCGCCCACGCGTGCACCAGCACCTCGTGGGACTGCCGGGTCAGCCGCCGCTGTCGCAGGCTGTTCACCGACGACAGCGCCAGCGCGACGACATTGAGCGCCAGGACGGCGAGGAACACCCACAGCGCCGGCGTCCGCAGCGCGAAGGTCAGCATCGTCCCGGCGGTGAACACGAACGCCGCCGAACTGGCGACGAGCACCCACCTCCGCTGCGGCCCGAAGTACCAGTACAACTCCTGGTCGTCGGGCGGCTGCGGCAGATGCGCAAGAGGATCGGAAGAGGAAGAAGAAAAAGAGGAAACAGGAGATACCTGTTGGACGGTCATATGGCCCCCACAGCCGTGTTTCTGACAGCTCCACGGGCCACACTACCCCATTGGTATAGACCATTAATCCAGCGTCCAGGCCCCGGACGACACCTCCCAGCCACCTCGCCCACCCTGGCAAAGCAGCAGGTCAAGCGGACGTGAACACTCCTCCAACAACCTGCCCGCCGGGCCCCCGCCGCACCGGCCGAACGGGCACGAAAACGCCCGTGGGGCGGCAACCGGAAACCGATTGCCGCCCCACGGGCGTCGTGCGAGATCTCGCGGATCAGACCGCCGCGATCGGGTACGTCGGGTACTCGACGCCCGAGACGTGCTGGACGACCCGGATGACCTGGCAGGAGTAGCCGAACTCGTTGTCGTACCACAGGTAGAGGATCGCGTTGTCGCCCTCGACCTTGGTGGCGCCGGCGTCGACGATGGACGCGTGGCGCGAGCCGATGAAGTCGTTCGAGACCGCGTCGGGGGCCGTGGTGAAGTCGATCTGGCGCTTCAGCGACGAGGTCAGCGAGACGTTGCGGAGGTAGTCGAGGACCTCCTCGCGGGTGGTCTCACGGGCCAGCTGGAGGTTCAGGATGGCGATCGAGACGTCCGGCACGGGCACGCGGATCGAGCTGCCGGTGATCTTCGCCTTGAGGTCCGGCAGAGCCTTGGCGACGGCCGAGGCGGCACCGGTCTCGGTGATCACCATGTTCAGCGGTGCCGAGCGGCCGCGGCGGTCGGCCTTGTGGTAGTTGTCCAGGAGGTTCTGGTCGTTGGTGAACGAGTGGACGGTCTCCACGTGGCCGCGGAGCACGCCGTACTCGTCCTCCATCGCCTTCAGCGGCGGGACGATCGCGTTGGTGGTGCAGGAGGCGCAGGAGATGACCTGCTCGTCCGGCTTGATGGTGTCGTGGTTGACGCCGTGCACGATGTTGGGCACGTCGCCCTTGCCCGGGGCCGTCAGGACGACCTTCTCGATGCCGGGGCGGAGGTGGTTCGACAGACCCTCGCGGTCCCGCCACTTGCCCGTGTTGTCGATCAGGATGGCGTCCCGGATGCCGTACGCCGTGTAGTCGACCTCGGAGGGGTCGTTGGCGTAGATCACCTTGATCTCGGTGCCGTTGGCGACGATCGTGTTGTTCGCCTCGTCGACGGTGATCGTGCCCTGGAACTGGCCGTGGATGGAATCGCGACGCAGCAGCGAGGCGCGCTTCACGATGTCCTGGTCGCCACCGCCACGGACGACGATGGCACGCAGGCGCAGGCCGTTGCCGGAGCCGGCCTTCTCGATCAGCAGGCGGGCGACCAGGCGGCCGATCCGGCCGAAGCCGTAGAGGACGACGTCACGCGGCGACTCGCGGCGCTCGATCTTGTTGGCACCCGTGGCGCCGGCGACGGCCTCGGCGGTGAACTGCTCCACCGAGAGGCCGCGGCTGTCGGCGCGGTAGGTGGCGGCGAGCATGCCGAGGTCGATCTGGGAAGGGCCGAGATCCAGCGTGGTCAGCGCCTGCAGGAAGGGCAGCGTCTCGGTGACCGAGAGCTCCTCACCGGCGATCTGGCGGGCGAACCGGTGGGTCTTCAGGATGCTGACCACCGACTTGTTCACCAGGGAACGGCTGTACAGCAGGACGGTGACGTCCCGCTCCCGGTGCAGTCGGCCGATGATCGGGATCATCGACTCCGCGATCTCCTCGCGGTTCTTCCAGTCCGTGAACACGTCGTCGTTGACAGTCACAAGTCCATCTTTCGAGCTAGGAGGGTGTTCACATGCTAACTGGGCCCCACCCCCCGAACCGAAACGGTCCCGCCCGATCGCGCATGACAAGAATCACATGTCACTGGCGCCGGCGTGTCCGACAAGCCAAGGTGCGGACACGCAAATAGGCCCCCATCCGAAGGGATGGGGGCCTATTTGTGAATGATTGTTCGGCGGCGTCCTACTCTCCCACAGGGTCCCCCCTGCAGTACCATCGGCGCTGTGAGGCTTAGCTTCCGGGTTCGGAATGTAACC
>NZ_JBEOSF010000042.1:0-80103 GCF_040302725.1 Kitasatospora sp. NPDC097605 | reverse complement strand
GGCCAGCAGGTGATCATCGGCTCGCGCGACGCGGACCGCGCGAAGGCCTCGGCGGACGCGATCGGCCACGGCGTGCGCGGCGCCCTACGGGCCTTCGGCCCTCCGTTCGCGCCTGACCTTCGGTCAGGCGGCGGACCCGCTCCGCGTGTCCGCACCCGGGCTTCGCCCGGGTGGGCCCGGCGCTTCGCGCCTTGGCCGGCCTCACTCCGCTTCGCTCCATGAGGCCCACGGACTGAGGCTTGGTCATATCGCTGAGCTGAGATTTTGGCTGACCTCACAACATGGCTGACTGGGGAGAGGGGGTGGTGTGCCGGGGCGCGTGCGGGTCGGCTTCACTCCCGCCAGATTGGTCTAGTCCACGGTCTAGACCACTGTTTTGGGCCTCAGAGTGGGTCGGGATGCGCTACCCTCGGAGGGGAGCAACGGCCTCTGGTGTATCAGTCTACAAGCGTCAGGTGATCCCGCCGGGAGCGGGGTCCGGGCCCCTGCTTTTCGAGCGTTCGCCGGAATTCCTGACCGGGGACTGATATCCTGCCGGATAGTCGCTTCTGTCGCGCAGGTTTCCGGTCGTCCCGATTCTCGGGCCGTCCATCGAATGTATCAGTAGGGCACTGTCAGAATTTCCCGCGCGATCCCTTGTGTGGGTCCGGGAATGGGTGAGGGGAGACACGTCTTCGTGCACGTCGTAAAGCCTGGCCTGAAGGCCGCTCAGTTGGCCGCCGGCATCTCGCTGCGCGGGCACCAGGAGGAGGCCCTGGAGGCCATCGTGCGTGGCTTGACGCCCCGTCCGGGGCAGGCGGCGCCGAACGGGCTGCGGGTGACGGTGCAGATGGCCACCGGCTCCGGCAAGAGCTACGTCGGGGCGGCGGCCGGCCAGAAGCTGGTGCCCCGCGGCGTGGTCCTGGTGGTCGTTCCGACGCTGGACCTGCTGGTGCAGATGATCGGCGCCTGGCGGGCGGCCGGCCGGTCCGGGGACATGCACGCCATCTGCTCGCTGGTCGACCGTGAGCTGCCGTTCGGGGTGATGGCGAGTACCAGCCCGCTGATGATCGGCAGGTGGCTGGAGCACGCCGCGAGGCACCGCCGGCCGACCACCCTGTTCGCCACCTACACCTCGGTCGGGGCGGTGAAGGACGCCTACGAGTACTGGGCGAAGCGCCAGGGTGAGCTGCTGCCCCCGCTCGGGCTGATGGTCTGCGACGAGGCGCACCGCTCCTCGGGCAGTGTCGAGAAGACCTGGACCGTGGTGCACGACCAGGGCGCGATCCCGGCGGAGCGCCGGCTCTACATGACGGCGACGCCGCGGATCTGGGCGCCGCCGAAGCGCCCGGTGAAGAACCGTGAGGGGGCCTATCAGCCGCTGCCGGAGGAGCTGGCGGTGTCCATGGACGATGTGCGGGTCTTCGGGCCGCACGTCTACTCCCTGGGCCTGGCGGAGGCGATCGACCGCAAGTTGTTGGCGCCGTTCGAGATCGTGGTCCTGGAGCTGCGCGACCCGCTCGGCGACCGGGCCGCGGCCGAGGCGCAGGGCGTGCCGTGGGGTCCGGGGGTCGGCGAGGCGGAGGACGGGAGCGAGGACGAGGTGCCGGCCGCGCGGATCGCGGCGATCCAGGCCGGGCTGGTCAAGACCGTGGTGGAGCGGGGGCTGGAGCGGTGCATCACGTTCCACAGCCGCACGATCGAGGCCCGCTACTTCTCGGAGACGCTGAATCAGACGGTCGAGAAGCTGCACTTCGAGAACCCGCAGAAATACCCGCCGGAGTTCTGGGCGCAGTGGCTCTCCGGTGAGCATGAGATCGACTACCGGAAGGAGCTGATCGGGGAATTCGGTAAGGGCGAGGAGGACGACAGGCTGAAGCACCGTATTTTCAGCAACTGCAAAGTCCTGGGCGAAGGCGTCGACATGCCGAATGCGGATTCGGTTCTTCTGCAGGGCCGGGGCAGCATGGTGGATATCGTTCAGGCCATCGGCCGGGCCCTGCGCATGCAGCCCGGAGAGGGAAAGACCGCCAGCCTCATCGTGCCGGTCTTCCTCAAGCCCGGAGAGGAGCCCGGAGACATTTTGGAGTCCGATTCCTACGGCCCGCTGGTCAAGATCCTGACCGCGCTGCGCAGCCACGACGCCAAGGTGGTCGAGGCCCTCGCGGTACCGCAGAAGTCCGGCAAGCGGACCAAGGGGCGAAGCGCCGAGGCAGCTTCCGGCCCTGGTGAGAGCATGGTCGGCGCGGGCGGTGGAGGCGCGTTCACGCTTCCGGTGCGGTTCCAGGCTCCGGTGGACGAGAACGTGCTCGCCCTGTTCATCGCCTCCAGGGTCCTGGTCGGCGAGACGCAGCTGTGGCGCGAGGGGATCGGTCACGCCCGGAAATGGTTCGAGGAGACCGGCGGCCTCGACGTCCCCTATTCCGCGATGGTCGGGGAGATGGGGAATTACCCGCTGGGAAAGTGGCTGTCGGACCGTCGCGGCGAGAATGCGAATGGAGAGCTGGCGCCATACCGGGTGGAGATGCTCGACGCGCTCGGCATGATCTGGTCCGTGAGCGACGCCCGCTTCGAGGCCGGCCTCGACTGGGCCCGGGTCTGGGCGAAGGGCCACGGCGGCTCCCTGGCGGCGCCGGCGCGGGCCTCGGTCGGCGGCTACGCGATCGGCACGTGGCTCTCCGAGCTGCGGGCCGCGGCGCAGGTCCCGGCGGGCGAGCAGGGGGCGCTGGCGCCGGAGCGGCGGCGGGCGCTCGAGGAGATCGACCCCTGGTGGTGCCCCGCCTGGCCCATCACCTGGCAGCGCGCCTACGCGACCGCCCGGATGTGGTGGCTGGACACCGACGGCCTGGTCAACTGGACCCGGCTGCCCGCGGACACGGTGTACGAGGGCGAGCAGCTCGGCCGCTGGGTCCAGGCACAGCGGGCCGGCCGGCCGGACCTGGAGGCCGACCAGCGGGACCTGCTGACCGCGATCGGCATCGAGGCCGACCCCGAGCTGGTGGCCGCGAAGGCCGCCGCCGAGGCGAAGCCGACGTTGTCCCGCCTTGACAGGTTCCAGCAGGGCCTGGCCGCGCTCGCCCAGTTCGTCGAGCGGGAGCGGCACCCGCGGGTGCCCCGCCCGCACAAGGAACCGGTCGAGGCCGTGGAGGCCGGCCCCGCAGGCGAGGAGCAGCTGGTGGTCTCCCACTTCGCCCTGGGCACCTGGCTCAACAACCAGAAAGCCCGCCGGGCCAAGCTCACACCGGGGCAACTCGCGCAGCTCGCCGAGCACGGCGTGGAGTGGGCGTAGCGGGCCGTCGCGGTAGGGCTGGGCGGTTGAGCGGCTGGTGAGTCTGTCTGATGCTTGTGCGACCGGGGACTGCTGTCAAAGCACCTGCTGTTCAATGGCCCGGCAGGAAGCTAACCACTTCTTGGGTCAGGCGAATGTCAACGTGTTGGTGGGGTCATGCGGGGCAGACGGGCTCAGTGAACTGTGCGGGCAGGTATATCGCCTTCTCCGCAAGAGTCAGGTCGCGGGCAAGGGCCTTGCAGATCGTGCTGATCGCGGCGTCCGGCGCGGTGTAGGACCATAGTCGCGCGGTGTTGTCGTTGCTGGCGGTGGCAAGGGTGCGCCCGTCGGGACTAAACACCACCGAGTATGCGGGTGCGGTGTGGCCGGCGAGGGTGGTGACGGGCTTGCCGGTCGCCACATCCCACAACCGCACGGTGCTGTCATCGCTGGCGGTGGCAAGGGTGCGCCCGTCGGGACTAAACACCACCGAGTATGCGGGTGCGGTGTGGCCAGTGAGCGTGGTGACGGGCTTGCCGGTCGCCGCGTCCCACAATCGCGCAGTGTGGTCGTAGCCAGCGGTGGCAAGGGTGCGCCCGTCGGGACTGAACGCCAGCGAGACCGGGCCGGTGTTTTGGTCGGCGAGGGTGGTGACGGGCTTGCCGGTCGCCACATCCCACAACCGCGCGGTACCGGCGTCGGCAGTGGCGAGGGTGCGCCCGTCGGGGCTGAACGCCACCGATGTCACCTTGCCGGTGTGGCCGGTGAGGGTGGTGACGGACCTGCCGGTGGCGACCTCCCACAACCGCGCAGTACCGTCCCAGCTGGCAGTGGCAAGAGTGCGCCCGTCGGGACTGAACACCGCCGCGATCACCTCGCCGGTGTGGCCGGTGAGGGTGGTAAGGGCTCTGCCAGTGGCAATCTCCCACAACTGCACACTCCAGCCGCCGCTGGCGGTGGCGAGGGTGTGCCCGTCGGGGCTGAACGCCACCGATGTCACCTTGCCGGTGTGGCCGGTGAGGGTGGTGACGGACCTGCCGGTGGCCACGTCCCACAGCCGCACGGTGCCGTCATCGCTGGCGGTGGCGAGAGTACGCCCGTCGGGACTGAACACCGCTGAGCGCACGTAAGCGGTGTGGCCGATGAGGCGGTGAAGCAGGGGAAGACTCGCTGCGGCGTTGAGGCTAGCGGCGGCTTCTGCAGTCGGGCTGGTGCGGTAGGCAGCCACCGAGAGGAGGGAAGCGAGGTCGGGGTTGGTGGCGATCAGGGAAGCCGACTGGGCAGCAAGCTTCCGGGATTGGGCGGCATGCTGGGCATCAACCGCTGTCTGCCGCTGCCAGAGGGCCACGCCGGAGGCGATCAAGGCGAAGGCGAGGGCGGTGGCCAGGACGGCGTTGAGGCGTCTGCTGCGCCGGATTGCGGCCTGCTGGCGAAGGTGTCCGGCATCGAAGAAGGCTTCAAGGTCAGTTGGCAGGCGCCGGTGCGACCAGTCGGTGACTTCCGCGAGGAGGGTTCCGGTGGGCAAGTCCTGGGGATCGCGCTTTTCCTGCCAGCGGGCGTACTGAAGGCGGGCGCGATGGAGCCAGTCATGGAACCGGGCGTCTTGCTCGACCCACCCGCGCAGTGTGTCCCAGTCGCGGATGAGCGCGTCGTGGATCAGTTCGGCCACCGGGGTCCCCTCCGTGTCGCCCGCCAGCCTGGGCACGCGCACCCGGTCGGTGGTGACAATGCGATGCCGGGACAGTACGGCCAGGACCTCGTCGACGGCTTGCAGTGCCTCAGGTGTGCCGTCGGTGGCGGCCAGGTCGCGCAGCTCGTCGAGCGGGAGCTGCTGGCGCACCGCCGGAATGTGCAGAGCCTCGTCGGCAGGGCGGACCAGCGCTGTCAGGATCCTCTGCGCGACGCGCTGCTGCAGCTGGTCAAGGTCGCGCAGGGCGGCGTTGCACCAGTCGGCCAGGGCACCGGTGACGGCGCCGATACGGTGGTATGCCTCGTGGGTGAGGCGGCCGTCGTGATCGAGGCGGTATTCCCACAGCCGGCTCAGGGCGACTTCGAGCAAGGGCAGCACGGTAACTGATGCCTCGAGCTCCGCGGCTGTGCGGGAGTTCAGGGCCATGACGTCGGCGGTGATCCGCTCTGCCAGGCCCGGTTCAAAGCTCACCTCCAGGTCACGGGCGGGTCCGATGACGATCGCGTCCAATTCCTCGCTGGTCAACTTGGCGGGCACGTTGAGCACGCCACGCGCCTGCAGTGCCGCTTGCCGCAGCTCGGGAGCCAGCGCGGACAGCCGGGAGTAGAAGTCGTCACGCATCACGAGGAGCACGCTGAGCGCAGCGTCGGAACGGATCGCCTCGGTGGTCCGGGCGAGCGCCTGGAGGCCTCGCGGGCCGGCGGATGGCGCAAGGAGGTCCTCGAACTGGTCGATGACCAACACGATGCGGTCGTGGGCCAGGTCGGCAGCCAGCAGGCCGGTGACGGCCGTCCCGATCCCCGCTGCGGCCCCGGGAAGACCGGCCTGTTCGAGGGCAGCCTGCAGATCCGGGCCCGGCCGCGCGAGCACCTGCCGCCAGCGGCCACTGCCCGGCAACCGTCCGGCCGCCAGCGCAGGCAGTACCCCCGCCTGGACCAGCGACGACTTGCCCGATCCTGAGGGCCCGAGCAGCAACACCGCCCGCCGACCACCCGATAGGGCCTTCAGAACCTGGCGCACCGCCTCCTTTCGGCCACGGAACCAGCGGGCGTGCTCAGCGGTGAACGGCTCCAGCGCCCGATATGGCGATGCCCTGACCGCGGCCGCGGACGTCGGGCCCGGCAATGGCAGTCAGCATGCCCACCACCAAGCCCGTCACCTCGTCCAGGACCGGCCCGCCACTGAACCCGGTGGTCAGATCGTTGGCGCCGGTCAGCTGTAGCTGCTCACCGGCGCGGTCGGCGGCTGGCAGCAGCCCGCCGACGGTGGCGAACCCGAAGTGACCTCCAGGCGGGGCCTGCGTGGGAAAGCCGAGCGAGCGCACCCGGTGCCCGCGACAGCCCGCCGCCGATCCCAGGAGCAGCGGGGCCGTGCCCGCGGGCACGTGCTCCAGCCGCACGAGGGCGATGTCCTGCTCCTGCGGGTCGCGCCACCCTTCCTCCAGCAGCCGGCCGCTCACCGATGGGGCGCCGGGCGCGCGCGGAAAGACCAGGTCCACCACGTCACCGGGACCGTAGCCGCCGTCCACTAACACGTGCGCGCAGCTGATCAGCAGATCCTCTGCGACCAGGAAGCCCGTCCCCACCACCGCCTGGTCCCCAGCGAGGACCTGGGCGACCGCGGCAGTCAGAACATCGGCCCCGGAGGTATCGCGCCCGGCGCCCACCGGGTCAGACCGACGCCGCGTCGCCCATCATGGGGACGGTCCCAGCGCCAGTGTCGTCATCCTTGCGCCACACCATCTTCACCGTCAGGTGGCAGCTGGCCGCCGTTTTGGTGATCACGACCCCGGCCTCCGTGGCGAGATCGACCCCGAACTCGACCTCCAACTCCGCCGGCCCCGCATCCCGCAACCGCCTCAGTACGGTACGTGCCAGATCGGTGACCGGCTCCAAGGCCGCGCTCAACCCCACCGGCAGATCACGGATCGCATCCCCGACTCTGCCCGCCTTCACCGGCCCGGCCATACCACCCGCGGCCTCGACCAGGATCGAGCCCCCGCCGTCCAACGGCACCCGCGCCAACTGCTGCGCCATGTGTCCCCATCTCCTAACGCCGCCCCCACGGCGACCGCACCCACACCGTACAAGCGCGGATATCCCGGAAAACGCCGAACTCCCCAACAGATCCGGGAAACCGGACCAGCCACGCACCGGCCGCCGTGCAACCCACGAAACTGCGCGTGGCTCATAGCCAGCACTCCTCCAGAACCGCAAAACGGCACCCTCGGGTGCCCCGCCCGCACAAGGAACCGGTGGAGGCTTTGGAGGCCGGCCCCGGTGGCGAGGAGCAGGTGGTGGTGTCGCACTTCGCCCTGGGCACCTGGCTCAACAACCAGAAAGCCCGCCGGACCAAGCTCACGCCCGGGCAACTCGCCCAGCTCGCCGAGCACGGCGTGGAGTGGGCGTGAGCGGCCTCACGGTTGCGGCTGTGGTGATGAGCTGGTTGTAGCACTGTTTCCATCGGGTCCTGCTGGCCGATCCCGCGATGCTGCGGGGTCGGCCAGCGGCGTTCGGTGGGGGCGGCCGGCGGTGTGTACGCTCGGGCAGCCCCCAGTCGGCCCGGCTGCGAGGCTGGCCCCTGCCCGCTGGTCAGCTCAGGGTTGTGTTGATCGCGTCAAAGAGTCGCTCGAACCGGCTGAGGGTCGTTTCGCTGAGGCCCGCCAGGAGCGTGGTTCGCTGTCGAAGGAGGATCTCGGCGGGGCGTCCGTGATCGGTGAACTGCTGACCGGTGGCGCGAGTGATGCGGGAGATGATGCGATCCGCTCCGTTGAGTTCGGCGACCTTCAGGTGGGTGCCGAAGGCGGCGTTGTAGAGCTTGAGGTAGTCGCCGGGGCTGAACAGGTCCTCGATGTCACTGGGGGCGATGCCGTCGGTGAACATGTCGGTCAGCAGCAGGCGCTTCTTCGACAGGACACCGCGCTCTGCCAGGTTCTTGAGCTTGGTGACGCCCGCGGGGCTGCCGTCGATGAGGACGGTGACTTGGAGAGCGCGGCCGACGAGTGCGACGAAGGCGGGGATGTTGGTGGCGCCGCCGGCCGGAAGAATGCGCCAGCGGGTATCCAGGGGGGGTCGTCCCAGCTCCTTGAGGTGCTCGCTGAGCAGGGTGAGGTAGGTGAAGTCGCTGGTGCCTTCGACTAGGAGGTTGTCGGAGCCGACGAACAGGCTCTGGGCGATGTCGTAGCCGAGGGCGGCTTCGAGCGGGAAGAGGGAGTCTCCGGTGACCGCGAGGGCTTCGTCGGTGACGACGGCGCCCTCGGTGGGGCCGCGGTCCTCGACAATCCGTACGCGGTCGAGGTGCGCGACGTCGACCATGAAGGGCGAGTGGGTAGTGTAGATGACCTGGGCGTGGGGGGCGAGGCGCTCCTCGATGAAGCGCAGGAAGTCGGCCTGGGCCTTGCCGTGGAGGGTCAGAGCCGGTTCGTCGAGGAGGACCACCACGCCGTGCGGGTAGTCCTCGAACTCGGAGAAGGCGGCCAGGAAGCTGAAGAACCACTGGAAGCCGCTGGAGCGCTGTCCGAAGTTGTTGGTAAAGCCGTGCCGGCGGTCCTTGACGCGCACGTCGAGGAATCGGGCGACGGCCGTCTGCCCGTTGTGGGTGTTCTGGGTGGCCTTGTCGATGTCGATCTCGACGGACAGGTCCGGGTTCTGGGTCCAGTACTCGAAGACCTCCTGAGTGAGCTGGTTGCTCACCGCTTCCAGTTCGGCCTTGCGCTCTTCGAAGTCTTCCTCGGTCAGCGCTCCTTGGTCGGTGCCGGCGAGCCGCAGCAGGGCGCGGGCTGTCTGCAGGCCGGTGGCTCCGGGCTGGTCTTTACCTCCGAGTTCCTGGAGGTCAATTCGGCCGGGTAGGGTCTGGTACTCCCCGAAGTAGAAGAACTTGGGCAGGCGTTCCGTCAGGATCTGCACCGCCCGTCCCCAGGCGTTGCCCTTGCCTGCGAGCCGGGCACGAGCGGTTGCAGCAACTGCCTGCGCCTGCTCGACCGTGAACTGTGCATCGTCCTCGGGCTGGAGCGAGGCCGCCTGGTCGGCCATGTCGTCAAGGTCCGTGAGGCCGGCGAGCGCGTCGCGCAGTGCCTGCGGAGCGCCTTCGTCGTCCAGGACATTGCGGCAGGCGGCGGCCTCGTCGATGTCGAGTGTGACGATGTTGTTTTCCTTGTAGCGGACGCTTCTCTGAAACGTCCGTCCGGTAAGCACCCCGGCCCCCAGCACCTCCTCGACGGCTTTGAGATCCTCCTCGCTCAGCTCGAACACACAGGTGATGGGGCGAACTGCGTCCAGGTCTGTCACCTTGCGATCCCTGACGAGCCGCCAGCGGGGGTAGTGCTTGCCGACCTCGAAAGTGTCCTGGGGGTAGACCGGGTTGAACCGGTACAACGCCGACAGCAGGGCTGTCTTCCCGCTCTCGTTCTTGCCGACGAAGCAGGTGACATCCGGTTCGATGGCCACCTCCCCGCTGTCGACGATGTTGCGGAAGAGACGCGCGTGGACACTTGTGAGCTGCATCACGCCAGTGTGGCGAATTGTCGGATCTGTGACTAGTGGTTTTGGCATTCCGCCTGGGGTGGCCTCGCAGTTCACGGACACGCCCAGATTCCTGACACCACCGTGGCGGTGCCAGGATCCGGGAACGTCCACTTGCAGTCCGCTACGCGCGCGCCAGCGCCTCCAGGACGGCACGCTGCTGCTCGGGGATCACCAGGCCGGACGCCCTCTGTGCTGCGTGCTCTCAGCCTGCGCAGGACGGCCTTCTAGACACCCAGGTCGTTGCCGTCGATGAAGGCCTCAGCGAGGATGCGCTGAATTTCACCCGGGGTGAAGCAGCCGCGGTTGAGGTCGTTGGCGAGGTCGTCATCCGGGCGCGGCGGGCCGCGGCACCAATGGTCCCGACGACGCCGCGCAGATGGTCTGCCTGGCGGTCGCCGGAGCAGTCTGGTGGCTGGCTGAGAGACACCGTCACCGGCGCGCTGACCGCGGCTACCGTGGGGTGGGTGATGGACCTGCTGGCCGAGCTGGTGTCCGCGCTGCTGCGCTGACCTCGGGCGGCCGGCTCTGGCGATGCCCTGGCCGCTTTGGTCCGGGATGTGCCCGGTGAGCAGCCGCTCGCGGTGCTGGTCGCCGGGTACGGCACCCTGATGCTGGAGAACACGCTGCTGACCGTCACCGGTATCCGCGGTCTGCCCGAGGCCGAGCGGTAGGAGGCCATCGAGGTGTTCAACGGCACCCTGAGCGGCCACCAGGCCGAACTCGCCGCCGGCTTGCTGCACGGTTGGGCGCGCAGCGCCGGGTCCGGTGTGTGCAGGCGGTCGGCGACCTCGCCCGTGCCGTCCTTCAGGCTCTTCTGTCGTTCACCGACGACGGCGACGACGAGACCGAGGTGAGGGCCCTGTTCGACTTTCTGCGGGCCGACGCCGTGGCCCACTCCTGACCGAGCTACGCCAGGTCCAGGCATCGAGCGGACGCGGCGACACGAGGGGCACCGGGGCCGGTCTACAGCTCCATGTCCATCCACGCGATGTCGTTCAGGTCGACGTCCAGGCGCCGGGCGCGGCCGCCCTGGCGGAAGTAGTGCTCGCCGAGGGCGTCAGCCAGGATCTGCTCCTGTTCGGCCTGAGTGGCTCCGGCGTCCCGGGCCGCGTAGAGGGTCTGGGCGACCTCGCCGGGCATCTTCTGCGTGATCGAACGCTGGCGGGGGTCGTCGGTGGAGGCGGCCGCCGCGCTGTAGCCGAAGGTCGCCTGGATGTGGAGCATGAAGCCGTTCTTCTCGGCGTCGCGGCGCACCCGTTTCTTCACCCGCGGCTGCCAGGCGGCGCGCACGGCCTGTTCGACCTTGGCCGCGTTCGCCTTGGCCATCGGGATGTCGCCTTTCAGCTCTCCCTCGGCAACCGCTTTGAGGGCGTGCACCCAGCGCTGCGCGGTGCGCACCGAGACGCCGGCCGCGCGGGCGAGAGCGGCGGTGTCCTCCTTGGCGACCTTCTCCCACAGGAAGCGCACGCGGGTGTTGAGGTGCGCCGGGATGGGGCGGGTGCGCTCGGCGCGCTCCAGGCCCTCGTGGATCTCCCCCACGGGGCATCAGCTCCTTCCTGCCGCCTCGGCCGGGACGGCGACGTGTTCGTGTGGCGTGGAGTGGGCGGCCCGCCGGGCGGGTGCCGGCGGGCCGCGCGGGGGCTACTCGTCGGCGGACACCTGGCCGTCGGCCTTCATGTGCCGGGCCGGATTCGTGTCGTCGGCGATGAGTTCGGCGATCTCGGCCATCGGCCTGCTGCCTTCGTGCTTCACCATCCCGGGCGAGACCCCGAGGCGCAGCGAGGTGGTGAGGGTGCCGTCGGGCTTGGTGAGGATGTCGAGGGCGCCGGGGCCGGGGGCGGCGAAGACGGCGCAGTCGGAGAGGACGGCGAGGGCGTGCAGGCCGGTGTCGGCGGCCATCTTGCGGAGCTTGCGGTGGAGGTTGACGGTGGCGGTGTCGATGACCAGGGCGCGCATCAGCGGGTCCCAGGTCGGCCGCTCCAGGGCCGCCCAGCGCTCGCCGGGCTTGTAGCCGTGCCCGCGCGGGCGTTCGCGCATCTTGCCGATGGTGCCCTTGGCGGTCTGTTTGATCGCGGTGAGGACCGCGAGCTCCGCCGGGTCGCCGGTCGCCTTGAGGTTCGCCATGGCGTCGAGGAACGCGAGCGGGTCGGTGTCGGCGAGGTCGCCCGGGACGCCGAGGGCGGCCATCGTCTCCAGGTAGGCCTGGCGCAGACGCTTGTGCCACGGGTCCAAGTAGGGGCCGTGCTCGTGGCGCAGCCAGCCCTCCAGCGGCCGCACCGTGGCGCCGAGTTCGACGGCGTAGGCGACCTTCACCGTGCTGTACCAGGCGGGCCCGGTCGGGCGGGAGCCGTCCGCGGTGAACGGCGAGGGGAGCAGCGGGTCGGTCTCGACGTGGGAGAGGTCGACCAGCCAGGAGCCCGGGATGGCCTTGTCGAAGAGCGGGTTGAGCTCGTGGACCGGCCCGGACAGCGGCAGGGTGAGGCGGCCGGCGGCCGCGAGGAAGGCCATGTTGACGTCCAGGCCGACCGCGTACAGGGCCGTCTTCTTCTCGTCGTCGGTGAGCTCGCGGAACCAGTCCCATGCCTCGGTCACGAGCTCGGCGCCCGGCTCGCGGTCCTGGGCGAGCGGGTGGACGTCCGGGACCTCCGGCGGCGCCGGGTCGAACGCGTCCTTGGGCCGGGAGCCCTCCACCCGTCCGGACGTCCAGCCGGCCTCGGTGCGCACCGCCTTCGTGGGCGGGCGCAGCGCGGTGACGAGTTCAAGGCCGGAGACGGCGGTGGAGCCGCGCGGGGTCAGGACCCGGGTGGCGTAGGTGCCGAGCAGGCGGGCCAGGCCGGGCGCGTCCAGGCTGTCGGGGATGGTCCAGCCGCCGGATGCGAGCGCGCCCCAGGCGGGGATGCACAGCTGGACGCACTGGCGCCGGCCGTCCTCGGGAGTGCGGTAGATCCGCGCCCACGGCCCGAGGCCGCGCTGGGTGAGCAGCCAGCCCGCCTTCTCCAACTGCTTCACCGTCTTGTGGGTCTTCGGCAGCGCGCCCAGGCGCTGGACGAAGTCGCGCTTCTCGTCCCGGCCCATGGCGGGGAGGCCGAGTTCGGCGAGCGCGGCGTCGGTGAGGACGACCAGGGCGTCGCCGTCCTTGCCGTGCCGGTGCAGCCTGGGCGAGCCGAGCCGCGCCTCCAGCGCCCACTCGACCACGGCGGCCAGCGTCCGGCCCGCCGGCGCGGTCGGCGCCTGGGTGCCGTCGGCGAGGTACGCCACCAGGCCGCGTCCGGTCGGGGCGACGTCCACCACCGCGAGCGGCCCGGCCGGGAACCGCGCGGCCGCCGCCTGCTCCCAGTCTGACGGGCCCTCAGCCTTGGCGGCCGGCTTCCGCCCCAAGGCCTTCCGGGCGGCCCGCGACGAGGCTGCCGGATGCGACGAGGCCGCACGGCGCGGCGCCGCCGGGCTGGCTGCGGGGGCGGTCGGCGTGGCCGGGGCGGCGGCGGTGTTCGGGTGCTGGGCGAGCGCCTCCAGCGCGGCCGCTGACGCTCCGGCCGGCTCCAACCGGGCTTGCCGGTCCACGGCCGGGGCGGATCGGACCGGTGAGGCCACCGCCTCGGTCGGGCCGGTCTGGACCGGTCCGGTGGCCCCGGTGTCGGGGGTGCACCAGCCGCCCATGTGCATCGGACGGCCCTGCGCGCGGTAAGGCGTCGCACGGCCACACCGCACACAGGGGGCGGGCGGCCCGGCGATCAGCTCCCCGGCCGCCGTCCGGTCCAGCTCCACCACCGTCTGGTCCCCGCCACCGAACGCCGTCGGTACCGCCGGGACAGGCGGAGCAGCAGCGGAGGCAGCCGGAGCCGGCTGCGGGACCGTTGGCGCGGCGGCGGCCCCCGGGGCGGGCGCGGGCGCGGCGGCGCTGTCGGCGCGCACGAGGCCGGCGGCCTGCGCGCGGCACAGCCACTCGGTGGGCTCCACCGTGCCGTGCTGGAGCGCGAGCGTCGCGAGGAACCGGATGTAGACCTCGCGCTTGGGCGGGCGCGGCTCCGTCGTCCCGGCCTCCCACCGCACGATCGTCTCCCGCCGCGTCTTCAGCGCCGCGGCCAGCTCCTCCTGCGTGTACTCGCCGGCCTTGCGCAGCCGCTCCCGCTCGGCCGGGACCGGCAGGTCGTCCACCGGACGCGGCCGGGCCAGCAGCGCGTCGATCGACGCGAACAGGTCGTCAGTCACAACCTCACCTCCACACCACCCACTCTATCGTGAAAGTCACTTCTGGATCGCACATTTCGACGCACATTCGCCGGATCGAGGCACCACGAAGCCATCCGTTGACGGGGAGCGGCTCGTCACCGGCCTCGAAAGGGAAAAAGAGGGACTTGCCGTCATGACTTGCGGCTCTTCGCGAGGCTGGGGTCATGGCTTCCGGGATCTTCTGTATGCCCCCTCTCGCCGGGGAGACGGCCTTCTCTCTTCTTGGCCGGGTCGCTGCCCGCTACGGCCTGGACGAAGCAGCTCTGCTGACGCATTGGCAGTGGCGCGGCCACCGTCTGCGGCACGAGAGCGGTGCGCTGCGGGAGGACGCCGAGGTGTTGCTGGATGCGGCGGGGCAGCGGGTGCTGGCCGACTTGTGCGGGGTCGGCGAAGAGGTGCTGGGGCGGGCGCTGCCGGCGTGGGGGTTGGACGACGAGAGGCTGACCGCACGGGCGGGCGGGAACGGGCCGCAGGCAGCATGGCGGGTGGGCGGTGCGGTTGCGGGGCCGGTGGCGTTCGGGTGCCGGTTGTGCGCGGCCCGGCGGACCGGGACGCCGGTACGGGCTATGCGGTACGCGCAACGGTGGGAGCGTGTGTGCGTACGGCACAGGCGGTGGCTGCTGGACGCGGACGCGGACCAGCCGCTGGAGTTCCTTGACGTGAGCGGCCTGCCCGAGATGGCCGCGGCGCAGCGGCGGTGGGTGCGGGTGGCGAGGCGTGCGGTGCGGGCGGGGGTGGGGCCTGGGGAGGTGTTCGGTGTGGCGTGGGCGGTGGTGTGCCGGTGGTGGGATCTGGCGTTGGAGTGGCCGGATGAGGGGGTGTGGCCTGCTCGGCTGCACGCTCTGGCGGGCGGGGATGCGAGCGGGGATTTCTGGCGGTGGCGGGCGGTGGCGCGGGACGCGGCGGTCTTTCCGGAGGTGGTGGAGGTCGCCGCCGCGCTGCTGGATCCGGTGATGGCCGAGTTGGTGTGGCGGGACAGCGGGGCCGGGCGGCCCCGGGCGCTGCCGGCGGACGGGGCGTTCTGCCGGCGGCTGGGCGAGCGGGTGGGACGGGAATGGTTGGGGCCGCTGGCGGCGGTGGACTTCGGCGGGCCGCTGTTCGCCTGGATGGGCGCGGTGGTCCGCCGGCGCCGCGGGGTGGCCGTACCGCCCGGTCACCGGGACGATCTGTGGTGGGTGCGCCGGGAGCTCCAGCCTGCGGGCATGGCGGCGCAGTTGCGGGCGCTGACGAAGGAAGTGAGGCTGCCGGGGTCGGGGACGGTGTGGCGCTCGGCGGTTGAGCCGGAGCGGCGGATGCTGATCACCAACCTGCTCGGCGACACGGAGGAGCAGCTGATCCAGCTGCGCGGGGCGCAGCGGGGCACCAGTGCGGAGGCCGCCGAGCGGCTGTTGAAGGGCCTGGGTTACAGCATCGGCCTGCTACGGGAGGCAGTGCGGGAGACGGTGGGGGCCGCGGTGGAGGCCGGGGTGCGGCCCGAGGACGTGGCCGCATGGGCTGGAATATCCCCGGGCGCGCTCGCCGAGTTGCTCGGGCCTGGGAGTGGGACGGTGCGGTAGAAGGGGCTTGGCGGGTCGCTGGGCCGGGGCTGGCCCGGGCGGGGAGCAGCGCTGTGTGGTGGGGGGCCGTGATTGCGCTCGGCGGTGGGGTGTGGTCCCGGGTGAGAACGCGGGTGCGTGCGGGACGCCTACCGCACCAGGTCACGGGGTGGGGCGGGAACGGGGAAAGTCGTCCGCGCGGGCGTCTGTGGCGGGTTGGCTGAGAACCGTGAGCGGTGTGGACGGTTAGGCCGGGGCGGATGGATCCGCGGGCTCGGTGGATGTGGACGGGCGGGCGGGGTTCGAGGCGGTGTTCCTCGATCCGGTCGGCCGGGAGGTGCGGCAGCGGTGGGAGGACGCCTGCGTGGCGGTGGCGTTCGAGGATTTGGCGCCGGTGTCCGCGTTCCCGGTCGTGCCGGGGCGCAGGTGGGGGCCGGGGTTGTGGTGTCCGGGTCGAACGCGATGCGCGCCCAGCTGATGGTCCTGGACCGCGACCCGCAGGTGATGGGGCTGGCGGGGCGGCCGGTGCGGCTGGCGTGGCGCGATCGCCAGGGCGGGGCGCGCTCGTGGGTGCCGCAGCTGTTCGCCCGGTACGCGGACGGCACCGCCCTGCTGGCCGACTGCCCCGGTCACGCGGAGGCGGGCGGTGAGCGGGCGCTGCGTGCCGCGCAGGCGGCCCGCGCGGCATGTGATCTGGTCGGCTGGCGCTACCGGCGACTGGAGCCGCTGGATGCGGTGTTCGCGGCGAACCTGAGGTGGCTGGCCGGCTATCGCCACCCGCGATTCCGGGGCCGCCCCGAGGTGGCGGACGCGCTGCTGGAGGCGTTCGCGCGGCCGCGGCCGCTCCTGGAGGGCGTTCAAGCGCTCGGCACCCCGATCTCGGTCCTGCCCGCCGTCTTCCACGCCTTGTGGCGCGGCTGGTTGGCGGTCTCGTTGGAGCGCCCGCTGCACCAGGGCGTCCTCGTCGGCCCGGGATCGGTACGGGCCGTGGCAGGGAGCGGCGGGGTGGGGACGGCCGGGGTGGGCGACGGTTGTGGCGGAGATGGGGTGTGAGCGCGGCGGCACGAGGGCGTGGCGGGCGTCCGGTGCTGGCGGTCGGCGGGCAGGTCCGCTTCCGGGGGGCGCGCTGGCAGGTCGTCGGCCTGGCCGGCCAACGCGTCCACCTGGTCGCCGACGAGGGGGAGGAAGTGGTGCTGGCCGGGCACCTGTTCACCGACCCCACGTTCGCCCTCCCCCGCGCCGAAACCGGCGGGAAGGCGGAGGCGGCGCCGCAGTGGGGCCTGTTCGAGACCGCCCCGGCGGCGGCCAGAGAACGGGCGCTCGCGTGGCGTCGCCACATCCGCGAGGTCGAGACCGGCCACCCCGACGGGGCGGGCGCGGGCCATGTGGTGCACGAGCGCTACGACCCGAAGCGGTACACCCTCGCCGAGCGTGAGCAGGCCAAGGCCGAGGAGCTCACCGCGCTCGGCTTCGGGAAGGTAGGCCGATCCACGGTGCAGAAGATGCGGCTGGACTACCGCAAGCAGGGCCTGTGGGGGCTGGTCGACCACCGCACCACCCGCAGCCCCAGCCCCGCGGGGCGCACCGACGAGCGGGTCGTGGCCGCGGTGAAGGAGGCGATCCGGCGCCGGCGCGGACGCTCCAAGGGCACGGTCAAGGCCCTGTTCCCGGTGGCGGCCAGGATCCTCACGGAACGGCACGGTGACGCGGTCGCGATGTGCTCGCAGGCCACCTTCTACCGGCTGGTCGCCGCCCTCACCGACCCGCGCGAGGACGTCCACGGCCGCGGAGACGGTATCCCCGGCCCGCGGGAGGGGCGGGCGTTCACCCCGACCGTGGCGCTGCGCCCGGGTGAGCAGGTGCAGATCGACACCACGCGCCTGGACGTCCTCGCGGTCTTCGAGGACGGCACCCTGGGCCGGCCGGAGCTGACGATCGCGGTCGACGTCGCCACCCGCTCCATCCTGGCCGCCGTGCTGCGCCCGCACAGCACCAAGGCCGTCGACGCCGCGCTGCTGCTCGCGGAGATGGCCGTCCCCCACCCCGCGCGGCCCACCTGGCCCGACGTCCTGCGCTTCGCCCACTCCTCCATCCCCCACCGGGAGGAACTGCTGTCGGCCGACGAACGCC
The DNA here is from genome assembly GCF_040302725.1 of Kitasatospora sp. NPDC097605. Lineage (NCBI taxonomy): Bacteria > Bacillati > Actinomycetota > Actinomycetes > Kitasatosporales > Streptomycetaceae > Kitasatospora > Kitasatospora sp. NPDC097605. The sequence goes on along the minus strand of NZ_JBEOSF010000042.1, from coordinate 62,748 downwards.
TCGAAGGCGCCGCGGCACGGCCGGTGGCGGTGCCGGAGACGATCGTCGTCGACCGCGGCAAGATCTACCTCTCCGAGACGTTCACCGCCGCCTGCGAGACCCTCGGCATCAGCGTCCAGCCCGCCCCGCCCCACGCCCCGACCGCCAAGGGCATCGTGGAGCGCACTTTCGGCTCCCTCAACACCCTGCTGTGGCAGCACCTGCCCGGCTACACCGGCTCCAACGTCACGGAGCGCGGGCGCGATGTCGAACAGCACGCCTGCTACAGCGTCGCCCAGTTGCAGGACCTCCTCGACGATTGGCTCGTCCACTGGCACCACCGCCCCCACAACGGGCTGCGCCACCCCGTGCTGCCCAGGACACGGCTGACACCCATGGAGATGTGGGGCGCGCTGACCGCCGTCTGCGGGTACGCGCCGGTCCCGCTGTCGGGGCGGGACTACCTCGAACTGCTGCCCGTGCGCTGGCTGACCATCAGCGACCACGGCATCCGCCTCGAGCAGCGCACCTACGACCACGACCTCCTCGGCCCCCACCGCGGCCAGCCCTCCCCCACCGCCGCACGCGGCGGGCGGTGGGAGGTCCACTACAACCCCCACGACCTGCGTCAGATCTGGATCCGCCTGCCCGACCGTGACGACCTGGTCGAGATCCCCTGGATCCACCGCGACCACGTCCACCAGCCCTTCGACGACCGCACCTGGCAGCACATCCGCACCACCGCTCTACGCCGCGGCGGCCACGACCAGCACGAAGCCGACCTCGCCCAGGCCCTCGACGACCTGACCCGCCGCGCCGCCGCCGGACACGCCACCCGCACCGAACAAGCCCTCCTCAGCCGCGCCCAACCCGCCCGCATCCCCCACCCCACCGGTGCTGGCGGCGACAGGGCGCAGCCGGAGCGGCCGGGGCGGGAAGACCGCGCCGGCACACCAAAACGACGGACCGCAGCCCGCCGGACACCGTCCGGCCCCGGCCTCGAGGGTGGCCCGGACACGCACGGCGCAGGCACGGACGGCTGGGAGGACACCGAGCGCCTGGATGGCCTGGACACCGAACCCGACGCCAGCCCATGGCTCGACGACCACGACGAGGACGACGACGGCTGGACCGCCGAAGAAAACGCCAGCCGCTCCCCCGCACCTCCCTACACCGGCCTCAGCCTGTGGAACGCCCATCAGGAAGCCGAACGATGGTGAACACCCACCACCACACCCCCAGGCCAAGCAGCAACCGACGACGCCACCTCCCCCGCACCGAACCGGCCACGGCCCTGGCAAGCCGAAGCCGGGCGCAGCGCGGCGTGCCGGGCAGGGACCGCCCGCTGGCCGTCGCGCCGGTGCTGACTGCGGCGGTGTCGGCAGGGACGGCAGGCCGCGCCGGGGCGGTGCGGCGGCGCCGGCCGGGCCACCAAGCGCTCCCCGGCACCCCGGTGCCCGCCGGGGCCGGGCGCACCGTGCCCGGCCCCGGCCCGCACACCGGCGAACGGGGCCGGGTCGGCTCCGGAGCGAAGGCCGGTGACGTCGTCACACCTCGCCGGGGTCCGGCGGGCACCGGGGAAACGGGGCACCGGCAATGAACAGCACCGGCCCCGACACCGCCGGCACCACGCACGCCACAGCCGCCGGGGCGGCGCCGGCGGAGTCGGCGCCGTACGCGGTCGACACCTGGCACGGCTTCCAGACCTTCGCCACCACCCCCGCCCCCGCACCCCCCGCACCCGGGGAACCGGAGCGCAGCATGGAGGAGCGCCTGGCCTACCACTCCGCGTTCGTCACCGTCCGCACCCCCGCCATCGACACCCTCGCGCTCAGCGTGCGGCGCCTGATGCTCCTCGGCAGGTATCAGCGCACCACCGCCCGCCCCAGCCTGATCCTCACCGGGCCCGCCGCCACCGGGAAGACCACCGCCCTCCTCGAAGTCGGCCGCACCTGCCACCTCGCCCACACCCGCCGACACCCCGCCCCACCCGGGAACGGGCCACCGGCCGTGCCCGTCGCCTACGTCCTCGTGCCGCCCGGCGCGAGCGCCAAGACCCTCACCGCTGGCTTCGCCCGCTACCTCGGCATCCCGACCACCACGCGCACCACCCAGGCCCAACTCATGCAGGCCGTCACCCACACCTACAACACCGCCGGCGTGCGCCTGGTCCTGATCGACGAGATCCACCGCCTCAACCCCCGCACCACCACCGGCGCCGAAGCCGCCGACCTGCTCAAAGACCTCACCGAACGCATCGGCGCCACGTTCGTCTACGCCGGCATCGACGTCACCAGCACCGCGTTGTTCAGCGGGGTCCGCGGCGCGCAACTCGCCGCCCGCGCCAGCCTCGTCAAAACCGGCGCCCTACCCGCCCGCCTCGGCAACCGCCGCCCCTTCACCGACCTGATCGCCGACCTCGAAGCAGCCCTCGACCTCCGGCGCCACCGGCCCGGCACCCTGCCCCGCCACGCCCCCTACCTCCACCAGCGCACCGTCGGACGCATCGGCAGCCTCGCCCGCCTCATCCGCGAAGCCGCCCTCACCGCGATCCTCGACGGCACCGAACGCATCACCAAAACCACCCTCGACGCGGTACGCCTGGACCACCAAGCCGAAACCCACCCCACACCCCGCCCCCGCGAACGCACCCGGTGAAGACAGGGGCACCGCCCGCCGAGACCGGCTGAGAAAACCTCAACAACAGCGAGAACACCGCCCCCGACGGCCACCGAAGCACGCCCGGCATACCCCACACCGGATGAGAAAACCTCAGGAACAACGAGAAACCAGCCCCCAGCCGCCCCCGGCTATCTCCCCAAACACCCCATCTGACCAGGCGAAACAGCCCTGACCAGCCAAAACGCCAAAACAGCCATTACGACACACAACACCCCTCAACACCGGCCACCACACTCACCAAAACCGCGAAACCCCCAGCTCACCCCCACCACCCAAACCCACCAACCCCCACACACCCGTTCTCATCCCACCCACAAAACCCCAGCCCACACACCACCCCACATCCCAACTACACCCCCCTCAAACCTCACCGCCGGGTCAAGATCCTCCATCACCAGCGGCACCGGCTGGGGCGGCAACCCCGGCCGGTGCCGGGCCGTCAGGCCGTGGCCTGCCCGGCCCCAGGGCGCTGGTTCCTGGCGTCGACGACCGCGCGGGTGACGATGGCGGTGCGCTCCACGACAGTGCCGGGCTTGACGCCGTTGACCTCCCGGATCTGCACCCCGCGGCTGCCGAGGTACTGGTGGCTCTCCCGGTCGAAGATCCATTCCGACCGCTCGCCGGTCTGCGGGTCGAGCCGCGCCAGCGCGATCCCGTCGCGGCCGGAGGCGTCCTGCGCGTGTTCGAGCACCACGACGCCCGGGATCCTGCCGGCGGCCTCGTAGAGCGCGGCGGCGAGGCCGCGGGGCACGAGCTGCTCGCGGATGATGGAGCCGATCTCGTTGAACGCCTGCTGGTCGCGGTCCCGGGTGCCGTTCACCGTCGAGTAGGCGAACTTCAGCAGCGCGTCGGGGTCCGCGGGGTGGGCCGCGAGCCACTGGTAGGTCAGCTGCTTGCGGGGGTCACCGTTGTCCAGCGCGATGCCGCCCTTGTCCTGGTAGCCCGGCTCGTCCAGCCAGCCCCGGGTGCCGTCGGGGGACTTCCACACCTCCCGGTCGTGCAGCGGCTGGACCCAGGTGGCGGACTCCCCGGTGTCCGCGTTGAGACTGCCGGCCATGAAGGAGACCCGGCTCTTGACGTAGATGTACTGGCCCGGGCCGGGCTGGGGCGTGGGGTTCGCCGTCGCGGCGGCGGCGGCGATCTCGCGGACCGTCGAGGCGAGCTGGACGGTGCTCCCCTCCTCGATCTGCACGACGGGTGCCTTGACCGGCCGTGGAGCCGCCACCGCCGTGTCGGCCGGGCTGCCCAGGGAGACGACCAGGGCGAGGGCTGCGGCCGTGGCGACCGGCGCGGCGATCAGGGCGGCGCGGCGCAGCGGGCGCCGTGCCGGGGAGGGGGCGGGGGCGCGGTCGGGCTGGTGGATCTCGTTCATCAGGAATTCCTCGAGCAGGTCCTGGCGGTCGGCCGCCAGGCGGGGGTCGGCCGGCGCGGGCAGGAGGCAGGCCAGTTCCGCGTGGTCGAGCGGTTCGTTGCGCCGCCGCGGGTTGCGGATCATCGGTGCGTCTCCTTGTGCGGCCGGGCCGCGGTGCCGCGGCTGCCCTGTGGTTGTCCGGGGGGCGGGAGGGGTTCCGTGTTCTTCCTCGCGGCGCGCAGTTCGTCGTCCGCGAGTTTGCGCAGTCGGGTGCGGGCGCGGGACAAGCGCGAGCGCACGGTCCCGACGGGCACACCGAGGCTGGCCGCCGCTTCGGCGTAGCCGAGCCCGGACCAGACGCACAGCGCGAAGACCTCGCGTTCCGAGCGCCGCAGGCGCGCCAGGGCCTTGCGGGCGGCCGCGAGTTCCTCGGAGTCGGCCATGCGGCCGACGAGTTCGTCCGCGAAGTCGGGGACCACGTCGGCGGCGGGCACCCGGGACATGGCCGCGCTGTGGCGGCGGGCGGCACGTGTCGTGTTGCGCAGCACGTTCACGGCGATGCCCATCAGCCAGGGGCGCGGGCTGTCGCCCTCGTCGCGGAGCTTCCCGCGCAGGCGCCAGGCCTCCAGGAAGGTCAGCGAGACCACGTCCTCGGCCAGGGCCCAGTCCCCGGTCACACGCACGGCGTGGCGGTACACCAGGCAGGAGTGGTCCCGGAACAGGTCACGGAACGCTTCGGGGTTCCCGGCCCGCAGCCGGGAGTGGGGATGGTTCACGTCATGCCTTGTCCGAGCAGGAACACCGGTTCCCGTGACGCGGGTCACCGGCCGAGGCCGGTGAGGGTGCGTGCGAGGCTCGGCTCACACGCCCGAATCCCACGGATCGACACCCCCCTCACCGCCAACGCCCCCTCAAGCGGGCCTCTACGAGAGCCCCCTTCGACGGCCTCCAGCGCACCGTACCGCCGACCATGACGTCACCGTCCCCACCGGCGGCAGCGACGCCGAGATCCGCGCCGTCAACGTCATCAACACCATCGCCGGCCTGTACCGCCGCTCCTCCTGCCCCGGCCCCTCCGCAGGCCTGTGCGGGCAGCAGGACAACGGCGGACCCGGCCCGCGGCCTGCCGGCCGAGACGCGCGAGCGGATCGAGGCCGCCGGCGGCCAGGCCCGCAAGAACCCGGGCGCGCAGGCCGTGGCCGCGCTGCTGGCCGAGTTCAAGGCGGCCGGACTCGGCGGGTAACGCACCGGGCGGCCCGACCGACCGGTCCGCCCAACGGCTCCGGCAGGCCTCGACGCCGCTCTCGACGAGGTGTCGAAGACGCGGCGGCCGCCGTGGCCGGGCGGGCGCGGGATGCAGGCGGCCGGGTCCCGAGGAGGCAAGGGGGGTATTCCGCGGGGCCCGGCCGGTGGGAGGCCGGCAGCGCCGGGAAGGACATGGGCGCGGCTGCTCCGCCCGGCGGCCCGGTGGTGCTGTGGCGGGGCGGCCGGGCCGGAATGCTAGACCCCGACAGCCGACACCGGAAGGCCCCCCGGCCTGGGATCTTTCAGCCACGAACATGACACCGGGAAGACACGGGCCCTCGCCCGGACCACCAGGCGGACCTGGTTCTCCCGGCCGGCCGCGGGACCGATCCGAGCATGGACGAGGACGAGGAGCAGGCCTACGACCTCGGCGCCGGCATCGTCACCGGCAGCCCGCTCGCCGACGGGCTGCCCGAACTGGCGGCCGGTGAGCGGGTCGCCACGATGGACGCCGCCGTCGAGGCCGGCCGCACCGCCGCGCCCGGCCCGGCGGTTCAGCGCCCAGCGCTCTGAAGGACGTCGGCCTCGGCGGCGACCGGGCCGGTTCGCTCGGGTTGCGGGCAGACGCGCGTCTCCAGCCGCTCCAGCTGCTGCGCGCCGTCCCGGCACTCGGTGGCGTCTTGGGCAAGGCCTCGCTGATCCAGCTCGCGGCCGAGCGCGAGGACGCCGTCGCGCAGGCGCAGCAGCGCGGTGCTCGTGCGGGCCGGCTCGCGGGCCGGGGCGGGGTTCTTCTTGGTGGCGGGGAAGGTCTTGGTGTCGAGGTGGTCCACCGTGTCCTGGAGGGGTTCCCAGGCGTCCGGGAGGAGGGCCTCCTGGGGCTGAGCACAAGGAGCAGGGCCACGGGGGTGCCGTCGGCGCGTGGCTGACCGCGCCGTCGATCCCGAGGACGGTGCTCCCGTGGACGGTGGCGAGGGTCTGGACGGCGGTCAGCAGCGTGTCGGCGGCGGCGCGCAGGGCGGTGCGCGCCTTCCGGGCCTTGCGCCCCTGCGCGGTGGCCTCCTTCTCGGCGGCCAGCAGGGCCGGCGCTTCGTCGCCGAGCTGGTCGTGGCACGCCAGCAGCGCCGTCACGGCATCGGCAAGGTGGTGGCTCTCGTGGGCGGTGTGTTGGTCGGTCACCGGTGCCCTCTGGCACGCGATCTTGACCGATTGCCAAGCGATCTTGACCGCGGGGGGCGGTGCGGTTGCCGGCTGCTGCCCTGGCACCCTGCTCGCATGGATGACTTCGTTGGTACGCAGGCCCCGATTCGCCGGCTGACCGATCCTGCGGAGGCGGTCGCCGCACTGGAGAGTGCAGTTCCGGGCCTGGTGGCCCTGCGTCTGCCGGGGCCCAGGAACGTCGACCGGCGGCTCGTGGAGGCCGGCCTGGGCACTGCCCTGCCGGAGGACTTCAAGCTCCTTCGCGAACTCTACCCGACCTTCGGCCTGGGAGACTTCCTCGGCTTCGGCGGGCCGGAGCGCGGCCACGAGCAGCTCTGGGTGGAGGGTGCGCGCGGATCGCTGGAGGATCTGGAGGAGTTGTGCTCGGAGGCGAACCTCGCCGCGCCGTTCCACCCCTTCCCCGCGCCGGGCGGGCTGCTTCCCTGGGCCGGTTCGAACCAGGGCGATCTCTTCCTGTGGGCCACCAGTCCTGCCGGGCCGCAGGAGTGGACGGTCACGGTCGCCTCGCGGAGCTCCGCCTGGTGGCACTACACCGGCGGAGCCGTCCAGTTCCTTGCCGACCTGGTCACGGGCGCGGTGGAGCCCTGGGCCCTGCCCAGGGTCAGCCCCGACATCGCGGGATGGTGATCGGAGCCAGTCCGCCCGCACGGCGAGCAGCCGCTCGGCGGCTCCCGCACTCACGCGACGGCCCTCGCCGCCTGGCGCGCCGGGCCCGGGGCGGGTCAGCCGCTCCCGGGCGAACGCGGCGAGGACCGGGTCGATCTCGGTCGGCACCACCCCGCAGTCCTCGGATCGGCGGGATCGCGTCAGCGGGATGCCGTCCTCCAGCGTCTCCGCGCGAGGGTGCTCCAGGACCAGCAGGCGGCGCCGGGCTCCAGCTCCCGGACGCGAGAGGTGGTGGGTGGACCGTCCTTGAGCTGGAGCCCTCGCCGCATATCGGCGGAGCTGGTAGGTCAGCAGATCACCTGGAGCGTCGACACCTTCAGCCAGTCCGCGTGGGTGTCGTAAGCGGGCGCGTGCCCCGTGGTGTAGACGGGAGCGGAGCCCTGATACATCTTCACGCGCTTCGGGTAGGCCATGTTGTTGTACCACTCGCCCTGACCCGTGGCCTTCCACGATGCGGGCACGTTGAACGTCACGCCGCATGTGGCGGGGATGTAAGCCATCGTGGCCACGTCAGCACTCCATGCACAGAACCTGCCGTCACACAGGCTGGCCAGTTGCTGGGGCGTCTCCACGCCGCGATAGAGGACCACTCCGTCGCTCTGCACGATGCGCTGCACGTCGGACGCCGGGTTGCTGGCGCTCGCCGTAGCCGTCGGCGCGGCCAACGCTGCGAGCGACAGAGCGACGGCCGCCAGCACGGTGAGTACTCGCTTCACAGAATCCTCCTGAGGTTTTGAAGGTCGGCTTCAGAAGCAGTCCCCCCGGCGCCCCAATCTCCTCAGGAACGCACGGTGTACCTCTCTGCGGGGGCGGCTTCAGCGGGTCGGCGTCGATGTTTCGCGCCCTCCGGCCGGAGGGCAAGGCCCGGCGCCTGTCCCGGACACCCTGTCGATGTCCGGGCAGGTCACCACCCGTGTCCGGGACACCCGAGGACGCCGCAGCGGACGCGGCGGGGCGGCCGTCCGCGGATGCGCCAGCGCGGGCCGGGTCATGACATGCTTCTTCTGGGACGGCCTGGTCCCCGCGAGCCGGGCCGCGGCCACCTACCGGGCCCGAGAGTTCCGGAGGGTCACATTCCGAGGTTCAGAAGCCCACCCGATGTCAAGCCGACCGATCCCGCCGGATCCCGACACGAAGACGCCCCGCCGGTCACACGGAGGCTTCAAGTAGTGGCGGCCCAGCCGGTCCGGTCCGAACAGGCCGGTGCCCCACCCACGCGGGCACCAGAACCACCGGCCGTCATCGGCGAGAATGCCCCCGGGCCCGCTGCGAACCCCCGCCGACCTACAAGGTCAACACCTTTCACCAGGGAGCGGGCTGTCAGAACCGGCTGCGCCGCACATCGGGCCGGGCGGGCTGAACCGGCTCGGCGCGGTGCAGGGTGAGGGCCGCGCTGCGGGTGCGTTCCAGCCAGCTCATGACCTGGCGCAGCGCGGGCGGGTCGAGGGTCCGGGTGAGGTCGCGGACGGCCTGGTGGTCGTCGTCGGTGAGCGCGGCCAGGCCCGCGCGGTCGAGGGCGGTGTAGAGGGTCGTCCAGGGCGTTCAGCTTCGAGGCCTGGCCGGTGGTGAGGCCCGCGGCCTTGCGCTGGCGGCACGTCCACGCGCCCACCGCGTAGTCGTCGAGCTTCGCAGTCGCCGGGATCGCCAGGTGGCCGTGCCGGCGGTGGAAGGCGGTGGCATAGGCGTAGCCGCGTTCCCAGGCAGACGGCCTCGCAGGACCGCGAGTAGGTGCGCGGCCGCCCGGTGCGCGGCGTAGGGACGGGGTTGGAACAGCCGGGCCGGTTCCGCACTGGTGGCCGGGGTCGGGCTGGGCGAGCACGGTGGTGGTCATCGAGGTGGCCTTCCATCAGCAGCAGGCCGAGACCGGCACGGTGGCCGGCCCCGGCCGCACCCGGACCAGCACCCGGGTGCCCCCGACAATGCACACCGCCCGCTTGTCCGCGGTCTGACCGCACCCCTTGACCAGGCCCCCTTGTCCTGCCCGGTTTGCCCTGGTCAAGGGCCTTGTCCTCCAGGTTTGTCCGTGACCGGGATCACCCGTGGACAGGAGGAAGCGGCCGGGCCGGACCGGCGGCGGCGAGGCCCTGATCGAGCGCCAGGCGCAGCAGGGTGAGGCGTCGTTCGGGTGCGCGGACAGGAGCGGGATGCCGTCGGCGGTGACGGCGACCGGGCGGCCGGGGACGAGGGCGATCCAGCTGCCCGCGTCGTCGTAGACCTCGGTCCAGCCCGCCAGGCGGCCTCGCTGTTCGAGGGCCTGGACCTCGCAGCGGCCGGGCCAGGTGAGGTGGACCAGGCCGTCGCCGAGCGCGTAGTCGCGGTGCGGGTCGCCCAGGCCGCGCAGGGTCGGCGGCGCCCGACGGCTGCCCCGGACCGCGTCGTACCCGGTGACGACAAGACGGCGCAGTGACAGCGGGCTGGTGCCGGTCGCAGGCGAGGAAGCCGGCGCACGGCGCTGCGGGGTCGCAGCCGTCGGCGGAGGTCTCGGCCGCGGCCAGGTCGGCCATGGAGGCCCATGCAGGGGCGCGCCGGTCATGACGAACGTGACCGTCCGGGTGGACGAGGTGGACCTCGAGGACGAGGACCAGGAGCAGCAGGAGCCGAGCAGCGGCACGTGGTGAACGGGTTGCTCGCCGAGGTGGGCGAGACGGGCCGGCGGGCGGCCGGGTGGGTGCGCGATCCCACCGGGCGGCAGACCGAGGAGGCGCACCGCGCGGTGCTGGGGCGGGCGGCCGACGCGGTCGAGCAGGTCTGCGGGCGGGAGGTCGAGCCGGGCGCGTTCGCCGGCGCCGCCGCTCTTGCCCAGGCCCGTTCGGAGGGGACGTTCACGTCGGTTCACGAGGCGTTCTGGGCCGCCGCACGGGAGGCACACGGCGAGCGGGAGGGCACGCGGGCGCTGATCGAGGTCCTGCTGCTGCATCGCCAGCTGCCCGCGGGCGCGGTGGTCGCCGGGATGGAGACGGTGCTGCGGGCAAAGTCGTGCAGTGCCGAGCTGGTCGCGATCGAGGCCCGCAAGGCGATGGAGGCGCCCGAGGAGGAGAACGAGAGCGCCGGCGAGGTGGGGGCGGACCCGGTGCACGCCGAGGCGATGCAGCGGCTGGGCCTTTCCCCGGTGCTGCCCGGGCGGGACCGGACCTGGGCCCAGTTCCGTACCGACCTCAAACCCAACCGAGTCCCCGCAGACGGCCTCTGGTCGAACCCCGCGGACCCGAAGATGGCCCCCGTCCAGGCCCAGCAGTGGACCTCTCTGCTCACCGCCCTGGACCAGGCCGAGAAGTTTCCGCTGGCAGTGGCTAACGACCGGCTACAACCACGTCGCCGACAAACCTGAACAATAGAAGTTGACGGGGAATTCGAGCGCGGCGCGGTGGGCGTGTTCGGGTTCGCGGCGCAGCCAATTGTAGTGCTGGGTCAGGATCGCTTCCGGCCGAGCGGCGGCTTCGTCGAGCGCGGTCTGGCGGGCCAGCCGTGCGAGGGCGTCGGCCCGTAGGTGTTGACGGCGTCCCGGGCGGTCTCGAGGTCGGATCCGAGGGCGTCCTCGCGGCCGGGGCGGGCGGCGGCCATCGCCGCACGCAGTTCGGCCTCGGTGCGGAGGGCGACGGCGTTGACGTTGCGGTGGTCGGCGAGGTCGGCGGAGGCGGCGAGGGCCGGGTCCACGCACTCGTCCACCACGGTGCGGATGGAGCGGGCGGCCCAGCACGAGCCGCACAGCCCACCCGCGTGCTCGGTGCCGCAGTCCTCACACGGCAGCGCCCGCCGCTCGGCACGGCGGCGGTCGAACACCTGCTGCTCGGCGCGCAGCATCGCACGCTGGTGCAGGTGGACGTCGATGGCGACACGGTGCTGGCGGTGTCGGCTCCGGCCGCGGCCGACGCTGACGGTGAGCAGCATGACCAGCAGGGGCGCGGGGGCGCTCACGGCCGTGGCGAAGGCGTGCACCGCGCGGATCCATCGCTGGACGTCCGGCGGTCCGGGCGCCGGCGGCAGGGAGTTCGACTGCTGAGTTCCGGACTTCGGATTCGGTCAGGGCAGGACGTGGACGAGGCGTTTGACCTCGCGAAGGGTCGGCGCGGTCTCGATGTTCTGGATGCCGGGGAGAGGGCCGATGCGCCGGTCGAGGTAGTCGTAGAGGTCGGCGGGCGTCCGGAAGACGCCGCTGGCGACGAGGTTGGACGTGCCGGTGACGGCGGCGGCGAACGCGATCTCGGGGTGGGTGGCGAGGGCCTCACCGACGGTGCGCAGATGGACGGGGACGACGTTCAACCACAGCTGGGTGGTCATCCGGTAGCCCAGGAGTTCGGGGTCGAAGTCGACGGAGAAGCCGAGGGCGCCTTCGTCCCGGAGCCGGTCGAGATGGCGCTGGACGCTGGAGGGAGACCGGCCGGCCGCGGTGCCGAGCTCGGCAAGGGTGGCCCGGCCGTCGCGGGCCAGTACGGCGAACAGTACCCGGTCGGTGGGGTCCAGGAGCAGTGGTTCCAGCGAGGGCGACGATCCCGTCGGGGCCGGGGCATCGAACCGGGTGGCGTGCCAGGTGCTGGTGGTGCCGACGAAGATCCGCATCATGCAGTGGGCGCTGACGGTCAGCACGTGCGGGGTGCGGGGGAGCTTCTGCAGCAGGAGGGCGTTGCGTTCGTCGGCGGTGCGGGTGTTGAGGGCGCAGTAGAGCTCGGTGCCGCCGGAGGCCAGGGTGACCCAGCTGGTGTCGGGACGGCGGGCCAGCGCGTCGGCGATGGCCCCGGCCGCGTCCGGCGTGCAGCGCAGACGCAGTAGCCAGCGCACCAAACCCAGGCGGTCGGGCACCGGTTGGCCCACGATGCGCAGGCCCATCGCGCGTAGCCGCCGGTAGCGGCGGGCGACGGTCCGCTCGGAGACGTCCAGGTCCCGGGCGAGACGGCTGAAGGGAGCCCGGCCGTCCAACTGGAGGAGCTGCAAGAGCCGTTGGTCGAGCTCGTCGAGCCTGTCTGAATCCACCGCGATGCCTCACCTGTGTGCCGGATCCTTCCGTCCCGCAGGGTACGGCTTGGGGTGCCCGCGGAGGGCGCGGAGGGTGTGGGGGTCTCGTCCCACCCACTTCGGGAGTTTCGCTTCATGCGTATCTGGGGGCCCTTGGCAGCGATCTGCCTGGGCACATTCATGCTGCTGGTCGATGTCACCATCGTGCTGGTCGCTTTGCCGTCCATGTCCGGATCGTTGGACGCGTCCTTGTCCCAACTCCAGTGGGTGGCCGACGGCTACGCACTGGCGGTTGCCGCCGCTCTGCTGGGCGCGGGCATGCTCGCGGACCTGTACGGGCGGCGCCGCGTGTACGTGGCGGGCCTGTTCGTCTTCGCTGTCGCCTCCGTCGCGTGCGCGCTGTCGCCGGACATGGGCTGGCTGATCACCGCCCGCCTGGTGCAGGGGGTCGGCGCGGCCGCCATGTTCGCCACCACCCTCTCCCTGATCAGCACCCTGTACTCGGGGCGCCGGCTGGGGACGGCCTTCGGCGTCTGGGCAGCGGTGGCCGCCAGTGCCGCCGCGCTCGGCCCGGTCCTGGGCGGCCTCCTCACCGACGCCCTGGACTGGCGGTGGATCTTCTACGTCAACGTGCCCGTCACCGCGCTCGCCCTGTGGATGACCTTCCGCTGCGTTCCCCGTTCCACCCCGGTGAAAGATGCCACCCGGCGCCTGGACGTGCCCGGTCTGCTGCTCTTCGCCCTCGGCGCGGGCGGCCTGGTCTACGCCCTGACCGAGTCGCACTCCCACGGCTGGACGTCGGCGGCCACTCTGGCGCCCGTCGGCGCGGCCCTGCTCGCGTTCGCGGCCTTCGTCGGCGTGCAGAAGCGCAGCGCCCACCCGCTGCTGGACCTCTCGCTGTTCCGCCGGCCCGCGTTCACCGCGGCGATGATCACCATCGCCGTCGGGGAGGCAGCGGTGTACGGGATCCTTCCCTACACCTCGATGTGGCTGCAGTCCGTTCAGCACCTCTCCCCGATCGGTGCCGGCCTGGTCGTCCTGCCGCACGCCCTGGCCGCGGCCCTGGTCGCGATCGTGAGCGGCCGGTGGATGCCCAAGCCCTCTCCCCGCGCAGGTGCCACCCTGGGCCTGTTCCTCGCGGGCCTCGGACTGTCGGTGGAAGGCTTCCTGGGCCCCGACTCCGGGTGGCCCGCCCTGATCGGCGGCCTCGTGCTGAGCGGCCTCGGCATGGGCCTGGTCTTCCAGGTCGCCGCGGCCCTCGCCCTGGGCTCGGTGCCCTACGACCGCGCCGGCATGGCCAGCGGCACCTACAGCACCGTCGAACAGCTCGGCTACGCCTGCGGCGTCGCTGTCTTCGGAACCCTGGCCGTTTCCACCATGGGCCGGTCCCTGGAGGACGAGGTCACCGACCCGCACCGGGCCGCCCAAGCCCTGTCCGGTGGCGGAGCCGACAGCCTGATCGCCGCTGCCCCGGCCGGGCAGCGCGACGCCCTGGAGCACACGTTGCGCGCGGTGTTCGCCGACGGGCACAACGCCCTCGCACTGACCGCGGGTGCCCTCGCCATCGTCGGCGCGGCCCTGGTCCTGCTCCTGACCTGGCGCACCGACAGTCAGCCTCCGGCCGCCGACGACTGGGAACAGCCCTGGGAACAGCCGGCCGACCCCGAACTCCAGACTGCGGGTGACTGACCCTCGCAGGACCGCTGAGCGGTCGCGCGGCGCTCTTCCGTGAGGAACCCCTCTGGGCGGTGGTGTCTCAGCCAGGCTGTGACACCACCGCCCGCGCTCAAGACAGCCGGGCCCGGCGGGTAGCGCACCAGCGACCCGACCGACCGGTCCGCCCAACAGCTCCGGCAGGGCATCGACGCCGCTCTCGACGCCGCTCTCGACGAGGCGTCGAAGACCCGGCGGCGGCCGCCGTGGCCGGACGGGCGCGGGATGCAGGCGGCCGGGTCCCGAGGAGGCAAGGGAGTGTTCCGCGGGGCCCGGCCGGTGGGAGGCCAGCAGCCCCGCGAGGACGTGACGCGGCTGCACTGCCCGGCGGCCCGGTGGTGCTGTGGTGGGGGGCCGCCGTGCCGGGAATGCTAGACCCCACGGCCGACACTGGAAGGCCCCCGAAACTGGAATTTTCCGTCCACGAAACATGCCACCGGGAAGACACAAGACCTCGACCGACCCGCCGCCCGTGGGTGGTTCCCCCGACCGGCCGTGCCCGGCACGGCGAGATCTCCGCGTACTCCTTGTCCCGCACAGGGGCCGACGGGCGGGAGCGGTTCCACATCGCGGCATCCACCGGAGCGGCCCGCCAGGCAGGCCGCTGAGCTGCTGGTTCGGCCGTCCGCCCGGAGCGCTGTCGGGGTGGCCGGACCGCCGTACTGTCCGAACTGCGGAACGCGGTGGTGTCCGCCGCGCGACTGTGGTTGTCTGTGCGCATGATCATGCTCGTGACCCGCCGCCACGTGGACTACACGCGGGTCACGACCATGAGTTGTCCCACCGCCCGCTGACGCGGCGCCGTGGTGATCCTTCCGCTTTCCGCGCCGTAGCCGCGATCCGCGTACCCCGCTCCCCCGGAGCGCCCGTACGCCCGTTCCCCGCACCGCCGCTCACAGCACTGCCGGCCCGGCCCGCCGGGCTCCACATGTGTACGAGGAGAAGCATGAGCCAGCCGACCGACACCGTCGCCGCCGACCGCACGCCCGACGGCGAATCCGCCGGATCCACCGCCCCCGCCTGGTCCTTCGAGACCCAGCAGCTGCACGCCGGTGCCGTGCCCGATCCCACCACCGGGGCCCGGGCGGTCCCGATCTACCAGACCAGCTCGTTCGTCTTCCGCGACACCCAGCACGCGGCCGATCTCTTCTCGCTCGCCGAGCCCGGGAACATCTACACCCGCCTCCACAACCCCACCCAGGAGGTCTTCGAGCAGCGGATCGCCACCCTGGAAGGAGGGGTCGCCGCCGTGGCGGTCGCCTCCGGCCAGGCCGCCGAGACCCTCGCCGTCCTCAACCTCGCGGGCGCCGGCGACCACATCGTCTCCAGCGCCTCCCTCTACGGCGGCACGTACAACCTCTTCCGGCACACCCTGCCGAAGTTCGGGATCGAGGTGTCCTTCGTCGAGGACCCGGACGACCTCGACGCCTGGCGGGCCGCCATCCGGCCCGGGACGAAGGCGCTGTTCTCGGAGACCCTCGGCAACCCGCGCGGCAACGTCCTCGACATCCGCGCCGTCGCCGACGTCGCCCACGAGGCCGGGATCCCGCTGATCGTCGACAACACCGTCCCCACCCCCTACCTGCTGCGTCCCATCGAGCACGGGGCCGACGTCGTCGTCCACTCGGCGACCAAATTCCTCGGCGGCCACGGCACCACCCTCGGAGGTGTCGTCGTCGATGCCGGGACCTTCGACTTCGGCGCCCACGCGGAGCGCTTCCCCGACTACAACGAGCCGGACCCCAGCTACCACGGCCTGCGCTACTGGCCCGCCCTCGGGCCCGGCGCGTACGCCGTCAAGCTGCGCGTCCAGCTGCTGCGCGACCTCGGGCCGGCCATCGCGCCGCACTCCGCCTTCCTCCTGCTGCAGGGCGTGGAGACGCTGAGCCTGCGCATGGAGCGCCACTCGTCCAACGCCCGGGCGCTCGCCGAGTGGCTGGAACAGCGCGACGAGGTCGCCGCCGTCCACTACGCCGGCCTGCCCTCCAACCGCTGGTTCGAGGCCGGGCGCCGCTACCTCCCGCGCGGAGCCGGGGCCGTGTTCTGCTTCGAGCTGCGCGGCGGCGTCGAGGCGGGCAAGCGGTTCGTGGACGCCGTCGAGCTCTTCAGCCACCTCGCCAACATCGGCGACGTGCGCAGCCTCATCATCCACCCGGCCTCCACCACGCACAGCCAGCTCGACGAGGAGCAGCTCGCCGCCACCGGCACCTCCCCGGGCCTGCTGCGGCTGTCGGTGGGCATCGAGAACCTGGAGGACCTCAAGGCCGACCTCGAAGCCGGCTTCCGCGCCGCGAAGGCGGCGTCCTGAACACCGCCCACGGGACCACCCCGCAGGCGCCCCTCCCTCCCGCCACCGGCGCGTGGCGGGAGGGGGACCCGCCCGGGCGCCGCCACTGGTACGACCGTGCGCAGCCCCTGCCGCTGGAGGCGGGCGGTCAACTCTCCGGCGTGCGGCTGGCGTACGAGACCTGGGGGCGGCTCGCGCCCGACCGTTCCAACGCGGTCCTGGTCCTGCACGCGCTCACCGGCGACAGCCATGTCGCCGGACCGGCCGGGCCCGGTCACCCGACCCCCGGCTGGTGGGACGCGCTGGTCGGGCCGGGCCGCGCCCTCGACACCGACCGCTGGTTCGTGGTGGCACCCAACGTCCTGGGCGGCTGCCAGGGCAGCACCGGCCCGGCCTCGCTGCGCCCCGACGGGCGGCACTGGGGCGGGTCCTTCCCTCGTCTGACCCAGCGCGACCAGGTGCTGGCCGAGGTCGGGCTCGCCGACGCGCTGGGCATCGAGCGCTGGGCACTCGTGGTCGGCGGCTCGATGGGCGGGATGCGGGCGCTGGAGTGGGCCGTCTCCCGCCCGGAGCGGGTCGCCTCGCTGTTCCTGCTCGCCTCCACGGCGGTGGCGAGCGCGGACCAGATCGCCTGGACCAGCGCCCAGCTCCACGCGATCCGAGCTGACCCGCACTGGCGCGGCGGCGACTACCACGACGCCGCTCCCGGGCAGGGTCCGCACGCCGGTCTCGGCGTCGCCCGGCGCCTCGCCCACATCACCTACCGCGGTGCCGAGGAGCTCGACGCCCGGTTCGGCAACCGCGCCCAGGACGGTGAGGACCTCCGGGCGGGCGGCCGCTACCAGGTCGAGTCCTACCTGGACCACCACGCCGCCAAGCTGGTCCGGCGCTTCGACGCGGCCAGCTACGCGGTGCTGGCCGAGGCGATGAACGCCCACGACACGGGCCGGGGACGCGGCGGCACGCGCGCCGCCCTGGCCCGGGTGACCGCCCGGACCCTGGTGGCGGGCGTCGACACCGACCGCCTCTACCCGCTCGCCCAGCAGGAGGAGCTCGCCGCCGGAATCCCCTCCGCCGACCGGGCCCGGGTGATCTCCTCGCCGTACGGCCACGACGGGTTCCTCGTCGAGACGGCGCAGGTCGCGGCGCTGGTACGGGAGCTCGTGGGCGACGTACGGGAGCCGTCGGCCATCCTCCCCGCCGGGTGAGGACCCCGGCGCGGGCCACCGGCGGGGGCCGCCGGCCACGGGCGGGCCGGCCGTGCCGGAGCGGACCGCCGTCCCCCAGGGGCCGGGCCGGTCCCGCTACCGGTCGTGCCGGTCCTTCCCGGGGGGCCGGTTGCGGAGTTTCTTCTTGTCGATCTTGCCGAGGGCGGTGAGGGGTAGCGCGTCGGCGAGGTGGATCGCCTTCGGGGCCCAGAGGGTGCCCTTGCGGGCGCGGACGTGCTCCGTCAGTTCGGCGGGGGTGGCGTGCTGTCCGGGGCGCAGGACCACGGTGGCGGTGACGGCTTCGCCCCAGTGCGGGTCGGCGGTGCCGTAGACGGCGGCGGCGGCGACCGCCGGGTGGGTGGCGAGGGCGTCCTCGACCTCGCGCGGGTAGACGTTGAAGCCGCCGGTGATGATGGTGTCCTTGATCCGGTCGATGATCGTGATCAGGCCGGTGTCGTCCCGGCGGGCGACGTCCCCCGTGTGCAACCAGCCGCCGTCGAGCGCGGTCGCGGTCTGCTCGGGCTTGTTCCAGTAGCCGTCCATCACGAGTGGTCCCCGGACGCACAGTTCGCCGGGTTCACCGTCCGGGACCGGCCGGCCGTGCGGGTCGAGCAGGGTGATCTCCACGCCGGGCATCGGCCGGCCGCAGCTGCCCAGGACGTGCGGGTCGTCGCGGTGTTCGGCCGGGTCCAGGACGGTCAGCGCGTTGGGGGCCTCGGCCTGGCCGTAGTGCTGGCTGAGCACGGGGCCGAGGAGTCGGCGGGCCCGGGCGAGCCGGGCGGGGTCGGCGGGTGCGGCGCCGTAGAGGACCCAGTTCAGCGCCGACAGGTCGGCGGTGGGGAGCCGGGGGTGGTCGAGCAGGGCGTAGAGCATGGTGGGGACGACGAACGTGGCGCTCACGCCGTCGTGTTCGATCGCGTCGATGACGCGGTCGGGGTCGAAGGAGGGGTGCAGTTCGAAGCCGGCGCCGCGCAGCAGGCCGGGTGCGACGAGGAGACCGGCGGCGTGCGACATGGGGGTGGTGATCAGGAAGTGGGTGTCCGGCGGCCAGGCCCAGGTGGAGCAGGCCCAGGCGTTGGCGAGCAGGGAGCGGTCGCTCAGCATCACGCCCTTGGGCTCGCCGGTGGTGCCGCCGGTGTAGAAGAGGTAGAGGGCCGGGCCGCGCGGGTCGTCGGGGCCGCAGGGCGTGTCGGCGGCGAGGCGGTCGAGTTCGGCGAGGGTGACCGTGCGGGTGTGCTCGGGGCGGGCCCGGGAGGCGAACCGGGTGTCGTCCACGACCAGGCAGGTCGAGGCGCTGTCGCGCAGGACGGTGCGGTCGGTGTCCGCGGTGGCCAGCGGGTGCAGGGCCGTGTAGCGAAGTCCGGCCAGGCAGGCGGCGGCCATGACGGTGAACGCCCTCGGGTCCGGGCCGCACAGCAGGGCGATCCCGTCGCCGGGCGCGAGCCCCAGGCGTCCGAACGCGGCCGCGGTGCGTTCGATCCGCTCGGCGGTCTCGCGGTAGGTCCAGGTGTGTTTCGCCCCGTCGTCGCCGGTGAAGCGGAAGGCGGTGTGTTCGGGCCGTCTGCGCAGCGCGGTGAGGATCAGGTCCGCGTAGCCGGGGCTCATCGGCTCCTCCCCAGGATGGTCACGGCGGCCACCGCCTCCTCGATTCCGTAGAGGCCGCCGCCGTTCTCGGCGACGGCGATGCGCGCGCCGGGGACCTGGCGCCCGCCTGCCCGGCCGCGCAGTTGCGTGACCAGTTCGAAGATCTGGGCCAGTCCGGTGGCGGACACCGGGTGGCCGCGCGATTCGAGTCCTCCCGACGGGTTCACCGGGAGGGTGCCGCCGAGGGCGCTCGCGCCCGAGGCCGACCACGGGCCGCCGTCGCCGATCGGGCAGAATCCCAGGTTCTCCACCTGCTGGATCTCGCCGAAGGCGGTGGCGTCGTGGACCTCCGCCACGTCGACGTCCCGCGGGCCGAGGCCGGCCTTCTCGTAGGCGGCGAGCGCGGCGCAGCGGCCGATGTGCTGTTCGGCGTCGTCCGGCGCCCGGTCGGTGCCGGACAGCAGGACACTGCCCAGGACCGCCACGGCCGAGTCGTCGTGGGGGAAGTCGGCCCTCGTCACGACGACGGCGGCGGCTCCGTCGCTGACGGGTGAGCACATCGGCACCGTCAGCGGCCACGCCACCCGGCGCGCCGCCAGGACCTCCTCGGCGGTGAACGGCCGGCGGAAGTGGGCCCGGGGGTTGTGGACGGAGTGGGCGTGGTTCTTCGCCGCGACCGCGGCCAGGTGGGCCTCGGTGGTGGCGAAGCGTTGCATGTGGGCGCGGGCCAGGGAGGCGTAGATCTCCATGAACACCGACCGGTCGCCGTCCACGGCCAGTTCGGGCGGCAGCGGGCCGGACAGGGCGGCCAGCGCGGCGAGGGTCGGCTCGCGGTTGGCGACGTCCATGGCGCCGTCGAACACCGCCAGGCCCTGGGCGGGGTCGGCGCAGACGAGCTTGTCCACGCCGACGGCGAGGGCGACGTCCGACAGACCCGCCCGGACGTGGGCGATCGCCAGCCACAGGGCGGTCGCGCCGCCCGCGCAGGCGTTCTCCACGTTCACCACCGGCACGCCGGCGAAGCCGTGCGGGCGCAGGGCGACCTGGCCGGGGATCATGTGCTGGCCGTCGATGGCCTTCTGGCTGACCGTGGCGTGGAAGACGGCGCCGACGTCGGCCGGGCTGAGCCCGGCGTCGCGCAGCGCCTCGTGCGCGGCGAGGCCGGCGAGGTCGCCGGCGGTGCGGTCGAGGTGGCGGCCGAAGGGGGTGGCGCCGACGCCGAGGACGAGTGCTTCGCGGTTCACGACACCACCCGGTTGCGCAGGATGCCGAGGCCGGAGATTTCGAGTTCCACGGTGTCGCCGGGTTCCAGGAAGCGGCCGTGCTCCAGCCCGCAGCCGCTCGCCACGGTGCCCGAGCCCAGGACCTCTCCCGGGTACAGCCGGGTCGAGCGGGAGGCGAAGGCGATCATGTCGGCGAAGGTGTGGTGCATGTCGGCGGAGGTGCCCCGGCTGACCTCCTCGCCGTTGATGCGGGCGGTCATGGTGAGCCGGTAGGGGTCGCCGACCTCGTCGGCGGTGACGATCCACGGGCCGAGGACGTTCGCGCCGGTGAAGTCCTTGCTCTTGCTCAGGCCCAGCCCGGTGGCGATCTCCTCCAGCTGGGTGTCGCGGGCGCTGAAGTCGTTGAAGATCGTGTAGCCGAAGATGTGGGAGGGGGCGTCGGCGGCGGGGATGTCCGTGCCGCCGCGGCCCAGGACGCAGGCGAACTCCAGTTCGTAGTCCCGCACCGAGGAGTACGCGGGCCAGTGGATGTCGCTGTCGTGGCCGGTCACCGCGAGCCGGTTGGTCAGGTAGTAGAGCGGCCGTTCGAGCATGACGGCGGGCAGTTCGACCTGGTCGGCCGGGATGCCCTGGATCCGGGAGCGGGCGTTGCGGAAGTGGTCCGGGAAGGCGCCGAAGTCGCGGATCTGCACGGGTCGGGGCAGCGGGGACAGCCATCGCACCTCGCACGCGGCGGCGACCGCTTCGGGCGGTGCCTGGTCGGCGAGCCGCTCCAGGGTCCGCCGCACGGGTTCCCCGCCCTCGATGAGGGCCTGCATGGTGGCCAGCGCGGGGGCGTGCTCGCCGGTGGTCAGGTGGTGGGCGCGGTCGAGCAGCAGGAGGCGCTCGCCCTGGTCGAGGACGAGTGCGGTGCGCTCGGCACCCTCGTGCTCCACGGTTGCGAGTTTCACGGTCGGTTCCCCTTCTCGGGAGGGATCGGTCGGCCCGGGAGAGGCCGGCCGGCGGGGTGGGGTGGGGCGGGGTGACGGGGCCGGCGGGCGGGACTGGGTCGGCGGGGTGGGGTGGGGTCGGGTCGGCGGGGTGGGGTGGGGTCGGGTCGGGTCGGCGGGGTGGGGTGGGGTCGGGTCGGGTCGGCGGGGTGGGGTGGGGTCGGGTCGGGTCGGCGGGCGGGACTGAGTCAGACGAACGCCACGACACGGGCCGGGGCGGCGCTCGCGCGGGCGAGCTTGATCGGGAAGAACGCCACCCGGAACCCCGACGGGGGCAGCGCGGCGAGGTTCGTCAGCTGCTGGACGATGAAGACCTCCCGCTCGCGGCCGGCCCGGTGGCCGTCCCACAGCACGGCGTTGTCTCCGCTGTCGCGGAATCTGGCGGCCATCACGGGGAAGCTCAGGTCCCAGCCCGCGGCGTCGGTGCCCAGGACCTTGGCCCCGAGGCCGGCCAGGAACAGCGTCGACTCGCGGCTCATCCCCGGGTAGCGGAAGAACTCCGGGTCGCACAGCCCGTACCGCTCCTGGCCGGTGCGCAGCAGGACCGCACCACCGGCCGGGACCGGGGCGCCGTTGGCGGCGAGGGCGGACTCCAGGGCCTCGACGGTGATCGGGGCGTCGGGCTCGCACCGCTCGCGCAGGTCCAGCACCAGGGCCTCGCACCACAGCTCGTCCAGGGCGATGTCGGTGATGGTGCGGGCCGGCCTGCCTTCGCAGGTCGAGCCGTAGTGCAGCGGGGCGTCGACGTGGGTGCCGAGGTGGGAGTTGAAGTCGGTGAGCAGTTCCGCGCCCCAGCCCTCGCCGTCCGGCAGGTCCTCGACACCGCAGTGCATCGCGGCGGCGAACTGCTCGCGGCCCCCGCCGGCGGGATGGGCGTAGGCGATGGAGGGCGCGATCACCGGGGCGAGCGGGCGCAGCTGTTCGGGGAGCAACTCACGGTCGGCGGGGTCCAGCGTCCTGGTCAGGTCGATCAGTTCCATCACGGCCTCCTTGGTTATTGGACGCTCAGCATAGAACTGGACGTCTGACATAGACAAGGGCCGGCACTGCGGTTCCGACCGGTCGGCGTGACAGGATCGGCCACGTCAGACAGCCGCGACCTTGGGAAGGACAGCGCGTGGGTGGGACCCGGAAGCAGGAGATCTCCGCCGAGACCAGGCGCCGGCTGGTGGCCGCCGCGTGGGAACTCGCCGCGGACGGCGGGGCCGCCGCGGCGTCCGTCCAGGCCGTCGCGGAGCGCTCGGGCATCAGCCGGGGCTCCGTGGCCTGGCACTTCGGCTCGAAGGACGGGCTGCTGAAGGCGGTCGTGGAGGAAGCGTTCCGGTGGGGTGCGGACTTCCTGCGCGAACGCCTCGCCGAGGCCGGGCCGCACGCCGGGGTCGAGGCGCTGGTCGAGGCGAACTTCGCGCTGATGTCCCGGCCCGAGGCGCACATCTTCTCGACGCTCCTGATCGAGGCGGTCAGCCGCGAGTCGGCCCTGCGCACGACCTACGCGGAGCAGTACGCCGGGATCCGCGCCCTGTACGCCGACCACCTGCGGGCGACCTGCCCGCGCGTCGCCGACCCCGAGGCCGTCGCGGCGGCGCTGCTCGGCGGCACCCTGGGCATCAACATCCAGCACCGCCTGGACCCGGACCTCGACCGCCGACGGGCCGTTGCGGCGATGACGGGCATCTACGCCGACGCGCTGTCCGGCGTCGGGCCCGGCACCTCACCCGACAGCTGACCCCTCGACGCGGCCGAGGTCGATGAGGCGGCGGCCGCCCAGGTCGTGACGGTTCGTCCGGCCGTGTGCCTCGAGGACGGCGACGGCTCCCCCGGTGGGCCGGGAGGCGGGCGGGAGCGGGAGGCGGGCGGGGGCGGGCGATGCCGGACACCGCACACGAGGTGCCGCCCTCAAGGTGGGCCCGGGCCGGCGTTCGAGGCGTGGCGGCGGGAGAACGGGCTGCGGCCGGCGGGGCTGTCGCGGGGACTGGAGCCCGAACTCGCCGCGCAGGACGAGCACCGGCCACGAGCGGCCGGCGATCCGCAGCCGTAGCCGTAGCTGTAGCCGCGAGTGGGCAGCGCCGGACGGTCCAGGCGGCAGGCCGGCGGGCCGTTGGCGGCGGCCGGGGCCGCAGCGGCCTCGCCGTCGCCGCCCGACGCGACAAGGCCCGACGCGACAAGGCCTGGCGCCGACGCACTGCGCGCCGGCGCCGGTCCCTCGTGGCGGCGGGGACGGGACGTCCCCGGGACGGGGCGGGGCGCGGGGACCGGCGGGCACGGGCGCGGTGGCCGACGGGCACGAGGCGCGGGGACCGGCGGGCACGGGCGCGGTGGCCGGCGGGCACGGGCCTGATGGGAGGATGGCCCGCATGGACATTCGCCGCAGGAACAACGTGACGCTCGTCGGACCTGTCGGCGGGCCCACCGTCGTGCTGGCACACGGGTTCGGGTGCGACCAGAACATGTGGCGCCTGGTCGTGCCCGCCCTCGCGCAGCGGCACCGGGTGGTGCTGTTCGACTACGTGGGCTGCGGCGGATCGGACCTGGCGTCGTGGAACGCGCAGCGGTACTCCTCGCTCCACGGCTACGCGCAGGACGTGGCGGAGGTCTGCCGGGAGCTGGACCTGCGCGACGCGGTGTTCGTGGGGCATTCGGTGAGCGCGATGGTGGGGGTGCTGGCGGCGGAGTCGGTGCCGGAGCGGATCGGTGCGCTGGTGATGGTCGCCCCCTCGCCCTGCTACGTCGACGACGAGGGGTACCGCGGCGGGTTCAGCACCGAGGACATCGAGGAGCTCCTGGCCGCGCTGGAGTCGAACTACCTGGGCTGGTCCTCCGCCATGGCCCCCGTCATCATGGGCAACCCGCAGCGGCCGGAGCTCGGGCAGGAACTGACGAACAGCTTCTGCGCCACGGACCCGGACATCGCGCGGGTCTTCGCCCGGACCACGTTCCTGTCCGACAGCCGCGAGGACCTGAAGCGGGTGGCGGTCCCCACGCTGGTGCTGGAGTGCTCCCAGGACGTGATCGCGCCCCGCGAGGTCGGCGCGTACGTGCACGCCGCCATCCCCTCCTCCCGGCTGGTCACCCTCGATGCCACCGGCCACTGCCCGCAGCTCAGCGCGCCCGGGGCCACCGCCGACGCCGTCCTCGACTTCCTCGCAGGGCTGCGCTGATGCGCAGGGTCGGCGAGGAGCCGGGCCCCTTCGACGACAGCACGAGCACCCACGCCGCGTTCACCGCGCTGCTCGAGGACAGCGCCGAGGACCTGTACGAGCAAGCGCCCTGCGGCTACCTGTCGACGCTGATGGACGGCACCATCGCCAGGATCAACGCCACGCTGCTGGGCTGGCTGGGCCTGGAACGCGCCGCGGTGGTGGGCCGGATGCGCTTCGCCGACCTGCTCACCGTCGGCGGGAAGCTCTACCACGAGACGCACTTCGCGCCGCTGCTGCGCATGCAGGGCGAGGTGCGCGGGATCGCCCTGGAGATGAGGGCGCAGGACGGGAACGACGGCCGGCTTCCGGTGCTGGTGTCCTCCGTGATCAGGCACGGCAGCGGCGGGGAGCCGCTGCTGATCCGCACCACCGTCACCGACGCCTCCGACCGGCGGTCCTATGAGACCGAGCTGCTGCGTCGGCGCGAGGAGGCCGAACGCGCCCGCGCCGAGGCCGAGCAGGCCCGCGCCGCCGCCGAGGCCGCCCTGCGGCAGGCGCAGCGCGACCGGCAACGGCTGGCCGAAGCCCTCGCCGCGCTGCAGAAGTCGCTCGTCCCCTCCTCGCTGCCCGCCGTCCCGGGGCTGGAGGCGGCTGTGTACTACCACACCGCCTCCCCCGACCGGCTCGGCGGCGACTTCTACGACCTCTTCCCCGTCGGCGGGGGGCGGTGGGCGTTCTTCCTCGGCGACGTGTGCGGCAAGGGGCCCGAGGCGGCCTCCCTCACCTCGCTGACCCGCTACACGCTGCGGGCCGCGGCCCTCCACGACCCGGAGCCCGCCGCCGCGCTGACCGTCCTGAACGCGGTCCTGCACGAGCACTACGCCGCCGCCGGCGACCCGCGCTACTGCACCGCCGTCTTCGGCCTCCTGGAACGCGAGGGCGACGACGGCCGGGTGAACGTGCGCGTCGCCTCCGGCGGACACCCGCCGAGCCTGGTCCTGCGCGCCGACGGCAGCAGCGCGTTCCTGCCCACCCCCGGGGGCCTGCTGGTCGGCATCCTGCCCGAGGCGTCGTTCACCACCGCCAGGACGGTCCTCGGCCCCGGGGACTGCCTGCTGCTGTACACCGACGGGCTGACCGAGGCCCGTACCGGCCCCACCCGCGAGAGCCTCTTCGGTGACGACGCCCTGCTCGCCTTCGCCGCCGACCACGCGCCCGCCGGCCCCCGGGAGATCATCGAGGCCCTGACCGTCCTGCTCAAGGGTTTCGGCGACGGTCTGGACGACGACACCGCCCTGCTGGCCCTGGGCGTCCCTGCCGTCCGCCCCGCTCCCGTCCCGTCGACCCACTGCACACCATGAGCCTGACCATCAACCGGCACGACGCCGCCGCCGGTCCCGTCCTGCGGGTGACCGGCGACCTCGACTACGATCACGCCCCCGACCTGCGCCGGTACCTCGACGAACTCGCCCTGGACGAGGGCCAGCGCCTGGTCATCGACCTGGCCGGTCTCGACTTCTGCGACTCCAGCGGCATCACCGCGCTCCTGGCGGCCCGCCGTCTCGCCCACGCCGTCGGCGCGGACCTGGCCCTGAGCGCTGTACCGGCCAAGACGCTGCGCGTGCTCGCGGTCGTCGGTCTCGACCGGGTCTTCACCATCCACGCGGACAGTACCGGCGGCGGCTGAGCCGGGCGCCGCACCGGGCCGGGCCGCCCCCGGGCCGGAACGCTCGGGAGGCCGAAACGTTCACCTGGCCGGAACGCTCAGTGGGCCGGAACGCTCGCCTGGCCGGAACGCTCAGTGGGAAGGCCCCGCGCCCGGCGGGTGGAAACAGGCGGTGACCGTCTTGCCGTTCTTCTGCCGGCGGGTGTGCCAGTGGTCGGCGAGCGCGTCGACCAGCGTCAGGCCCCGCCCGCCGACGGCGTCGGGGGCGGCCGATCGCGGACGGGGAAGCCGAGGGCTGCGGTCGTGGACGCTCAGGTGCAGACAGCGCCCGTCCCACGTCAGCACCAGGTCCGCGTCACTGCCCGCGTGGACGTGGGCGTTGGTGGTCAGCTCGGACACGGCCAGTACCACCGCGTCCGCGACCGCCGGCGCGTCCCGGTCCCAGCCCAGGGCCTCCAGATGCGTCCGCGCCCACTCCCGGCCGGCCCATACTCCCGTGCCGAGCGGAAGGCGTCGGGCCCACCCCACTCCGCGGATCCTCGCCATGCAGACCTCCCTCCGACCTTCGGGTCCCTCGAGAACCTCCGGATGCGTGCTTCCAGCGCCTGCCCGCAACCGGTGACCGCATGCAATCCACCCCACCCTCCGCCGGCCCGCGACCGGTCGGGCGCGCCCCGATACGACCACCCCCGGCCTCGACCTCGGCCCGGTAGCCCGTCCGGCCGGTGCCCCGGGGCGCAACCATCGGCGTGCCATGCTCCCCCAGTCCCCTGGCCGCAACTGCCTCCACGTCGAAGCGGAGTCCCCGTCTTCCCGGTGCGGCCACCGCCTTCCCCCGTCCGGCGGAACACTCCCCGCAACCCACGCTCTCCCCCGGGCACGGGGCAGACGACCGAAGGAAGGCGCGGGCGCCCAGCGCGAGCGGACGCCCGCCGCCCGCCCCTGCCCCTTCACGCATGAATCCCCAGATCAGGGGCAGGCGAACGCGCAGAGCGGCCGGCGCGTCCAGAGCCCGGCCCGACAACGAAAGGGCGCGACCCCCGGTGACCGAGCAGACCCAGCCCCTCCAGGCGCCACCTCCTCCTGCCCCCGGCCCCTCCCACCCCCCGGTCGTACCGGACCCGCCGCCACCACCCGGCGCACCCGTACCACCCCCCGAACCACAACCTCCCGCCCCGGCCCCACCGAACCCCGAACCCGCCACACCGGCACCGAGCAAGCCCCACGCCCCCGAACCACCGGACTGAACCACACCAAACCGAACCGAACCAAGCCAGGCCGCTACGCCTGGGCCGGGCCTGACCGACAGGCCACTGCACCACGGGCCGTCACGGGGATACCGGATCCGCGCCCGTCGGGGCCGCGCCGGGCTTCCTCCCGCGCGGACCCGGACTCCAGGCGGCGGCTCGGGCGCCCCGCCCCGGCTCTCACCCGCCGGGCGGGGGCTGTCCCCTGCCCGGCACCTGGGGCGCCCCTGTCGACCGGCCGCGCACCACCGCGCTCATCAGCGCCAACGCCGCCGCCGAGACGGCGGCCGCGGCCAGACGGCGGCGCCAGGTGCGCGTGCGGCCGGGGACGTGTCGGCCCGACCCAGGACGGCCGCGTCCGCGCCACAGCCACCGGAGGACCCACCCAGCCGCCACACCGTTCCACGGGCCCGGTACCAGGCCGAACGCCTTGAACGCCACGTCTGCAGACTTCACGGTACCCACCTCCTCCCGCACGGCGGCCCGGACCCGGGGTACGCGACCTCGTCCCCGGCGGGCCGTCGCTTCGACGCGCCCGCCCCCAGCCCGCCGGGGGCGGCGCGGGGTCTCGTGACCCTGCCGGCGCGGGCGGAGTCCTCTTGTGTCACGGGGCCGAAGAACCCGGCGATGCCCTCCTCGCCGTGTTGTTCCGGGCGCGGTAGCGCGCGGAGAGGCAGGTCGTACGCCACGCCGCTGAACCCGGTAGCGCCGCAGGCCGTCGCGGGGCCTGCCTATCGGTGTTCACCGCTCCGGTGCCGGGCGCGTGCCCGGCGGCCGGAGCGGCAAACCTGCGGGCCGTACCCGACCGAAGGGGCGCCGAGGGATGTCGGCCGTCGTGACCGCAGAGGGCGTCCCTGCCCCTGGCGATCGCGAACTCCCGGCCGTGCTGGACGGTCGGCTCGCCCGGCACCGCCAGATCCCGGGGGTTGGTCAGGACGTCGAGCACGACCGGACCCGGGACTCTCGAAAAGCCGCCGCACGCCGCCCACGAGCTCGCAGGGGCCGGTGACGCGGATTGCGGTCAGGCCGAGCGCGGTGGCGACCACGACGAAATCCGGGCAAACAGGGCCCGGCTCCGAATCACCGGTCTGATCGACGTTCAACGGGCGCGGTCCGGCTCAGTGCCAGTGCACCTGCATGTCCCGGCCCTGCCGCCAAGCTACGCCGAGGCCTCAGCCCGCGTACTGGGGGCGAACCCGCTCCCCTGCTCGGCGAACACCTTGATCGCGGCGCCCAGGAACTCCACCATCCCGGGGTGGTAGGAATCGTGGAACGCCCTCATGGCCTCGTCCTCGGCGTAGAAGAGCGACATGCCGACGTACGCCTCCCTGGAGGGGGTGTAGAACCGGCTGACGATGTCGAAATGCCTGCGGACGAGCTCTTGGATCTGCTGGTCCCCTGGCAGGGAGCCGCCATCCAGGAAGGCCGTGATCTCCCGGTACAGGACGTCCCAGTCCTGGTGGACCCGCTCCCTGTCCACATGTTCCCAGCCGTTGGTCCCGGCAAGGCTCTTCGCCTGCTCCTGGGCCAACGCCCTGCGGCACACGTCCTCGTAACTGTTCTCCACGGCACCACTTCCCATCGCTCGGCACCTCTCCGGTGAATCCCCGAGAGGCCGCCGACATGTCGGCATCGACCGGCCGCCGATGATCAACTGCCGGCCCAGGCCGAACGCTGGCACACAGCCACCGGACCGGCAAACCATTTCATGGACCCTCCGGCGCTCCGCTCCGGCCAGCCGGCGGCGGAAAGACACGGCTCGCACGGCGAGCCGCCGCTGCCGGGGCGTCCAGCCGCTCGACCGCGCAGCCCGGACTCCCGCAGCGGAACTCGGCCGGCACCGGGCCCGCCAAGACCTTCGTCAGCCCTCTGGTCGTTCCCCGCGGCTTCCAGGAACTCCAGGCGCTCGGTGTACAGCTCGGTGATGCGGCTGATCTCGCAGGTCCTGCTGACGCTGCTGGTCGCCCGCACGCCTGGCGGCCCCGGCCTTGCGGGTCGCGTCGCGCTCCGCGAGCCCGAAGTAAGCGGGCCCGGTGATCACCACGTCCCGCATTTGCGCCCCGCCGCTGACCCGGGCGTCGTCGGCAAGCTTGTGCAGGATCCGGGCCGAGACCGATCCTGGCCCCGGCCCCACGACCGCCGTGCCGTCCGGATAGCGCTCAGTCGTCGGGGGCGGTCGAGAGAGCCGCCGTCATGTTCGGCCCTGCTCAGCGCGGGTGAACAGCCCAGATCGCCACGCAGTCGTCGGATGTCCCGTCGGGCGAGTGGTCGCGGGGGTCGGCCGGCCCGCGCCGCCGCAATGGCCCGCTTCGAGAGGTCCTGCCCGCGCGAGCGGGGTCGGCCGAACCGGCTACGGCGGGGTCGTGCAGGCTGGGGACGACCACTACCCCAGCGGGGAGAGTGCGAACCACTGGGCGCACGTCGAGGCGGGTGTCCTGGACCTGTGGACCTGACGTCGTCTCGGTGGAGGCCGCTGCCCGATCCGGGTGGCGGCCAATCCGCCGTCGGTTGCCGGCCTGACCACGCAGTACGCCGGCACGGTGATGCCTGCGGTGATACTGCGGGCGAGCCCGCGGAAGGGCAGGAGGCGCGGCCGGGCCCGTAGGCCGCTGCTTGGCGGGCAGGCGGCCCGGGCATGTACCCGGGTGGCGCCGGTGGGTGTGGGAAGGGGGGCTTGTCGTGGGGTGGATCGTCGTGCTGGCCGTGGCCGGCGCGCTGACAGCGGTCGGCGCGTTCCGGCTGCGGCGGGCGCACCGCGCGTTCGTGGACGCGCCGGTGGTCCCGCGGGCGCCCGGAGAGGAGCTGACGGTCTACGAGGTCGCATACCTGCACCGGGGAGAGCGGACGGTGGCCCGCACGGTGCTGGCCTCGATGGTGCTCGGCGGCCGGGTGTCGGTGGCCGACGGGGCGGTCACCGTGGTGGACCCCCTCGCGCGGGACACGGTCGAGGCGGAGGTCGTGCGGGTGTTCGAGCGGGTGCCGCGGCGCCTTGCCTGGCGCCGTGCCTGGCGCCGGATGGAACGGCTGAGCCGGGCCCCCGGCCTCACTGCCGTCGGCCGGCGGCTCGGCGACCAGGGGCTGGTCGTCCACCCTGCCCGGCGCCGGGCGGCCGAACTGGCCGCCGACCAGCTGACCGTGATCCGGATGGCCTCCTTCGCCCTCGGCGTCGCGGCTGTCTGGATGGTCGCCGCGCGCGGCTTCCCCGACCCCCTGGTGCCGGGGGTGGCGACCTTCCTTCTCGTCGTGGCGGGCTGGCGCTCGACCACGCACTGGACCTACCGGTCCGGCGGAACAACGGAGACGGGCCGCGCGGCCCTGGCCGCCCACAAGGAGCACCACCAGCAGTGGCGTCCCCGCATCCACGACGCACTCGACGACGAGGACGCCGAACTCCTCGGCAAGGCCACCCAGGACGAACTCCACGGCAGGCTCGGCGCCTTGAGAAAGGCGATCAGCCCGCGCCCCTACACCCCACCGCCCTTCGAAGACCCGCCCGGCCTCGGCGGCCTGTGACACACGGCCGCCACGGTCCGGGCGGTGAGCGGGGAGACACCCCCCGCCCGGACCGGCTCTACCCACCAGCCCCCCCTCTTCTCACCCCGATACCACCCGGCAAACACACCCACCGTCGAAAGCCCCGCCCGGGGCGGGCCGGACCCGGTGGCCGGCCCCACCGAACACCGTCACCGGTCAGGGCCGGTCAGGGTCGGGAGCAGCAGCGGTGCGGATCAGGCGGTCCTGAGGACGGGGCCGCGACACCTCCGCGGCCCCGGCACACCTGATCCTCCGGTGAAGCAGCGCCGCGCGCCGCGTCACCGGAGGTTCCACCGGCACGGGAGGCGCGGACACCGGCCACCACCACGGTGATGCCCGGCCCTCGACCACCCCGGCCGCACCCCTCGGGAACCACCCACAGCGCACCGGCCGGCAACCGCCGGGGCCCGCGGTACGCGGCGACGGTACCCGGCCCTTCGACGGCACACGGTCCGGACGGTGGAAGGGGGGATGTCCACCGTCCGGACCGCGTTCTCGCCCGCCGACCCTCTTGTGACCCCGATCCGCCACCGCAAACCACCCGCACCCGAGCTGGGCCAGTGACCTGCTCCACGCCCGGCCGAGGGCGCGGAGCGGCCTCCAGAGCCAGGAGCGGGCCGAGGCGCCGGACGATGCGGCACACCGTCACGGTCGAGACCCCGAACGCCGGGGCGAGCCGTCGCATGGTCAGGTTGGTCCGGTGGTACACGGCGGCCAGCAGGGCCTGGTCGGGCAGGCGCAGACGCCACAGCCTGGCGCCGCACGGCCCGCCGCCGCCCCACGCACGCCCCACACGCACCAAGGCCTCGAACTGCCACATCCGCTGCCCCGTGAACGTCTCCACCCGGTCTCCAGGTCCGGCCGGGGGGCCACAGGACGCCGCGAAGCCACACGAGGTCTTCGACGGCCAGGCCGTGGACGGCCATCTGGAAGTCGATCAGGCCGACGGTGCCCGTCCCGCCGTTCCAGAGCCAGTTGCTGGGCGAGAAGTCCCCGTGCCGGAAGACGATCGGCAAGGCTGTCGACCAGGTGCGGCAGATCGCGGGCCACCTGCAGTACCAGGGCGCGCTGTGCCTCGGTGAGGTGGCGGGCGGTCTGCTCCGCGCAGCGCTCGGCTTCGGAGGCCTGCCGCGCGGCCGACCGCCCGAGGCGTTCGCGTGTCCGGTCGCCGGCGGGCTCGGGGTGGCTGTGCCACCGGGCGAGGGCCTGGCCGGCGAGTTCGTGCACGCGGTGCTCGGTCCGCGGGTCGAGGGGGAGGTCGCGTACGACGCGGCCGGGCAGCGCGGTGGTGAGGATGGCGAGCAGGCCCAGGTGAGCCTGTCCAGCTCCTTCTGCGCGGCGGCGACCTGCTTCTCAGCGGCCGTGATCTCGGTGCGCAGCTCGCGCAGTGAGGCGAGCTCGGCGGTGTACGTCTGGCGGTCCATCAGCGCCTCACTCCCCTTCCGGGGTGCTGGTGCCGGTGTCGAGGGGGCGGGCCCAGCGGGCGAGGACGAGCCAGCCGTCCGGGCCCCGGGTGCCGTGGATGTCGGCCAGGCCGGCGAGGAGGAACGCGTACGCGCCGCGCTTGGGCGACCTGGGCTGCGCGGTACCGGCCTCCCACTTCGCGAACGTCTCCCGTCGCGTCTGCAACGCCTCGGCCACCTCGACCTGCGTCAGGCCCGCGGCCTTGCGCAACCGCTCCCGCTCGACCTGCTCCAGCAGGTCCCGACCGTCCCGGGCCTTGGCCATCAGCGCGTCCACCGCCGCGAAGATCTCGGACATCACACACCTTGATTGCGAGCGGTGCACGGTGATCTGCGAATCCTGGTCAGGCCACGATGAGTTACGAACAGTTCCGGCGAACGGGGTACCGCGCGTACGCGGTGCTGCTCCTGTGAACGCACGGGTTCTTCGACGGAGGCGGCGATCCGGTCCGACTGTGCGAGATGGCGCCGAGCACGACGGGCGGGGGCGCGGGTCAGTGCCGGCCGAGGCCTCGGCTGTCGAGATGTTCGACCAGTGCGGCCTCCTTCCGGAGCAGCCGGTCGCGGTCATCGGCAGGTAGCGAGGCAAGGGCGTCGAGCAGAACGCGCTTGCGAGGAACATGGACCATGTCGCCCGAGTAGATCCGGCACCCCGAGCACCAAGCAAACCCGATGCAACGCTCGAAGCTGGAGGACTCGGGCGGATGGAATCGGTACTGGTAGGAGCGGACGGGCTCGTGGCACACCAGGCAGATCCAGCGGTCACCGTCGCGGACGGACCAGCCGTTTCCCCTCTTGCGCCAGGACTTTCGGCCGGCCGGTGCTCTTCAAGTTGCCATGCGCTGATTCTGCCTCGGCACGGCGCTCGTGGGACAGTTGATTGCTGTGGCCGTCCCATGAGACGGGCACAACAGCCGCGAACTCGCAAACTACGGTGCTCCGTCACAGAGACCTCGACCAATTGCCAAACGATCCCGAAAGCCGGCAGGTCCCTGCCAGGCGATCTTGATCAGGGCTTGGCCGCTCCGGGTCCCGCCGCCTGGAGCGGGTGGACACAGAGGACCCGGAAACCTGTCGCGCTTGAACTTCGACGGGCTCACTCCAATGCCGCGAATGCTGCTGCTCAGTGAGTTCCTGCTCCACTCCGACTTCCATGTCCGACTGGACAAGCCGGTGTTCGTCGCGGCGGGCGACAGGGTCTCGTACGAGGCCGGCGCCGTCGTGGTGGCCCAGCCGACCGGTGAACGACGTAGCCACCCAGCCGCCGACAGCTACTGGATCTGCCACTGACGGTCCAGAGACCAGGATCACCTGTCGCAGGACAACTCCATCTCCCCGCACTCGGTGGCGCCCTGCGTCTTGCGTCCAATGGTCTTGACCGATTGGCAGATGCCCCTGCCGGACAGCGGACTTCCGTCAATCGATCTCGATCGGTGGTGGGCGCCTCGGCGGTGTACGACGACCCGGTGCTGTCGGCGCTCGAGCGGCTCGGCACGGCCAGGGTCGGAGAGTGTCGGCCGGGCGGCATGTCGTAGGGTCCGCCCATGATCATGCGTCCCACGGGGCAGGCGGACGGGCCGTACGATGTCGCCTTCCTGCCGCGGCAGCAGATGACCCTCAGGGCGGCCGAGCAGCCGGTCTCCGATCCGGTGGCCAAGCTCGGCGGGCAACCCGTCTGGCTGGACGAGCCCGCTTGGCCGGTGGACCCGGCCAGCGGACGACCGCTGGTCTTCATCGGCCAGTTTCCGATCCCCGGGGACGAACTCCGCCTGGCCTACCTCTTCCTCGACGAGGAAGACCTCATCATGGGAGGGGACGCCCCGGAGACCGGCGAGGCCGTCCTCCTCGTGCAGCCCGACGGCCGGATCCCCTCTTTCGGGTGTACCGACAGAATTCGCTGACCAGAGGCAATGAGAGGTCCGATGGACAACACTCCCAGGCGGAAGATGATCCTTTCCCAAGTGGGTGGCGCGGTCGGCCGCAGGGGCGGGATGGCAGCCGGTCCCCCGCCCGCAGGGTGACGTCCGGGACGGCGGGTACGGACCCGTCGCCCGTCGGGACGCCACGAGTCCGACCCGGTGAATCGCCCCACCGGATGGCGGCGTTCGGCTGGCGCGGCTCCCACGAGGCGGACCTACGGTGCGTACTATGAGGGCCGCATTCCCCAGCGGCCTCGTGAGCATTAAGACGGCTCTCTTGCGTAAGCGCTCCACCTGTTTCGCCCTCGCCCTGGCCCTCGGCACGACCGTGCTCAGCGCGGGTGTCGCCGACGCCACCGGACCGCTGAGCGGCACCAAGATCCGGAGCTGGCAGACCGGGTTCGTCCTCGGCGCCGCTTCGAACTCCACCGTCGGCGGCACCGTGATCCAGTACCAGACGGACACCGATCAGCTTGCCCAGAAGTGGGCGATCGACCCGGTCACCACCACGACCTTCCTGGTGCACAACCTCAACAGCGACATGTGCATGAACGTCGTGGGAACCGGCGCCAACGGTGAGATTCAGCAGCGCCCGTGCGACTCCCGGTGGGACGAGCAGATCTTCAGCCTGAAGGACTCGAGCAAGCCCGGCCGCTACAGCATCAAGAACGACGCTCTCGGCAAGTGCTTCCAGCTCGCCTCGACAGGCGCCAACTCCGGCGTCTATCTCCACACCTGCACGCCCACGAACGCCTACCAGGTGACCTCGTTCGACGTCCGCTGACCAGCCGGCCGACGACACCCGAGAGCGTCGCGACGCTCTCCGCATTCCGCCGCCCCTCAGTCGGGGCGCCGCACCTCGTAGAGGAAGCAGGCCGCCTGCGCAGATGCGGAAGGGAAGGCCCCGTTCACGTGCGTACACCACAGCAGCCCCCACCTCCTGCGCGTCCGCCGGAAGGACGATCTCCTCGGGACGAGCCCGGTAGAGCGAGTTCCAGGCCTCCGGACTCCCCCGCAGGAGGGGATCGAACGGGTGACGACCTTCCCGCAGGGCTGTTCGGGCATCACTGAACTCCTCTTCTGGACGAGCGGTCACGACGGCCTGTGCACGCGTCACACCGTGCGGGCGTCTCCCCGGACGATCGAGCCGAGTCTGGCGGGTCGCGTCAACTGTCCCCCGATTTGCTCCATGAGTGGGCATGTCACCCTGAACCGCCGTCGGCCCGGCCGGCGCGGCCGCGAGACCGGCCGACGCTTCCTCCACCTGGCAGATGTGACCTACCGCTCCGGCCGCACCACCCACACCCTGCCGACCTGGCGGGGTACGGCCTCGGCGGTCAGGCCCTCACCCCTTGCAT
Organism: Kitasatospora sp. NPDC097605; assembly: GCF_040302725.1. Lineage (NCBI taxonomy): Bacteria > Bacillati > Actinomycetota > Actinomycetes > Kitasatosporales > Streptomycetaceae > Kitasatospora > Kitasatospora sp. NPDC097605. Next base: position 27,326 of record NZ_JBEOSF010000042.1, on the reverse strand, counting down.
GAGAGCTTGTCGAGAAGGTCAGGGTTGGGCCGGTGACCCTCCACCTCGGTCGGGTGTCCGTTCGCGAACTCCCGTAGTGCCGCCGCGAAGTCCATTGTCCATTGGCCGCTCTGCACGTATGCCTTGACGATCTTCTTCAGGTCCTCGCAGTCGCTTAGATGCCTCTTGGGCATGCCGATGCCGTAGAACTGCGGCTCCCCGGCCTTGCCTTTGAAGATACGTAGGTCCTCTCCTGGATTCGCCGCTTGGAATCCATAGAGAATCATCTCGTCCATGAAGAAGGCGTCCGTCTCTCCGCGGAGCAGCAGATCCACACATGTCGAGGCATTCGGCACCTGCTTGATCTTTTTCAAGCCCTGGCGCTTCAGGTTTTCGGCGGCGGTCGTGCTCGTCATCGTGCAGATGTTCTTGTCCTTGAGGTCACTCTCCGACTCGATCACCCCCGCCATGACCATGTAGCCCTGTTCCGTCACGGCGTACGGGCCGACGAAGGCGACGTCCTCCTCGCGCTCCGGAGTGATCGAGTAGGTGGCAATCACCAGGTCGGCCAATCCCTTGGTGATCTCGGTCTCGCGCACGTCGGACGTGACCAGCTTAGGAGAGTGGGTGACCTTCAACTGCTGGGTGACATAGGCTCCCACATACGAGTCGAATCCGGAAGGTTTCGTTTTGTCCCAGTAGGAGGTGCCCGGCTGGTCATCCTTGTACGCGACATTGACACGCGTGAGGCCGAGAAACTTCTTGGGCTCTTCACCGCATGCCGTGGCCGTCGCGAGGAATGCCAGCGCCCCGAGTCCCGCCACCACCCGCCTGGCAGTTCGCCACGCGCTCATCCCATGACTCCTCACTCGTACAGATCACCCATACAGAAGAACTTTGGTGACTCCGAGGTTCACCTGACATCCCTTTTGCGTGTGGACGGTGAGGCGGACCCGGATCTCGCTTCCGCCGTCAAGCCGCAGGTCGGCGGTATCCCCGTCTTCGAGAGAGCGGTTGGCGCTCTGCACGTCTTTACCTTCGAGTGCCACGCCGAGCGTGGTCGCGGCCGCGCAGGATCCCCCGTTCCGCACGGGTTGCGCGATGGAGACCGTGACCTTCATGCCGTCGCGTTTCATCCCGGCGGCGTCGACCACCAGGGTCGCCCCTTTGCCGTCCCCCACTTCGGTGGCATTCTCGACCCGGAAGTGCCCACCGGCGACATCCACTTCGCCGTGGTCCCGGAGATATCCCATCCACAGCAGTCCGGCCCCGGCCGCGACCAGGCACAACAAGAATGCGGCGGGCAGCCTGAGTCCGGACCGGAAGAAGTCGCCCCGGCCGGCCTGCTCTCCCGCGAGCATCGTCAGGAGTACGGATGCCAGCAGCGCGGCGCCCAGCAGCACGTACACCGGCGTGAACTGCCCTAGGCGGCCTTCTGGTTGGCGCACCAGCGTCACGACGGCGATCAGCCCGACGAGCACCGTCGGGAGGCTCCAGCCGGCGGCGCGACCCCAGAAGTGGAGGGTGTAGATGCGGCTGTTGAAATTGCTGCCGACGACGGTCCCGCTGATGGCCGTACCGCCGTCGTTCGCCCGCGCGGCACCCGTATCGGACGCGGACGCCATCGGTTCCTTGGGGTGGCCTTCGCCGTCGACCACCGGATCAGGCATCGGTGACTCCGGAGTTGGCGGTGCCGCCGCCCTCGGCGGTGGCGTCACCGGTCCGTTCGGCCCGCGCGGACGCGACGCCGCCCGCGTTCCCGCCCAGTCGTACGCCGCTGTTCGCGGAGCCGCCACCGTTCGCGACGGCCTTGCCCGTGTCGACGGCCTCAGCCCGCAGACCGGGGCGGTCCTGCCGGTCCTGCCGCCACAGCATGGGCAGGAGCAGCGCCGCGATTCCGGCCCCGGCCTGGACCGAGGCGCCGACCAACTGCCCGGCGTCCGGATCACCCAGGAGCCAGACCAGCGGTGTCGAGACGGTGACCACCGACCCGGCCGTGACGAGCACAATTTTCTGCCAACGAGTCACGTCCTGCTCACACCCCCGTGAAGGATGGATGACACGGCATCAGACACTAGCGCGCGGGAGCGGCCGGGGTCATGGCTTCAATCCGACTGGTTGACGCCCGGTGAGTTCATCGACACGATCCAGAGCCAGAACTTCGGCGAGACCGGGAGCCATCTTCCGAGCCTCAAGGCGGCAACTGAAAGGGGCTGCCCTGCTCAGGCCGTTGCAGGCTGCGGGACGCTACCGACGGAGGTGGCTCCCCCCGACCTCGGCGGAGAGGCGGCTCCCGCTGACCTTGAAGAACTCACCGCCCTGCCCGAAACCTTCCACATCCCCGTCCGCGACCTCGGCTACCGTCCCATCTGGGACTACCGCATCGACCAGCTCGGCATCCAGGGCTCCCACGCCGGCGCCCTCCTCATCGACGGCACCTGGTACTGCCCCAACCTCCCCCAGTCCCTGACCACCGCCACCGCCGACCTCCTCACCAAAAAGATCGACCGCACCACCTGGCGCGCCCGCATCGACGCCCGCGCCTCCTACCGCCTGCGCCCCAAAGCCGCACCCGACCACCGCGGCGCCCGGCGCATGCTCTGCCCCGCAGCAGGCACCCACCCCACGGTCGCCTGCCCCGTCAAACGCCGCAGCCTCGGCCGTGACCCCCACCTGCCCCTCGTCGATGTCACCCCCACCCCGGCACGGCACCCCGAGGTCTGCCGCCGCGAGTCTCTCACCTTCCACCGGGACATCGGCATCCGCTACTGGCAGGAACTCGACCACGGCCTCGCCCCCTGGGTCCACCACTACTTCCGCCTGCGCAACCGCGTGGAGCACTTCAACGGCTACGCCAAGGACCACGAAGCCATCGAACGCTCCCGCACCCGCCGCATCCGCGGCATCGCCCCCCAGTCCCTCCTGCTCTCCTTCCAAATCGCCCACGCCAACCACCGCAAACTCGCCAGCTGGCTCGACACCCTCCAGACCAACGGCCAACCCGCCCGCCGCCCCTCCAACCGCCACACACTCAAACACCCCCACCACTGGACCCCGAACGGCTACCTCCCCGACACCACCCCGGAACCCTGACCCACCCCAACCCCCGCACCCCACCTGACCAGCACAAACAGAACTGGCCCTCTGCGAACCCGCAGAGGGCCAGACTCACTTTCACCACAACAACAAAGCCGGTCAAAGCAACAAAGTGTCGCTTTGACCGGCTCTATTTGGTCGGTTGACCTTTTCGCCGTCATCGGGCCACCCGGCACACAAGGCCGGACGCTCTGGCGCCTGGGCCCGGACGATTCCGAGATCCCGGTCGAGTGGCAGGTCGACCTGCAGCCGACACCCCCCGAGGTCGATCGTTCGATTGATGAGCAGGCCGCATGGGAGCGAGGCATGCGGGGCGAGGGGCCCCATGTCAAGCTGCCGGGCGGCGAGGACCTGCACGACTACGTCGGCGGCACCGCCTGCTACCACCACCACTACGCGCGGGTCGACGCCCCCTGGCAGTTCCTGTTCAAGATCAGCGACGCGTCCGACGACGAGGATCCGTACTTCCTCAACTTCGGATACGGCTACGGATTCGGCTTCGTCAGCCCCGACCACCGCGAAGGCCGCTTCTACTGGGAGGCCTCGTAGGCGCCCGACCGAGACACGAAGCCGGCAGCGCGAAGTCCGGCCGGCCGGCACAGAATCCCCGGTGAAGATCATTCGGCAGACAGCCGAGATCATCTGTCGCAGGACAGCCGTGCTCTGCCGGGCGGCCAGGTGGACAGAGTCCTCTGGACCGGCCTGAGATGGCCTCCGGTCAAAAGGTGCGGGATGTGCACAGGCATGAGTCCAGACCGGAGGACCCGTCCCCGACCCGCAGCTCTGCGCGGCCATCGTCGACCGCCTCACCTTCCGCGGCAACCTCGTAGAGACCGGCGCCGAAACTCGGTGACGGTGCACCTGCGGGCACGACGCCCGGCCCGGATCGGCATTGGATCCGGGCCGGCCGCGGATGCCGACCGAGGTCGGCGAGGGGGCGTCAGACGGCGGGCTTCGCGGTCATCAGCGCCGTGATCTCCTCGGCGAGCTGCGGTCCCAGCTCGCCCCAGCCCTCCTTGTAGCCGTAGACGCCGGCCAGCGTTCGGGCCTCGTAGTCCCCGTTCATGACCTCGATGTCGTCCGCCGTGATGAGCGCCGGGTGGGCGACCCCGACGGCCGAGGAGACCTTCAGCAGTTCCTTGCGCAGGGTGCGCAGGTAGACCGCGGCCCGGGTGGACTTCGAGGCCGGGTCGACGCCCCGGGCCAGCCACGGGTTCTGGGTGGCGATGCCGGTGGGGCACCTGTCGGTGTGGCACTTCTGCGCCTGGATGCAGCCGATCGACAGCATCGCCTCACGGGCCACGTTGATCATGTCCGCGCCCAGGGCGAAGGCGACCGCGGCGTTCTCGGGCAGGCCGAGCTTGCCGGAGCCGATGAAGGTCAGCCGGTCGGTCAGCCCCAGCTCGGCGAAGGTGCCGTAGACCCGGGAGAAGCCCATTCGGAACGGCAGGGACACCGAGTCCGCGAACATCCGCGGCGCCGCCCCGGTGCCGCCCTCGCCTCCGTCGATGGTCACGAAGTCGACCCCGCGGTCGCCGCGCGCCATCAGCGTGGCCAGCTCCTGCCAGAAGCCCATCTCCCCCACCGCGCTCTTCACCCCGACCGGAAGGCCGGTCTCGGTGGCGAGCTGTTCGACGAAGTCGAGCATCGAGTCGACGTCATGGAACGCGGTGTGCCGCGACGGCGAGGCACAGTCCTTGCCGACCGGGATGCCGCGGATCTCGGCGATCTCCGGGGTCACCTTCGCGCCCGGCAGCATCCCGCCCAGGCCGGGCTTGGCGCCCTGGGAGAGCTTGATCTCTATCGCCTTGACCGGAGCGCCGGCGACCACGTCCTTGAGCTTGTCCAGGTTGAAGCTGCCGTCCTCGTTGCGGCAGCCGAAGTACGCCGTACCGAGCTGGAGCACCAGGTCACCGCCGTTGCGGTGGTGCGGCGAGAGGCCGCCCTCCCCCGTGTTGTGCATCGCGCCCGCCTGCGCCGCGCCCTGGTTGAGCGCCGTGATGGCCGCGCCGGAGAGCGAGCCGAAGCTCATCGCCGAGATGTTCACCACGCTCGCCGGCCGGAACGCCTTGGCCCGCCCGCGCGGGCCTCCCAGCACCTTGGCCGAGGGCAGCGGCGCCTGCGGGTCGTGCATGTCGGGCAGCGTGCCGGCGAAGGTGCGCTGCTTCAGGTAGGCGTGCCCCTGGACCTGCTCGACATCGACCTCGGTGCCGAACCCGAAGTAGTTGTTCTCCTCTTTCGCCGACGCGTAGATCCAGGTGCGCTGGTCACGGCTGAACGGACGCTCCTCCCCGTTGGAGGTCACGATGTACTGCCGCAGCTCCGGCCCGATCCTCTCCAACAGGTACCGGGCGTGCCCGACCACCGGGAAGTTGCGCAGCAGGGCGTGCCGCTTCTGGATGAGGTCGCGGGCGGCCAGGACCGCCACCGCGGTCGCGGCGGCCGCGCCGATCTTCCGGGCTTGCATGATCGTTCCTCCTCGATGCACGGCTCCATCGCAGTGCGGCGGAGCCGAGGGTCGTGCTGGGTGGTGGACGGCGAGCGCCCGGCCGAGCGGCCGCCACCGTCCGTCGAAGAATGCGGAACGATCGTATGAGTCCGGGCGGCCGTGGGAACGGCATGCTCTCCGAGATGTTGATCACCGGGGTTCCGTTTTTGTGCGGCGGTCGGCGGTTACGGCGGGCCGGGCGGCGGTGCTCCGCGGGGAAGCGGCCCACGGCCGTCGAAAACGCCTTCGAGAATGTCGGTGGTTCGTGACAGTGTTCTCCCTGCTCACCCCATCTGACGGAGAAACCTTGACGATCCGCCGTACCTTCCTGATCACCGCTGCCACGGTGCTCGCCCTCTCCGCCGTGGCGGCCTGCAACGACGGCGACGCGGCGCCGGCCTCGACAGCCGCCGGCGCCCCGGCCACCACCGCGGCGACCGCGACGACGACCGCGAGCAGCACGCCCAGCACGACCGCGACCGCGATCTCGCAGACCCCGACGCCCACCGCGACCGTCACACCGACGCCGACGCCGACGCCGACTGCCACCGCCACCGGCGCGCCGGTCGACGCCTCCGGGGCGTTCGACCCCGCCCTGGCGCTGGCGAACGCCGACCGGACGCCGTACGCCGCCACCGAGACCATGAAGACGACCGCGATGGCGGACGGCCAGGGAACCGTGATCACCCAGAGCGGCCGGGTCAACTTCTACACCCCGACCCGGGAGTGCAGGATCGAGACCAAGATGACGATCGGCGACAGCGATGCGCCCGTGCTCTGGATGGAGTCGGTCAGCACCGGCAAGGCGACCTTCATGCGCGACCGGACGAAGCCGGGCAGCGCCTGGAGCCCGGCGGACACCGACGACGACGAGGCCGCCCCGGCCGACGGGCTCGCCACCGCCTACGCCAAGGCCCTCGCCGACGCCGGCCCCGCCGCCCGCAAGGGGATGGAGCAGAAGAACGGCGTCCCCGCCTACCACCTCGGCGCCCGCCTGACGGCCGGCCAGATCAAGGACGTCGACCCCGAGGACCACAAGAAGCTGGCCCGTCAGGGCGTCAGCGCGGTGGACCACGACATCTGGATCGACCGGGCCGGCCGCGTCCTCGCCCAGACGCAGTCCATGAAGGTCCCCCGCGGCGGCACGACCGTCACCTCCGTCATCACCGTGGCCTACTCCGACTTCGGACCCCGCGAGACCTTCCCCGCGCCGACCACCGCCGCCAGCTGAGAACGCGTTCGCCCGGGCCCGGAAGGCGGCGGCGGTCTCCTCGGGCTCGTCCGGCGGCATCTCGCTGCAGGCCAGGCGGGAGTGGTCGTCGACGGCGTTGTGCGCCGAACCGGGCGTCCCGTCGCGCGGTTCAGGTGGGCCGAGCGCCGGGTGCTCCACGTCGACGGCCAGGTCCCCTCGGGGTTCGGGCGCTAGCCGGTGCAGGTGCGGTCCTTGGCGGGCAGCCGGCCGGTGGTCAGGTAGCGGTCGACGTCGGCGCTCGCGCAGGACGGGCCGGCCACCACCACGCCGTGGCCCTCGCCGCCGGCCACCGTGATCATCCGCGCACCGTGCAGCGCCCGGCGCATGCCCTGGGCCATGGCGAGGGTCGCCTGCGGGTCCCACTGGTTCTGCACGATCAGCGCGTCGACGTCGTTGTTCACCACGGTGGCCGGTTCGGCGGCCGGCCGCTTCCAGAACGCGCACGGCTGGACGTTGGCGCCCAGGTCGCCGGCCAGCGGGTACCGGGCCCGGTCCCGGACGGCGTCCCGGCGGTACTGCTCGGGGCCGCGCGGCCAGTCGCGGGTGTCACCGCAGAAGACGGCCCACGTCATGGCGGCCTGGTTGTCGGCCGCGTCGATCGCGTCGGCGGGCCGCACGGCGTCCCCGCGCGCGCCCGCGTCGAAGGCCGTCGGACCGGCCGGCCCGCCCTCGGCCGCCGCCTTGAGCGCGACGATCCATGGCGTGACGGCCTCGACCCGGACGAAGTCGGCGTACCTGATCCGGATGTCGTCGCCGCTGAGCGCCCCGCCCTCCGTCGGCACGGGCGTCCGGTCGGCGTGCGCGACCAGGTCCCAGAACGTCTTCCGGACCTCCGCCGGAGTCGCGCCCAGCCCGTACACGGCGTCGCGGGCGGCGGCCCACTCGGTCCACCGGGCGAAGGCGAGTTCGGCACCCGGCGCAGCCGCCCGGAGCGTCCCCCGCCACGCGAGGGCCGGGTCGAGCGCGCTGTCCAGCACGAACCGGTCCGCCCGCCGGGGGAACATCTGCGTGTAGACGGCGCCCAGGTAAGTGCCGTACGAGTAGCCGAAGTAGGAGATCTTCCGCTCCCCCAGCGCCGCCCGGACGACGTCCATGTCCCGGGCCGTGTTGCGGGTGGTGATGTGCGGCAGCGTGTCCCCCGCCTTGGCCCAGCACTTGTCGGCCACCGACCGGGCCCGGGCCACGTCCGCGTCGAACGTCTCCGCCTTGTAGGGGTGGTACGGGACGCGCTCGTCAGCCGTCAGTCCGCAGCCGATCGGCGCGCTCCGCCCGACCCCGCGCGGGTCGAAGCCGACCAGGTCGAACCGGTCCCGCACCTCCGCCGACAGCAGCGGCTGGATCTCCACGGGCAGGCTCAGGCCGGGGACGCCCGGGCCCCCGGGGTTCATCAGCAGCGCGCCGTGCCGCTGCTTGGCGCTGCCCGGCCGGATCCGCGAGATCGCGAGGTCGATGGTGCGGCCGGCGGGGTCGGCGTAGTCCAGCGGCACCGTGACCTTCGCGCACTCGAACCCGGCCGGACCGTCCACGTCGCAGCGCTCCCAGCGGAGCTTCTGCTGCGCGTACGGCTGCAGCGGGTCCCCGCCCGCCGCGAAGGCCGTCACCGGGGTGAGCGCCGTGAGCACGGTCGTCACCGCGCCCACCGTCAGCAGGGAAGTCGTTCGTCCGTGTCGCAGTGCCATGCCCGCCCTCGGTGCCGGAATCGGTGTCTCAAGATCACCTCCAGTCTCCGGTCCGGCCTGCCGTTCCCCCTCCTGCCCGGGGACGGATCCGTGGTCCGACGTGTGGCGGAGAGAGCCCGGCCCGTACAGGGCCGTGGTCTCACTCGACCCCGACCCCCGGGTCGGGGTCGACGGCCGCCGGAGGGTGGTTCCGCAGGCCGGCCCGGCGGCGAACTCCGCCCGGCCGGAGCGGGGTTGGCGCCCCGCCCCGACCCCGAACCGCACATCAGGGTCGACGACCGGTCAGCCCTCCACCGGCGGACGCGCGAAGACCGCGGCCCGCACGGCGGGCGGCACGGACGGCGGGCGGCACGGACGGCGGGCGGCACGGACGGCGGTACGGTCGGCGGCAGCATCCGGTCGTGAGGCGGGGCGAACGGGGAGACGGAGCACGCGGAACCGAACGGGGAGGGAGGGGGCGGGCCAAGCCCGAGCGGGCAGCGGGGCGGCGGGAGTTCTCGGAGGCGTTGCCGTTCGCCGGCGGTCGACGACCAGGACGGCTCAGGCCAAGCCGGAGTCCGACGGACGGAGGCGTCGGGCTGCGGGCCGTTTCCCGGGTTCACGGCCGCCGAGCCGGTGAGAGTCAGCGCCGAGGAGGAGATCCGCCGAGACCTTCGGAAGCCGCTCGCGCTGGACCTGCGGCCCGGCGGCGGGACAGCACGGGAGTGTGCGCGTGCGGCCTGGCAGCCGTGTGGGGTGATCGGAGGGCGTACACCGCACGGCACCGAGCAGCAGCACCCGGACGTCGAGATCACCGCCCCGGCAACGGTCGTCCTGTTGTCGGTGTTCGCGCCGTCCGTGGCCGGGCCGGGAAGGCTCCCGGGGGACGGGGAACAGCCCCAGTGCGCGCGCCGGGCGCGAAGAAGTGCCCGCGAGCCGGCTTGAGCGCCTGGAGCACGCGCTCCGCCGGGCGGGTGGCAGGCGGCGGCGCGCGTGTGGGAAAGGGCGCGGGCGCGTAGCGGAGGCCGATAGCTTCGCGGGCGTCCTGTTGTGCGTGTTCGCCGGAAGGGCCCGGTCACTTGATGGAGTTCCACGAGCATCGGCGCGCCACGGCCTGGATGCGGACGGCACCCGGCGTCACCGCGGCGCGGGCCGAAGCCCCGCAGCTCGGCGGCGAGGAGGTGCCCGACGACGGGTGCGGCGCGGGCCCCACGAGTCTGGAGCCCGGTCGGCTCCACCGCCGGGTCAGCGGCGTCGATCCGCAGGCGGTTGCGGTGACCGACGCGGAACTGGCGGCGCTGGGCGATCCCATGGCGGTGCTGTTCTTCCGGCGGGGCGTGTTCCCCATGACCGTCCAGGAGCTGCTCGCCGGCCTGCCGCAGCCGCCCGGGGGCCTGCCGAACGCGGTCTACCTGATCGGCGAGGCCGGGCAGGTCCCGTTGAACGCCTCGCCGTCCCCGTTCCGCGACTTCCGGTTCGCCATCACCCGCACGGCCCTGCAGGGCAACGACGTCGACCTGCTGATCAGCACCGGTGCGGGCGACGACCCCGCCACCACGTTCCTCCAGGTCGCGGCCTGGGACCCGGACGCCGGCGTGTTCAACTACTACTCGCGCATCGACCCCAGCTGGGTGTGGTCGGGGGACTCCTGGGCGGCGCTGGCGGAGGGTTCCCGCGGCCGGGGCTGCTTCGACAGCCATATCAACGGCAGCGTCGTGATGAAGGAACTGGCCCTGCCGTGGAGCAACTGGCAGTCCCAGGCCGCCACGATCAACCTCCCCGCCGACAGCCCCGTGCGGGCCGACCCGCTGTTCGCCCAGGTGGTCGGGGCGGAGAACCTGGAGCTGACGGTCCGCGCGCTCGTCGGCCGGTGGACGGCGGCGCGGCTCGCGGCCGTCACCCGGACCGGCACCGTGGAGCGGCCGGACCACCTCCTGCGACAGCTCTTCACCACCACCTCGGTCAACCTGGCCAGCAGCGCCGTCCAGAGCGCCGCCGTCACCCCGGCCGGCCGGGACTTCCCGCTGCCGGTCGGCTTCTGGCTGAACGGCGACGCCCTGATCAACGACCTCGCCCTGCCGGTCACCGCCTCCGTGCCCCTGGCGCCCGCGGACCTCTACCTGGCCGCGCTGACCACGTTCGGCTTCCGCCTCCAGGAGCGGGCCAGCGGCTTCACCCGGCCCGGCGACACCTTCTTCGCCTTCGTGGTGCCGGAGGCCGCCTTCGAGGACAACGACGTGATCCGCCGGATGGTGGAGGGCGGACTCCTCCCCGCGAAGTTCGCCGCGTGCGCGCTCATGGTCGACTTCGGCAACCCCGTCTTCAGCGCCGACCGGGCCCGCCTGATGGCGTACGTGCCGACCGGTCCCACCCCGGCCGCCGGCCTCGCCGAGGAGGTCGCCCGGGCGATCACGGAGGCGGCCGGCACGCTGCCGGCCGGCAGTCCGGAAGCGCGGTTCGCCGCCGACTGGGCGCTGCCCGACGCCGACTGGCCGCAGGCCTTCGCCGACCGGATCGACACCTACCTCGGCCACGTCTCGGCCCGCATCGGCACACGGGCGGGCTTCGAGGACTACGTGCGCCTGGCGGAGTCCCGCCGCCGGGACTTCAGGGCCATGCGGCTCAACGAGTTCGACCTCACGCTCCCGGCCACCGACATCCCCGCCGACGCGCCCCGCCTGGCCATGCTGGAGGACGCCACCGTCGCCCCCGCTCCGTGACCTGACACCCGGCCCACCCGTCCGGCCGCGGGCCCGCTCCCGGGCCCGACCACCGCAAAGGAAGCGCGCATGACCAAGCTGCCCTCGTACAACCCGCCCGGCCACCTCACCGACCTGGACGGCGCCGGGCTCAAGGCCTGGGACACGTTCATCAGCGACAGCGTCGACCGGGCCGCGCAGGGCCCCGACCCCAGCGAGGTCCTCAACGACAGCCCTCGCAGCCAGTACTACAACCTCACCCGGACCGATACCGACGCGGACGCGACCGAGGCCACCGTCACCTGGACGGCGTTCCCCCGCACCATCAAGCTCACCTCGCTCGGGGACCTCCAGCGCTGGAAGCGCGCGGACGCCAGCCGCGACGTCCAGGACGAGTACTGCGAGTGGAGCGTCACCCGCGGCACCGACGGGAAGATCACCAAGGTCACCTTCACCTGCGAAGGACCCGAGTACTGGTCGCTGCTGGCCCAGACCGACCCGGCCGCCGTCCTCGCGCTCTACCGGCAGTTCGTCGACCCCGGCGTGCAGCACGGCGACCTGTTCGCGGTGGACGGCACCTACAATCCGCGCAACCGCTGGAACGACTCGACCTCGCACGGCGCGATGCACCTGGTCCAGCGCAACAACACCCTCGGCGCGGAGATCGAACTCGCCGCGGCCGCCACCATCGTCCGGGTCATCGACGGCGAGGAACTCACCACCGAGCAGCAGTTGGTCCAGTGCAGCATGTACGGCCAGGCGGAACGCAACAGCGACCCGCACATCGGCGGCTCGGTCAACGCGATCGCCCGCCAGAAGGCCGACATCGCACTCGCCGACCCGGTCGGCCTCTACTTCAACGACCTCTCCACCGACGGCTGGGCCGCCCCCGACGGTTCCGACCCGAAGGACTACTGGACCTACGTGCGCGGCGACGCCGACCACCCCGTGCGCGCCGTCTACGAAGTCCCGCAGGAGCGGGGGTTCACCGTCGGCGACATCACCATCAACGGCAAGCCGATCCAGTTCGGCGCCCAGATCACCGACTTCATCACCATCAGGCTCACCGCGGTCGCCTGCCGCTTCGGCCGGAGCACCACGGAGCCGAAGACCGCCTGCGTCCAGTTCATCCAGCCCACCCCGGCCGCCGCGTCCGGCCTCGCCGCGGAAGCCGTGCCGACCCTGCGCCTCACCGCACCGCCGTCCTCGGTCTCCCGCCGCTGACCGATCGCGATCCCGCCGGCCGGGAACCCGGCAACCGGCCGGCTCCCGGACCGAGACCCGCCGGGAGCCGGCCGCCCGGTCGTTCCTCCCCGTCGTACCGGTCGAGCCGCGGACCCTGGAATTCCACTCCACCGAGGAGGCGCCATGTCCCACCCCCGTCCCGGCCGCACCGGTCGCGCGGCCCGGCCGCCCCGCGCCCGCCGGCGTACCGTCACGGCCGGCCTCGCCCTCGCGGCCTGTCTGACCGTGACCGCCGCCACGGCCGCCCCCGCGGACACCGCCGCCCGCGGGCCGCTCGACCGCTACTACGGGCAGCACCTGGACTGGCACGGCTGCGCCCTCGGCCCGGACGACGAGGTGGGCGCCGACCTCGAACGGGCCGGTGCCCGCTGTGCGGAGGCCACCGTGCCGCTGGACTACGGCGATCCCGGCGGACGCACCGTCACCCTGGCGCTCTCCCGGATCGAGGCCGCCGACACCCGCCACCGGATCGGCGCGCTGCTCCTCGACGACGGCGGCCCGGGCGCCCCGACGCTCGGCGCGCCGCCCCGGGTGCACGCCGCGCTCAAGGAGACCGCCGGCCGCTTCGACATCATCGGGGTGGACGCGCGCTTCGCCGGCCGGAGCACCCCGGTGGACTGCGGCTGGCCGGACGGCGGCTTCTTCTCCGCCGGGACCGGCCGTGCCTCCTTCGACCGCCAGGTCGCCCTCCAGCGGGACCGCGCGGCCAGGTGCCGTTCGGCGGCCGGCGACCTGCTGCCCTACGCGGGCACCCGCGACGCCGCCCGGGACCTGGACGTGGTCCGGGGCGCGCTCGGCGAGCGCAGGATCTCCTTCCTCGGCCTGTCCTACGGCGCCTACCTCGGCACGGTGTACACCCAGCTGTTCCCCGGCCGCCTCGACCGGACGGTCCTGGACAGCGCGCCGGACCCGCGCCACTCGGGACCGGCGCTCCTCCCGCACCAACTGGCCGGACAGGAGGACGCGTTCGCCGACTGGGCGAGCTGGACGGCGGCCCGCCACGACACCTACGGGCTCGGCCGGACCCGTGAGGAGGTCGCCGCCGGGATCCTGCGCACCGTCGAGGCGGCCGCGGCCCGCCCGCTCGTCGTCGGCACCGGCGCCGACGCCCTCGCACTCGACGACACCCGGGCGCCGGTGCTGCTCTTCGTGGGTCTCCAGGGCGACTCCGACCCGCAACGGGCGGCCCTCGCCGAGCAGATGGCGCTGCTCGCCGACGCCGCGGCGGGCCGGCCGGCCACCCCCTCCGCCCCGACCGCCGCCCTGCTGCGCTTCCTGTTCGGCCCGCCGGGGGCGCAGATCGGCACCGCCATGCAGGCCGTCCTGTGCGCGGACCGCGCGGCGCCCCGCGACCCCGAGGACTACTGGCGCCGGATCGAGGCCGGCCGCGCCGAACACCCGCTGTTCGCCCCGCTGCTCGGCAACATCAGTCCCTGCGCCTTCTGGGACGCGCCGCGCGAGGCGCCCGTCGAGGTGCGCCGCGACGCCCCGGCGCTGATCCTCTCCGCCACCGGCGACCCGCGCACCCCCCACCGCGACGCCGTCGCCCTGCACCGGATGCTGCCCTCCTCACGCCTGCTGACCCTCCAGGGCGCCGACCAGCACGGGCTCTACGGGCTGTACGGCAACGCCTGCGTGGACGACACGGTCAACGCCTACCTCGCCTCCGGCCGCCTGCCGGACACCGACCCGGTCTGCACCCGCCACCGGCCAGGGGCCGTCTTCGACGGTGGGGCCGCCGTGCTGTTCGAGGCCAAGTCAGTGTTTGAGGACGCGCCAGGAGGAAGGAGGGGAGCTGAAGATGCAGGCTGACAAATCGCCATTCCCGGGCAAGGCCACGCAACACCCTCACAGGTCCGAGGCGTCAATCCAACGATGACCTCGCAAGGTGAGCCGTCGGCCATGCCGGGTCCAGGTCCCCCGGCGACGCCCGCAGCGCGGCAGCCCGAGGCGGGATCACGGGCTCGCGGGCGCCGAGATCCGCACGGGCACGGAGCAGCGGTGCGTACCCGACAGCGTCACGAACCCGTTGCCCGTCAACCGCCCCGGTGGGGTCAAAGAACACCGTCCCGGTGCAACCGGTGGGCACCTTCCCCGAGGTGGCGGCCTCGGCCCCGAACGGCAGAAGCAGAGCGACGCAGCCGGCCCATGCCGGGCTGCGCGCGCGGCGCCGCGCAGGACATCGTCCAAGACGAGCTCTGCCGCGCCGTCTTCAGGCGGGATCACCCGTCGTTTCCCTTACCGGAGTACGACGGTGACGCCGTACTTACGGAGGAGGTTCACGGTCGCCTCGAAATAGGACAGGCCGCCAAGATGGTAGAGGATGTGCCCGGCGAGGGCGTGGCGGGCGATATCGGCGTGGTGCCAGACGAGGGTGAACGGGGGGACGACGGAGGGGCCGCCGCCCAGGCAGTCCGCCACCGAGTCGAGGCATGTCCCGTAGTTCGCACCGGGGCCGAGCAGTGCTTCGCCGAGCGCCAGGAGCATGCCGGTCCTGCCGGTGATGTGCCGTCCGTCCAGGTCGTACGTCCCGCCGGAGAGGCCGTGCGGCCCGCATGAGCCGGTGCGGGTGAGGTCCAGCCACTCGGACTGCCCCTTGGCGTCGAACTGTGCCCACTGGTTACGCCGGGCGGGAACACCGTCGGACCAGATCTCCCAGACGGGGCGGGCGGCCAGGGTGGGGCGGTCGTCCCCGGGGTCGGAGAGGGTGACGTCGATCAGGCTTCCGCCGAGAACGGACGGCCGCGCCTCGACGATGTGCAGGTCGAGGCGGTGCCTGGTCATCGTTCGGCCATGGCGGTCGAGGCGCCAGAGCGCGATCGAATCGCCCGTCCGCGGAAGGGGACGGCGCAGCAGGGCCAGCAGCGGTTCGGCGGGTTCGCAGCCGATCAGGTGCACGGGCTCGCTCGGCCGCCGGGGGCGCGGGGTGAGCAGGCCGGCAACGGAGCGGCAGCTGCCCGAGGGACCGCTCTCCGACAGCGATGGGAGCCACAGGTCGAACCGAGGGCTCGCAGGCAGCTGCTTGCTGCCGCAGAGGTCGTCCTCCCTGACGCCGGTGCCTACGACGATGTCCACCCGCGCGGGATCACCGGGCGTGGGCCACTGGGCCAGGACGGCCATATCCTCCAGGTCCCAGATTCGGAAAGGCCCGCCGTTCGAGGGGTCCGTGGGCTCGATCCAGAGCGTCCCGTTCCCCAGCAGCCGCACAGGCTGAGCGCTGTCCGTGACGGCCTGGGCCAGCAGGCTCTCACGCGGGCAGCCACGAAGCGTCAGAACCTCTCGCGACAGCGGAGGCGGGTCCACGAACAGACCTTCGACCTCCGCGCACCGCCCCCACAACACGCCCTCCTCCGCATCGCCGATATCTCCCCGCACCAGGAGATACCGGACTGGGAAGTCGCGCTTCCATCCCACGTGTTCCTCAGACCGCACGCTTCTCCCCGGTCACCAGGCTGTCTCGGCGCGCCAACCCTACGGCTCGCTGACGCCGAAGCCCTCCGAATATCGCGTGCTCGGATTGACGCTCCCTGCCAGCCAAGTCGCCCGACAGGGGCTCTGAGGGCCGCAGGCCGCCCCAGGCGGCGATGCTGTTCGACACCGGGATCGACACCTCCTGGGACGACCGGGGACGAGCGACACGGCGCGCGTTCCGGTCACTCGCCCGAGAGCTACCGCCCGCACGGTAGGTCAGATGCCCTCTACGACTCGTTGAACAAGACTTCTGCACAACAGCTGCAACCACCGTAGTCAGGGGATTCATACGTTATGCCACCATTGCTTCGTGCCAATAGGTTCTGGTTGTCGGCGGGGCAGATTGGCACGAACTTGGGATTCACCTGAAGGAGGGTCGAATTCTTGAGGGAGAATACTGACGTGACGGCATCGAGGCCGTGCTCGCGAATCCCTTGCTGGATGAAGTCAAATGCATCGTAGGTGTGCCCGCAGTCGCACTCGATCGGGGAGAACCTGAAGTTTGCAACTTCGACACCCAGTTCCGCCCTGATCCTTTCGGTTTCCTCTTCAGATATCAGGCGGAGTCCCGCGCGGCGGGTTCGCTCCGGCGTCCAGAGCCACTCCTTGATGGCTTCAGCCTGGGCGCGGGTCAGGTAGAACGAAACCGAAGCACTACTTTTGATCACAGCCTTGACAATATCTATGACGGCCTGGTCGTCCGCCGAAGCCACCAGCTTTCCGGTGGCAACCATGTTGTCGATCTCTGTCAGCAGCTTCATGGTGTCTGCTTCTCCAGTTCTGGGTAATCTCCAGAATCGTCTGGGAATCGCGCCGGAGCGCGCGCCATGCCACCCGCTGGAAACTAGGTGCGGGTGGGATTTCAGAAGGGGTCCACCTGGCCTGTGTGGGCTGCCTGTTATCAGTCTGCGATGTCTCGCGACCACCCCGCAACAGGACTGGCGGGGAGTCCTTGCGCTCCAGCGGAGGCCGAGGAGGTGAGCCCATGGCGCGCAAGCGCCCCTCGCCACCCAACCTGGCGAATCGGGCATCGCTGCCCAAACGTTGATCGGATGCCCTCTTGATCCGGAAAGGCGGCCTGGTCGCCGTCCTGGCCGCTCGCGTGGCGCTGCGGGGCGGGGCGGGGCCGGCCCGGAGGCGGGTCGCGGTGACGGGGATTGGCAGAATCCCGGATTGCTGTCCGCCATGGACGGGACAAGGATGGCGGGGCATGGAGACACACGATCCGTTGCCGCAAGAGGCGTACACCGCCGCCGAGTTCGTCGACTGCCTGCGGCGGCTCAAGGAACAGACCGGCCTGACCTACCGGCAGTTGGAGTTCAATGCCGAGCAGTCCGGGGACGTGCTGGCGCGCAGTACCGCTGCGGACATGTTGCGCCGGGATTCGCTGCCGCGTCCGGAGGTGGTGCTGGCGTTCGTGCGGGCCTGCGGCAGAGGTGAGAGCGCCGCCGTCTGGTTGGGCGCCAGGAACCGGCTGGCCACCGCCGCCGCGGCCTCCGCGCCGCTTGGCGCGGAGCCGTCCGGCCGACTGCCGTTGCCTCCCGACGGGCGGCGGGGAGGGCGCGGGGGCGGCCGGCGGACGCTGGCGGTCGCCGTCGGCGCGGTGCTGATGCTGGCAGCCGTGGGCGCCTGGGCGCTGCTGCCCGAGGGCGGCAGCGAGCCGGACTCACCGGCGCGTGGGGCCGGCCCCACGGCGTCCCTCGCCGTCCCGGCCACCGCGTCCCCCGGCACCGGCCCCGCCCCGGCGGCGGGCCTCTCGCGGATCCGGCCGGCGTCCGCCCCGCAGCTGTGCGTCACCGACGGCCACGACCGCCTGGGGCGCTACCGCAGCGAGGTCGCCGTCCAACGGGAGTGCGCCGGTGCCACGCCGCCGGAGACCTCGCTGGTCCCCGTGGGCCGCACCGGCTCCTTCTACATCCAATGGCGCCATCCGGTCCACGGCGACGGCTGCCTCACGGCGCTCGGCAGCGGTCACGTGGTCGAGGGCCTGCTCGAACCCTGGCCCTGGGAGAGCTGTTCGGCGGACCGGACCAGCCAGCACTTCCTGTTCGAGCCTCTCGGCCGCTCCGGGGCGGAGGGCTACCGGATCCGCGTGGTGCACAACGGCCTGTGCCTCGGTGTCGCCGACGTCGATGCCGAGGCCGGTGCCGAGGCCGGTGCCGAGATCGCCCAGCAGCGCTGCACGGAGGCGGCCGGCCAGAGGTTCCTGGTGGACGCCGTCGGCTGACTGGCCGCCGACCGCGGCACGGCGGGCCGGGACGGGTTCTCCGTCCCGGCCCGCCGCTCGGCGAGCCCCCGTTCGCCTCCGGTCGGAGGAACGACCGGATGTCGTACGACGTACCGGTTGACGCGGCGCCGGCCCGACCGGCATCGTTCCCGTCTGTTCGGACACATGATCAGCAGGACGGCATCACCGAGTGACTTCGATCCCGCGCGCCACCCGGGCGGCCCTCACCACCGGCCTCGCCCTGTCCCTCGTCATCGCCGTCGCCGCCGCGACCGTACGGGCCGCCGGCGGTGCGTGGTCACCGGCCGACGCCACGGCCACGGCAGGCCCGGACGAGCGGCTGGAGTCCATGACCGGGCCCCTCCTCCTGGAGACGGCGCAAGCCGAATTCCGCAAGGCCGCCTCGGTCACCATGACGGGCTTCGCCCTCAAGGACGAACACCGTGCCACCTTCACCGTGTCAGCCGATCGCGAGGGCAACTGCACCGCCACCACGATCCAGGAGGGGCAGGGCCCCAGCCGGATCGCGCGCGTCCAGGGCGAGACCTTCGTCAGGATGGACCCCCAGGCATTCGCCCGCGAGTGGGGCGAAGCGATCGCCTCCAGGTTCGGCGGCCGTTGGGTCCGCCTGCCCGCGGGCCGCACACTCGACGGTGTCGGCGGGTTCTGCGACCTGACGACGGTCCCCGTCGTCGGCACCACGGCCCCGGCCACCCAGACGCTCTCGGGCGCGGGAGAGTCGGTGGGCGGGACGAGGAGCATGAGCTTCCTCGTCACGAGCCCCGACGAGCCGCCGTTCATCGCCTACATCGCCAAGCAGGGCCCGCCGCGTCCCGTCCGCGTGGAGACACAGGCCTACGACTTCCAGGTCGACTTCAGCGCCTACGACCTGCCCGTCTTCGTGACCGCTCCACCCGCCGACCAGGTCGTCGACCTCGCGGCCCTGACGGAATCCCCCTCGTAGCCGGGTCCGGGCCACGGGGTGAGGGCACCGGCGAACGACCGTCGGGCCTCGGTGGTCATGTGCCCGGACCTCGCGGGAGGGGTGGGCAGGTAGGTGGACAGGGAGTTGAGGTCGATGATCAGGGCGGGCCAACGCGCCGCACGGCAGGATGGACCCGTGCCGAAGAACCCCCCGGAATCGATGCAGCACCACCTCCGTCAGCGCCTGAACCACCGCGCCCGTGAGCGATGGCCGCAGGTGAACGCCATCACGGTCCGCTTCCACTCCGGATTCGCCTACGTGGCGGCCGAGTTGCCCGGCGAGCGGATCGTCCCGCTGTGTCGCCTGCGCTTCACGGGCGTGCTGCACACCTGGGGCTTCGCCCTCCATCTGGCCGGCAGCAACACCTACAAGGACAACGTCCTGCCGAGCGGCCTGCCTGCCGGCTCCGCCGAAGAGGCCCTCGACTGCGCAGGCGACCTCTACCTCGACGCTCTCGCGCCGGGCGGCTCCGGGCCGATCCGTGTGCCCGCGGGACTGGTCATCCTCGTCGGCCCTCCCGCCTCGGGCAAGACCAGCTTCGTTCGGGCACTGATCGAGCGTCGGCAGATCGACGCGGAAGCCGTGGTGTCCAGCGACGGGATCCGCGCGGAACTCTTCGGCACGTCACCCGCCGACGCGGACTCGGAGGCGGCGGACGGACGGATCTTCGAGGAACGCGACCGCAGGATCGCCGCCAGGCTCGCGACCGGACACAGCGCAGTCGCCGAGTCCACGAACGTCACCCCGCAGGCGCGCGCACGACTCATCGCCCTGGCCAGGCGCTTCGACGCCCCGGTGACCATACTGCGATTCGACCCGGACCCCACCGACCTCCTCCAGCAACACGCGGAGCGAGCCCGCACTGACATCACCGCCGCAGACGTCCGCTCCTACGCCGCGATCATGGCCCGACACGCCACCGCCGACCAACTGCGCTCCGAGGGCGCAACCGCCGTCCACGACGTCCCCGGACGCCGCCAGGCAACCGCGCCCGCCGAAGCCGCCGCGCAGTTCGAGTTCGCCTGACACGACCGACGTGTCCGGGCTCGCCCTCCGGCGCCCCTCCACGAACGTGCGCGGTGCAGCAGCAGCCAGCCTGTGGTGGCGTTCGGTCAGTTGTGTGCGGTGCGCAGGTCCGGGCCGGGGCCGACCAGATCCTGGGCGTTCGTGGGCGGTGTTCTCGCCCAGGGCTGATCGCATGCGCGGCGGGTGTGGTCCAGTCGGCGTCCGGGAGCGGTGCGGGATCGGGGACGACCCGGGCCGCGACTGGATGCGACGTGCACGAAGGTGTGAGACCTTGAGGTGCTGGTACTGCGGCCCGGGCGCCTGTGCCCCGCTGGAAGCGGTCCGGCCCATCTCGGCAAGCCCTCGGCCACTGCCGGCTCTCCCCCGCACACCCGTGGTGCCGGCAGGGCGTGGGAATCAACGCTTCGGGAGGTATCCGATCATGAGAACACGACGTATGGCAGGCGTGGCAGCGATGGTGGGCTGCCTTCTGGCAGCCGCCGTCCCGCTGCAGTCGGGCACGGCCATGGCCGACACCACCTGTTACGGGCGATGGACGCTGACCACGGGCACCGATTCCGGTGCCGGTGGCCACCAGATCTGGTGGGTGACGCTCAGTAGCCCGAACATCGCGCCCATCAACGGGGAGTTCAAGACCGGAACGTGGTCCGGGAGCGAGATCCAGAACGGCGCCACGGGCCACAGCGGCTGGCGGACGGGTTCCTGCGAGAAGGCCCGGGACGCCGGCTACAACTCCTTCTCCGTGGCCTATGACCAGGAGTTCGCCGACCAGTGGGAGATGGTGGGCGCCCGACTCGACGTCTCGACCACGCCGGGAGACTCGGGAATCTTCAAGTCCTACTTCTGGTCCGGCAGTACCTGGCTCCACGACGACGACGTCTTCACCTACAAGTGGGCCAGGATCCTTCAGGCATCCTGATCCGGCCCCCGGAGGTCGGCAGGGCGGGCCCGAGGGGCGCCGCCCTGCCGATCCCGGCCCCACGTCCCGTTCGGGCAGATCAACGAGCAGGTACCCGCCGCATCGGAGCTGGACTGAGGAACCGTCATGTGCCGTCCGGCTCCAGCGGCCTGGTCCGCAGGCGGGCGCGGGCCGCCCGGCGGTGGAGCCGGCGCTGTTCGGCCGCCGCCCAGTGGGCGGCGCGGGCCGGGTCGAGGGGGGTGCCGTGGCCGACGTGGAGGCGGGTGGGCGCGAGGGCGAGCATCGCGCGGAGGCTGGCGAGATTGGTGAGCGGGTCGTCGTGGAAGGGCGGGTTGGCGGGGCGGCTCTCGATGAGTCCCATGAAGGAGTTGGCGATGAGGTCGCCGGCCACCAGGTCGCCGTCGTCGGTGAGGACGGAGACCGAGCCCGCGGTGTGGCCCGGGGTGGGGATGACGCGGCCCTCGACGCCGAAGTCCGCGAGGCCGGTCTCACCGTGGAGGACGATGTCGGGCTCGAAGGGTTCGGCCTGTTCGTGGAGCTTCGGACTGCGGGCCATCAGCCGTCCCATCGGGCCGGTGGGCAGGTACGGTTCGCGGACCCGGCCGGTGCGGTAGGGGCCCAGGTCGGCGGCGTGCGCGGCGATCGGCGCGCCGGTGAGGCGGCGCAGTTCGGCGGCGGAGCCGAAGTGGTCGATGTGGCCGTGGGTGACGACGACCAGGCGCACGTCCCGCGGGTCGACGCCGTGGGCGGCGACCTGTTCGACGATCCGCGGGCCGCTGCCGGGCGTTCCGGCGTCGACGAGGACCGGGTGGCGGCCGAGCAGGAGGTAGGCGTTGACGGCGTGCCGGCCGAGGACCGGGATGGGCAGGATTCTGGTGCGGGACAACGGGGTGGCTCCTCGACGTGCGAAGGGGATGGTTCAGCGGGCGGTGGCATGCGGCCGGAAGCGGCGCCGGTACTCGGCCGGGGTGGCGCCCAGGCGGCGGCGGAAGGCCCGGTGCAGGGTCTCCACCGACCCGAGTCCGCTGGCAGCCGCGATGTCGGGCAGGCTGCGGGCGGATTCCTCGAGCAGGCGGCGGGCCGCCTCCACCCGGACCGCCTCCAGGTAGTCGGCCGGGGTGCGGCCGGTGCAGTCGCGGAAGACCCGGGCGAAGTGGCGCACGCTCAGGTGCACCCGGGCGGCCATCGCCTCGACCGGGATCCGCTCGGCGAGGTTGTCGTCGATCCAGCGCCGCAGTTCGTCGATGCGGTCGTCGGCGCTCGCCTGGAGGGAGAGCGGCACGCTGAACTGCGTCTGCCCGCCGGGGCGTTTGACGTACATCACCATGGCGCGGGCGACGTCGAGGGCGATCGCCGGTCCGTGGTCCTCGGCCACCATGGCGAGGGCGAGGTCCAGGGCCGCGGTCACGCCCGCGCAGGTCCAGATCCGCCCGGCGCGGATGAAGATCGGCTCTGGGTCGACCGCGATGTCCGGGTACCGCGCGGCCAGGTGGTCGGCGGTGAGCCAGTGAGTGGTGGCGGGCAGGCCGGTGAGCAGTCCGGCCTCGGCGAGGAGGTGGACGCCGGCGCACACCCCGCCGACGCGCCGTGCGGCCGGGGCCTCGGTGGCCAGCCATGCGACGACCTCGGGATCGACGACGGCCCGGTAGCGGCCGCCGTCGTTCTCCATGGCGCCGGCCACCAGGAGGGTGTCCACGCCCGGGCGCAGCTCGGCCAGCGACCGCTCGGCGACCAGGCTGATCCCGGCGGCGGTGGGCAGCGGGCCGCTCCGCACGGCGGCGATCTCGACCCGGTAGGCGGGTGCGTGACCTTCCAGCAGGCGGGAGGCGACGGAGAAGACCTCCGCCGGGCCGGTCACCTCAAGGAGTTCGACTCCGGGGAAGGCCGCGATGACGACGGCGCGCGGTTCGGGCATACGGCGATCCTTCCGCCGCACGCGCCATGGCCGCAATGCCGGGGTTCTGTCAGATCCGGCCACCGGCCACGACCGGCGCCGGCAGGCAGGGCGGGCCGGGCGGGCCGGGGGGAAATGCCGACGAGGCAGCCGACGGTCGTCGGCTGCCTCGCGGGCGGAGCAGGGTGGTGCGGGCGGAGCAGGTGGCGCGGGCGGAGCAGGTGGCGCGGGCGGTGCGGGCGGTCAGCGCACGCAGGTGACGATGACCTGCCAGTATCCGGGCGAGATCACCTCGTTCTCCTGGCTGCACTGGTCATCGGTGAACCCCGCGGCGTGGGCGGCGGCCCAGGCCCGGGGGGCGGCGACGGACGGGTTGACGCCGTAGGCCTTGAAGTACCTGATCGTGGTGGCCGACGCGCTGGTGGCGGTACCCGCGAGGCCGAGCAGGGCCGCCGTGGTGAGGGTGACGGCGGCAATGCGGCGAGGGAGCGAACCCATGGCTGTTCTCCACATTCTCTGGTGGATTGCGTGGGGGTTCGGTGCACGTGCTGTGTCACTGCAAGGAGGGACTGTAGCAACTGATGTGACTGTCCGACAGATGTGTGACGGCCGACCTTGATCGGTCAGGGGCGTGGGTGCGGTGCGGGGGCCATGGCGCACAGGGCCGACGGGCAGCAATTCCAGAAATGTATTTCAAAGGCCCTTAAAGGCATTTTTATACGTTGCTACCGTTCTCTCCGCGCCATACGAACGGAGAACGAGGAAATGTTCACACTGGAAGACATGCCGGAATCCCGCATCGCCTACCTGAGGCGCGTCGGCCCCTACGGCGCGGCGAACGCGGTCCACATGGAGAAGCTCAAGTCCTGGGCCGCCGAGCGCGATCTGCTGCGGACCGACACCGCCGTGCTGGGCATCGCCCGCGACGACCCCGCCCGCACCCCGCCCCACGCCTGCCGCTACGACACCTGCCTCCTGGTCTCCGACGACACCGACCTCCAGGACCCCGAGATCGGGGAAAGCCGTCTCACCGGCGGCCGCCACGCCGTCCTCACCGTCGCGCACACCTCCGAGGCCCTCGCAGAGGCCTGGAGCGGGCTGTTCGGCGACCTCGCCGCCCAGGGCTTCGCCTTCGACGCCGCGCGTCCCGTTCTCGAGCGCTACCGCCCGAGCCTCCTCGCCCGGCACCTGTGCGAGATCTGCGTCCCCGTCCACTGACGCGGGACGGAGCGGTGGTCGACGGGGGTGGACGGTCTCAGTTCGCTTCGGCGGACGGGGTCCAGCGCAGTGCGGTGAGGTCGGGCACGACCAGGTCGGCCTGGGCGAGGTCGCTCGGACCGTAGGTGGTGGTGAGGGCCACGCAGCGCAGGCCGGCGCCCTTGGCGGCGAGGACGCCGGCCGGGGCGTCCTCGAAGGCGAGGCCGTCGGCCGGGTGGACGCCGAGCGCCCGGCAGGCGGCGAGGTAGCCCTGCGGATCGGGCTTGCCCGCGCTGACGTCCTCGGCGGTGACGATGACCCGGAACAGGCCGGCGCCGCCGACGTGGTCGAGCATCGCGGTGGCGTGGATGCGCAGGGCGGAGGTGACGACGGCGAGGGGGACGCCGTGGGCGTGCAGGTCGGCGAGGAGGTCGACGGCGCCGGGGACCGCGAACGGCGGCGGGCTGTCGGAGCCCCTGAGGTAGCCGACGGCCTCGTCGAAGAGCTCGTCGACGGTGTGACCCGGGAAGTGGTGGAGGTGGTCGGCGAGGGCTTCGTGGCCGCGCCGTCCAGTGAAGGTCGCCAGGACCGCGTCGTCACAGGGCACGTGGTGGGCGGTGAACAGCCGGGTCCAGGCGGCGCGGCTGCGGTGTTCGGTGGCCACCAGGGTGCCGTCGAGATCGAAGAGCACGGCATCGGCGTGGAGACGGTGCAGCTCGTTCACGGCGGTTCGTCCTTCGCTTCGGGTGTCCGGGGCGTGTTCAGCCGGCGACGGGCGCGCCGCGTCGACAGAACACCATGACCGACGGAGCCGTCGCACCGCCGCGCCGCCCGCCCCGCCCGCGCCGGGCGCGGCGGTCAGGGGCGGTCGAGGGCGGTCGAGGGCGGTCAAGGGCGGCGGTCAGGCGCGGCGGCTCCACTGGGGGCGGCGCTCGACCGACTCCAGCGCCCGGACGGGCACCTCCCCGGCGAAGCGGGCCACGCCCCGGTGGATCTCGTCGAGCGGCAGCGGGCGCTCGTGGACGATCTGGAACTCGTACCGCAGGTCGCCGCGGGTCACCCAGAAGACCCGGCGCTGCCGGTAGCCGGAGTCCCGGAGCCGCTCGAAGTCCAGCTGGTGGACCTCGACGGTGCCGATCTCGAGCAGTTGGATCTCCGGCCAGGGGGCGTGGAAGCGGGCGCCCGTCGCGTGGAAGCCGGCCGCGTCCATCCGGAAGTCGGGCACCAGCGTGCCGCGCAGGACGGCGGCCAGGCCCAGCAGGCCGCCCGCCACGCAGAGCAGGCAGAAGGCCCAGAAGAACACCAGCGCCGCGACCGGCGGATCGTCCCAGGAGAGGATCATGTTGAGCACCACCAGGCCCAGCGCGATGGCGACGACGCCGCCGAACGCGGCGGAGCCCCTTGTGTCCCCGCGGATCTCGTACGGCTCGTGGTCCACCGGCACCGCCATCGCCCCCGCCCCTGTCGTGCGGTCCATGATGCCCCGCGGCCCGGTCCGGCACACCGGGTTGGTGGCGGTCCGTCATACCGGTCGGGGCTCCGCCTGCACGGCACGCCCCGCCGCCGCGGCTCGGAGCGCGGCGGCGGGGCGTGCGAGGGGGTGCGCCAGGGGGGTGCGTGAGGGGATCAGATCATGAGGTCGGTGGTGGAGAAGCCCCAGCCGCTCTTCACCGCCGCCGCGAAGGTGGCGTTGCCGTTGAGCGTTCCGGTGCCGGTGTGGATCCACAGGGTGCCGGTGGCATCGCGGGCGAGGAGGTCGGGCTTGCCGTCGCCGTTCACGTCACCGGGGGCGAGGACGGTGTCGTAGATCTGCCAGCCGCTCGCGATCCTCACCTTCGCGCCGACCGTGCCGTCACCGTTGCCCGGGAGCAGGTACAGCGAGCCGTCGTCGAACCGGGCGACCAGCTCGCGCTTGCGTCCGGCTGCTGCGGACCACCGACCTCACCGTCGACGCGATCGCGGCGCGCAGCGGCTACGCGGACGCCCGCGCCCTGCGCCGGGCGGTGCGCCGCTGGTACGGCGACACGCCGGACGCGCTGCGCCGCGCGGGAACGACCGGTGCGGTGGGCGGTCCGCCCTGAACGGGCGCCGTCGGCGTGAACTCCACGGCCCTCGACGGCGGGCGGGGAGGCGGCGCCGGCGTTGGGGTTCGGGTGTTCGCCGTTTCCCGGCGTTCCCGGCGGCCCCGGCGGTCGCGCGGCAGGGTGCGTGGTGCGAGGGGGGTGTGCGCGGCTCGTCACACTCCCCGTGCGGGAGGGTGCGCCTGACCGCATTCGGACGTGGAGAACCCTCCGGGGCGCCCCCGAGGCCCCGTCCGGCGGGCCCGGGACCTTCCAAACCGGCGCGCGAGGGCCCGCGCGCCGGTCCGCGCGCCACCGGGCGCCATCCGTCCGGTCTTGGCAGGGATCACCGCCACGGCGGACGCTCTGTGCTCAACCGATCGTCGGTTGATCCGTCCACCAGCCTTTGGAGGGCCCTTCATGTCGTTCCCGCGTGCCCGAGTCGCCGTCGCCGCCCTGCTCGTCGCCGGAGCCACCGCCCTGGCCGTCCCGGCCCAGGCCGCCGGCGGCCACCGCGCCCTGAGCCACTTCGACGACGGCAGCTTCGAGACGCCCAAGGCCCCGGCCAACGCCTTCACCAATCTGACCGCCGGTCAGGCCATCGGGCCGTGGACCGTGACGGCCGGCAGCGTCGACCTGATCGGCGCGGGGTTCTGGCAGGCCGCCGAGGGCGACCAGTCGCTGGACCTCAACGGCGGCACCAACGGCGCCGTCACCCAGAGCTTCACCACCGTCCCGGGCACCACCTACTCCGTCACCTACGCGCTGGCCGGCAACCCCGGCGGCGGGCCGGCCCTGAAGACCGGCCGGGCGCTGATCGACGGCCAGAACTTCCAGGACTTCTCCTTCGACGTCACCGGCCGGACCCGGACCGCCATGGGCTACGTGGGGCGCCAGTTCACCTTCGTCGCGCAGGGCTCGTCCACCACGTTGGGCTTCACCAGCACCGTCGCCGGGGCGTACGGCCCGGTGATCGACAACGTCCAGGTGACGGAGTGCAAGCCCTGCTGCGGGTGAGCGGCCCCGCCTGACGGCCGGCGGCCCGGCGGGAGCCGGGCCGCCGGGCAGGCGGCGGGGCTGCTGCGCCCGGGTGATCCGGCCCTGGTCGGGCTCGCCGGGCAGGCGCTGGT